>DATILY010000109.1:0-47827 GCA_035475895.1 Casimicrobiaceae bacterium | reverse complement strand
TTGTCGAGCAGGAAGGCGTCGTGGCCGTGCGGCGCGACGATCTCCGCATACGACACCTCGTGGCGACGGCGCACCAGCGCGCGCACGATCTCGCGCGAGCGCGCCACGGGGAAGCGCCAGTCGGTGGTGAAGGCCACGACGAGGAAGCGGCACCGCGCCGACGACAGCGCCTGTGCAAGGTCGCCGCTGCTGCCGAGCGCAGGATCGAAGTAGTCGAGCGCCTTGGTGATGCGCAGGTACGTGTTCGCGTCGTAGTAGTCCGCGAACTTCTCGCCCTGGTAGCGCAGGTACGACTCGATCTGGAACTCCGGCGCGAACGAGAAGCGCAGGCCGTCGCGCAATTGACGGCCGAACCGCGCTTCCATCTGCTCGTCCGACAGGTACGTGATGTGGCCGATCATGCGGGCCACGCGCAGTCCGCGCCGCGGCTTGGCGTCGCGCGCGTAGTAGTGACCGTCGTGGAACTCCGGATCGGTCATGATCGCCTGGCGCGCGACCTCGTTGAACGCGATGTTCTCCGCCGACAGGTTGGGCGCAGCCGCGATGACGAGCGCGTGGCGCACGCGCTTGGGATGCCGCACCGCCCAGGAAAGCGCCTGCATGCCGCCGAGGCTTCCACCCATCACGGCGGCCCACTGGCGAATCCCCAGCCGGTCGGCCAGGCGGGCCTGCGCATCCACCCAGTCCTCGACGGTGACGATGGGGAAATCGCTGCCGTAGGGCGCGCCCGTGGCCGGGTCGATCGACAGCGGCCCCGTGGAGCCGAAGCAGCTGCCGAGGTTGTTGACGCCCACGACGAAGAAACGATCGGTGTCGAGCGCTTTGCCGGGCCCGACCATGTTGTCCCACCACCCGACGTTGTCGGGCTCATGCTCGTAGTACCCGGCGACGTGGTGCGATGCGTTGAGGGCGTGGCAGACCAGGACGGCGTTGCTGGCGTCTGGATTGAGCGTGCCGTAGGTCTCGTAGGCCAGCTCGTAGCCGGACAGCGTGCGGCCGCAGCAGAGCGGCAGCGGCTCGTCGAAGCGCGCAAGCCGCGGGACGACGGGACCGACCGAGCCGGCCGCAACGGCCGTGGGGGCGGTCTGTGCACCCCCGGTGGTGGCGGAGAACGAAGGCATCGAAGGCAACAAAAAACCCGACCAGCTTGCGAGGCGGTCGGGTTGGCGCGACTCGCGCGACAACACCGCTTTAGCCGTATTTGTCGGACGGCTCTACAACCGTCCCGCGCCCGCAAGCTGGCTCAAATCGGCGCGTTGGCCATTCTACTCCGGCCGGCGCATGCGCCTGCCGACCACGATCGGCAACCGGCGATCCTGGTCGTGGTGCGACGAACGGGACCGATAAACGGCGCCTGTTTCGGGTTGCGGCGTCTAATGACAATGGAATATTATGCCATCGTCATTGTGGGCTTCCCTTCTCCCGGCGTCCGGCCGGGTTTCGAAGCCGCCCACCTGCAGCGGAGCTTCACATGACGTTTGCACGAACCCTCGCCCTTTCCGCGTTCCTCCTGCTCGCCTTTGCGGCCGGCGGCGTCACTGCGCAGAACGCCGCGCGCGGCCAGACGCTTTACAGCGCCTTTCCGTACGGCTGCTCGGATTGCCATGCCGTGAACCCGAAGAACGATCCGGAGCGAAACAAGCCGTCGGGCGGCGTGAAGTCGGGCACGACGTGGCAGAACATCCTCCTCGGCATCAATGGCCCGGTCGGCGGCAATACCGCGATGACCGACCTGCTGAAGAGCTTCTACGATGGCGGCCAGATCACCGATGCCGATCTGCAGGACATCTCCGCCTACCTGAATAACGTCTTCACCGGCGGCGGCGGCGCCGGGACGCTTTCCGTGCCCGCTTCGCTGGCGTTCGGCACGGTGAACACGGGCGCGAGCTCGCTGCAGTCCTCCACCGCGACCATCGCAACGGCGGCGGTCACATTCAGCGGCGTCAGCATTGCGGGCGCCAATGCGGGCGACTTCAACATCGCGAGCAACAGCTGCCAGGGTGCGGTCGCGGTGGGCACGTGCCAGGTCGGCGTGTCGTTCCACCCGTCCGCCGCCGGCGCCCGCAGCGCGACGCTGACGTTCACCAGCAACGCGAGCAACGGCACGACGAAGAACGTGGCCTTGTCCGGCACCGGCAATGCGGTGACCGCCCAGCCGGGCCAGCTGTCGGTGCCTGCCGCGCTTTCGCTGCCCGGCACGACCGTCGGATCGCAGAGTGGGCCTTCGACGGTCACGCTCACGAACGTCGGCGGAACCTCCGTGACCGTGTCGTCGGTCGCAAGCTCGAATCCGACCGAATTCGCGATCGTGAGCAACTTCTGCGCAGGCTCGGCCGTGCCACCGGGCGGCAATTGCCAGTTCGGCGTCACCTTTACGCCGTCGACCAGCGGCGCACGCACGTCGACGCTCACCGTCGTCAGCACCGGCATCGGCAGCCCGCAGGCGGTCGCTGCGAGCGGCAACGGCGCGACCTCGGGAGGTGGCGGCGGCGGTGGCGGCGGCGCCAAGGTGCTCGCGGTGGAGTATTACAACGCCGGCTTCGATCATTACTTCATCACGGCAATCCCCGACGAGATCACCAAGCTCGACAACGGAACGTTCGTCGGCTGGGCGCGCACGGGGATGTCGTTCAACGTGTACGCGACCGCGGGCGCGCCCTCCAGCTCCGCGATCGTGTATCGCTTCTTCAGCACGAGCTTCGCGCCGAAGAGCTCGCATTTCTACACGGCGAACTTCTCCGAGTACCAGACCGTCGCGCAGAACCCCAACTGGCAGTTCGAGGGCCAGGTGTTCAATGTGCTGCTTCCGGCGGCCGACGGGACGTGTCCGACCGGCTCGATACCGGTCTTCCGCCTCTACAACAACGGGCAGGGCGCGGCGCCGAACCATCGGTTCACGACCGACGTCACGGTACGCAACACGATGCTGCAGCGGCCCGTGGACAAGGCGTGGATCGCCGAGGGCATGGGCATCGGCGTGGGTTTCTGCTCGCCGCAGTAAGCGCTTCTGCTCCAGGAGGCCGGCTCACGTCACGAGCCGGCCTTTTTTGTCGACCAGCAGGAACCGGAAGCCCTGCCCGCGCAGGAACGCATCGCCGTCGGCGCGCAGCATGGCGAGCGTCGCGAGCGTCCCTGCCAGCGTGCACACCGGCGCCACCACGCTGGCCGACTGCCAGTGGTCCACGGGCCAGCCGGTGCGCGCGTCGAGCAGGTGGCAGTAGCGGCGGCCGTCTACCTCGATGAAACGCTCGTAGTCGCCGCTGGTCGCCACCGCCGCACCCGCGAGCTCGAGGCTGCCGATCACGTTGCCGGGAGCGCGCGGATGCACGATCCCGACGCGCCACGGCGTGCCGTCGTGCTGCGCGCCGACCGTGCGCACGTCGCCGCCGAGGTTCACGAGCGCATGCCGGATGCCGTGCGATTCCAGGATCGTCGCCGCACGATCGGCAGCGTATTCCTTGCCGATCCCGCCGAAGTCGATCTCCATGCCGGCGCGCGGCAGGCGAATGGCGCCATCGTCCCACTCGACTTCGGTCCAGCCGATCAGTTCGCGCAGCGCGTCGACCGCTGCCGGCGCGGGCAAGGCGGGCGGCACGCGACGGAAATCCCACGCGCGGCGCAGCACGCCGGACGTGAGGTCGAACGCGCCGTCGCTCAGCGCATGGCACTGCGCGGCGTAGCGCAGCAGCGCGGCGGTTTCGCCGTCGATGGCCACGGGCGCGGCCGTGCCGGCGGCGCGATTGATCGCGGTGGTGACGCTGTCGTCGCGGTAGCGCGAGTACTTCGCTTCGATGCGCGCGACGTCCGCGATCGCGGCTTGCGCGGCGTTCCCCGCAGCCACGGCATCGAGGGCGTCGACGACGATCTCGTGCTGCGCGGCCATGGCGCGGAACGTGAAGCGATGCTGGGGCATGGAGCCCCGAGGGTAGCGCGCCTGCGCGCCGCTAGAACGTCTTCTGCACGCCGAGCTCGTACCAGCGGGCGGAGAAGTCGAGCAGCCCCGGCGTGTCGTTGCCGCCGATGTGCCAGCTGCCCCTCTGCCGATAGAAGCTCATCCCGACGTCGGCGCTCCAGCCGTCCGGGAACTGCTTGGCCAGATGCAGGCTCGGCGTGATGCCGCCGAACGACGCCAGCCTTGGATCTGCGCTGTACGGCTGTCCCGCGACCAGCCCGTTGCCGAGCGGCGGACCGTGAAAGAAGAACGCATGGTCCTGGCTGATGTAGCGCAGGCCGGGCGTGAGCACGAGCTGATAGGGCAGCGGCTGGACCCAGGCCGCCTCGAGCGTGTGGGAGTCGGCGTGCCACGAGTCGCTGATGAAGCGATACGACAGCCGCAGCGTCGCGTCGAAGCGCGCCACGTACTGGTTGTACCGCGTGAGCCAGGCGAGCACGTGCCGCGTCCCCGGGCGCCGGTCGAACAGCTTGTAGGGATCGTCGTAGTAGCCGCGCCCGTCGGAATACGTGAGGTTCGACTGGATCAGTGCTCCGGCATTGAGGTTCTGCGTGACGCCGACCAGGAAATCGTACGTTTCCTTGTGCCTGCCTTCGGCAACCCCGGTGGCGCTGTTGATGTCGTCCTTCGTGCCGGCGATCCCGAATGCGTACGTGCGGTTCTTGTCGGCGGTCCAGGTACGGACGTCGACGTTGAGCGACCGCGATTTGTAGTCGCGCTCGCCCGAGTAAGCGCCGCCGACGCCGATGGCCCAGCGATCGAAATACTTGGTGAGCTTGGCGTCCCCGGCCGTGCGGTAGTCGGTGATGCCGAGGCCCGACGCGCCCGACAGGGTGTTGAAGTACAGCGGCGAAGCGCCCGACATCGCGTCATACACGACGGAGCCTTCGACCGACAGCGAATCGGACAACGGCTTCAGCAGGTACAGCGACGGGCTGCGAACGGTCATGCGCTCGGCGCCCGGCTGCCAATCGCGGTAGTCGAAATAGCGCAGCCCGATCACGCCCTGATCGGGCGCGGTCTGCGCATGTGCTGGGGAGACGACGCCGGGAAGCGCCAGTGCGGCGGCGAGGAGCGCCGCGCCACGCGGATCCGCGGCAGGCATGGCGCGCGCTTTGCCGTCATGTGAACGACGCTGGATGCCCGTCTTCGCGGGGACGACGGGCCTTTGCGCTTTCGGGGGGATGACCGGCGCTTTGCGTCGGTCAGTTGCAGCCACAGCCGCCTCCGCCGACGCCGTAGCCGCCGGCCGCGCCCTCCTTGCTCTGGTAGATGTGCTGCGTGCCCTTCGCCGTGAGCGGCTCGGGGTCGAGCTGCATCTGCGGCTTGGCCAGGTCGCCCTTTTCCCAGGGCTGCGGCGGCTGGATGGAGGCGCACGCGCCGGCAAGCAGGGCGAGCGCGACGATGACGCAGGCGCGTCCGGTTTGCATCATGGGAATCCTAGCGTGCCGCGAGAAGCTCGCGGATGCGTTGCTCGACTGCGGGCTTCTGCTCGTCGCGAAAGCCCTGCTCGACCAGGACGACGCGGCCGGCGCGATCGACGAGGTACGAGCTCGGCATGCCTTTGACGGCCCAGGCCGACGGCGTCACGCCGGGGGCGTCGTACACCACGGTGAACCGCGCCGGTGTTTGCGTGAGGAACCGCTCGGCGTCGTCGTGCTTCTTGTCGACATTCACGGCGACCACCGCGAGCCCCTTGTCGCCGTAGCGCTGCACGAGCTCGTTCATCCACGGGAACGACCGCTTGCACGGACCGCACCACGAGGCCCAGAAATCGACGTACACGACCTGTCCGCGCAGGCCATCGAGGGCGACGGTGTCGCCTTTGGCGGTTGCGAGGGTCAGCGGCGGGGCCGCCTCCCCGACCCCGACGCCGGATGCGGGCGCCACCGCGCAGGCGAGGGACAGCGACACGAGGGCAAGTAATGGGCGTTTCATGACAATGGCATTATTGCACGGCGCTTCGCGCGCTGTCCACGCGCGGCGCTGCGAACCGATGGGAGGCGGCGAGGTGAACAAGGCGCGGCCGCGCGCCATTCCGCGTCAGGCGTTGAGCTTTTCCAGCAGCGCGACCAGGCGCTCCGGCTCGTCGGTGCGCTTGATGCGCTCGACGATCGGCGCGAGCTGCGTGACGTCCGTCTGCAGCACCCGCTGCTTCACGTTCAGCAAATGCGCCGGGTGCATGGAGAAGTCGCGCAGTCCAAGACCGAGGAGCAGGCGCGTCATCGCGAGCTCGCCGGCCATCTCACCGCAGACCGCGATCGGAACCTTGGCTTTCTGGGCACCCCCGATGGCCAGGGCGAGGAGCTTCAGCACTGCAGGATGCAGCGGGTCGTACAGGTGGGACACGCTGTCGTCCGCCCGGTCGACCGCGAGCGTGTACTGGATGAGGTCATTGGTACCGATCGACAGGAAGTCGAGCTTGCGCAGGAACGCGCCCATGGCCAGCACCGCCGCCGGGATCTCGATCATGCCGCCGACGGCGACCTGCGGATCGTAGGGCACGTTCTGCTCGCGCAGCGCCTCGCGTGCCTGCGCGAGCAGCGCGAGCGTCTGGTCGATCTCCGAGGCCGAGGCGAGCATGGGGATCAGGATGCGTACCTTGCCGTAGTGCGAGGCACGCAGGACGGCGCGCAACTGGGTGAGGAACAGGCGCGGCTCCGCAAGGCAGAAGCGCACCGCGCGCAGGCCGAGCGCCGGATTGGGTGCGACGCGCGACAACCCTTCGAGGCCTTCCTTGTGCTTGTCGGCGCCCAGGTCGAAGGTGCGGATGGTGACCGGGCGTCCGTGCATGCCTTCGGCCACGCGGCGGTACGCCTCGAACTGCTCGTCTTCGGAGGGCAGGCCGTCGCGATTGAGGAACAGGAACTCGGAGCGGAAGAGCCCGACCCCGTTCGCGCCGTTCTCGAGCGCCGCCTCCAGGTCGTCGGGCAGCTCGATGTTGGCATTGAGCTGCACGTGCACGCCGTCGATGGTCTGCGCCGGCTTGGTGCGCAGGCGCTTCAGTTTCTGGCGCTCGAGCTCGAACTCGTTCTGCTTGAGGCGATATTCCGCGAGGATCGCGCGATCCGGGTTGACGATGACGACGTGATGATTGCCGTCGACGATCAGCATCTCGCCATCGCGGATCAGCTGGCGTGCGTTGTGCGCTGCCACGACGGCCGGCACGTTGAGGCTGCGCGCCACGATCGCCGTGTGCGAGGTGACGCCGCCCAGGTCGGTGAGGAAAGCGGCGAAGTGATGCTGCTTGAACTGGATCACGTCGGCGGGCGACAGGTCGTGCGCGACGAGGATCGTCTGCTCCTCGGCGGACGCGGCACGCACGGCGCCCGGACGGCCCATCAGCCGCTTGAGCACGCGCTCGCCGACCTGGAACACGTCGGCCTTGCGCTCGCGCAGGTACGGATCCTCGATCTGGTCGAACTGCTCGAGCAGCACGCCCATCTGTTGCGTGAGCGCCCACTCCGCATTGCAGCGTTGCTCGCTGATGATCTTCTTGGGGGCCTCCGAGAGCGTGACGTCGTTGAGGATCATCCAGTGCACGTCCAGGAACGCACCGAACTCACCGGGCACGTCGCCCGACGTCATGGCCGTATGCAGCGTCTCGAGCTCGGACTGCACCTCGCGTACGGCCGCTTCGAAGCGCTCGATCTCCGCGGGGACCGCGCGCGCGCTGATGTTGTAATGCGCCACCTCGAGCATCGCGTGCGAAACGAGCTGCGCGCGCCCGATCGCGATGCCGCCGGAGACTCCGATGCCGTGCAGGGCGAAGCTGACGTTCATGGCCTGCCTTCCATGAGCAGCGCGCAGGGACGCGGCACGCTTGCGACACGGTATGGAGCCTTCCGCTTTGCGGTTGGTTCCGGCCTGTTACGCATTTGTCATGAAGCTTGCGGTCGCGCAAGCATCGGCCGGACGCTAGCCGCCTTCGCCGAAACAGTCGCCGATGAGCGCGCACAACGCGTCCATCGCCTCGTTCTCGTCGGCGCCGTCCACTTCGAGCGTGACGCGCGACCCCTTGCCCGCAGCCAGCATCATCACGCCCATGATGCTCTTGGCGTTGACCTTGCGGCCGTTGCGCGCGATCTGCACGTCGCTCTGGAACTTGGCCGCAAGCTGCGTGAGCTTGGCCGACGCCCGCGCGTGCAGCCCCAGCTTGTTGACGATCTCAATCTCGCGTCGCTGCATAGACGGGATCGATCTCGACGTGCAGGACGCCTTCGCAGCCGCCGGAGATGGCCTTCTTGACGAGGGTGTCCATGCCCTTCGTGCGATACGTGAATGCGCGGACGAGCATGGGCAGGTTGACGCCGGACACGACCTCGACGTGGCCCGGGTGCGCGAGCTTGATCGCCAGATTGCATGGCGTGGCGCCATACAGGTCCGAGAACACGAGCGCGCCCTCGCCCGTGTTCACGCTCGCGAGCGCCGCGCGCGCCTTGGGCAGGAGCAGCAGCGGGTCGTCGCTGGCCGATACGCCGAACACCTCGAACTGCGGCGGCCGCGCGCCGAGGACATGCGTGACGGCCCCGACGAGGCTTTCGCCGAGCGAGCCGTGCGCGATGATGAGGACGCCGATCATGAGGGTGCCACGGCAAAAATGTTAGCACGCGCTTCGCCGGCGCGCCGCGCCGCGCGCCGGCGTCAGGCGCGACGAACGGTCGCGTGCCTGGTGTGCGCGACCGCGATCAACCGCCTGCCTGCAGGTGCTCGAGCAGCCGGTCGGCGAACAGGCCCGGCACGTCGAAGCCACTCTGCTGCGAGATCTCGACGAAGCACGTCGGGCTCGTGACGTTCACCTCGGTGAGGAACGGTCCGATCACGTCGATCCCGACGACCAGCAGCCCCTCGCGCCACAGGACGCCGGCGAGCGCCGTGCCGATCTCGCGATCGCGCGCCGTGATCGGTTGGGCCACGCCCCGGCCGCCGACGGCGAGGTTGCCGCGGGTCTCGCCGGGCTTGGGGATGCGCGCGAGGCAATACGGAACGACCTCGCCCGCGATCAGCAGCACGCGCTTGTCGCCCTCCGCGATCTGCGGGATGAACCGCTGGGCCATCACGGTGCGCGAGCCGTACACCGAGACGGTTTCGAGGATCACGTTGCGATTGGGATCGTCGGCGCGCACCCGGAAGATCGAGGTGCCCCCCATGCCGTCGAGCGGCTTGACGATCACGTCGCCGTGCTCGTCGATGAAGGCGCCGATGCGCGCCGTGTCGCGCGTGACGAGCGTGGGCGCGACGAATTCGCGAAACCGGGCGATCGCCATCTTCTCGTTGTGATCGCGGATCGCGCGCGGCCGGTTGAACACGCGCGCACCCTGCGCCTCGGCCGCCTCGAGCAGGTACGTCGAGTACACGTACTCCATGTCGAACGGCGGGTCCTTGCGCATGATGACTGCGGCGAAATCGCGCAGCGGGCGCTCCTCGGCCGCATCCTCGCGATACCAGTCGTGGTCGTCGTCGGTCAGCGTCAGCGCGCGAGCGCGTGCCGCGGTGAGGCCGTCACGCCAATACAGGTCGGCCTGCTCGAGCGCGTGGATCCGGTGTCCGCGCGCGGCGAGCGCGCGCATCATCGAGATGCTCGTGTCCTTGTAGGCCTTCAGCTGCGGCAGCGGATCGAGGATGAACGCGAAATCCATGGCGGGCGTCCCGGGAGGCACGGCCATCCTACCCGATCGGCTCAGCGCAGCAGCCGCACCAGTGCGCGCAACTCCGCCGCCGCCGCGCGTTGCGCGAGCTGCTCGCTGGCGCGATAGCGCCGCACCACCTCGTCGCCGAGCGGCGTCAGCCGCGTTCCCCCGCCGCGCTTGCCGCCGGCCTCGGCCTCGACGACCGGCGCACGAAACGAGCGGTTCATCGTGTCGACGAGCAGCCAGGCGCGCCGGTACGACATGCCGAGCGCGCGCGCAGCGGCGGTGATCGATCCTGCGCGCGCGATCGCTTCGAGCAGGTCGACCTTGCCCGGCCCGACGGCGATGTCATCGCCGCGCGTGACGCGCAAGCGGAACTGGATGTTGGCGGCTGGCATGGATCGCACCCGCACAGTGCCACGAACGCGGCTGCGACGGAATCGGCGCCTTGACGGCCCCTCCGCGCATCGCTTAGCCTGACTTCCTCCAGCGGAAGAGTCCCATGAAGTCGCAGGGCACTCCGGTCGTTGCGTTCAAGACGGTCCAGCCGTCGCTCGACGGCACGATCGACCGGCCGGGTGCGCTCGCCAGCCTGCACACCGCCCGCGCGCGCGCCCGCTGGCTCGCGGGCCCGTCGGGCAGCGGCAAATCCACGCTGGTCGCGCAATGCGCCCGCGAGCGCACCGTCGCCTGGTATCGCATCGATGCGCGCGACGAGGATCCGGCGTACTTCTACGCCAGCTTGAGCGCTGCGGCCGACGCGGCGTTCCCGCCGATCCACCCGCTGCCCGCGTTCACCGACGAGGATCACGCCAACGAAGCGGGCTTCGCCGCGCGATTCTTCGCGGCGATGGCCGCACGTTGCGCCGGAGGCGTCGTGGTGTTCGATGACGTGCACAAGGCCACGCGCGCTTCACTTGCGCAGGCGCTCGCGCGCTTCGTCGTCACGGCAGCCGACGTGGACGTCTGGCTCGTCGGCGAGGAGCCACCCACGCCGGCGTTCTTCGACGCCATCGCCTCGCGGCGGCTTGCCATCTGCAACGACGTGCGGCTCGCGTTCGACGCCGAGGAATGCGCGAAGCTCGCGCACGAAGCGCGCGTCGTGCACATCGACGGGCGCGCGCTTGCCGGCTTGACCGGCGGTCACGCCGGCGCCGTGGTCCTGGCATGCGAGATGCTGCGGCTGGCGCACCCGGGACCCGACACGATGCGCGCGGTCGACGAGATGCACCTGCATCTGCTCACGCGCCTCCTCGACGCCATGGCGCCGGCGCGTCGCGACCTCCTGCTGCAGACCGCTTTCGCGCCCCAGTTCTCGCGCGCGATGGCATCCGCGCTGGCAGGTGACGAAGCCGCGGCACAGATCGATCCCCTGCATGCCCAGGGTCTCCTGCAACGCGCGAACGATCCGCGCATGGCAGTGTACGAAGCGCACGGGCTGGTGCGGCGCGGGGCGCAATCGCTGCTGCGCGCACGCTTGGGCGACAGCGCGGTGCAGGCCCTCGTCGAGCGCACCGCCGGAGTCCTTGCGAGCCACGGCTACGACGACGATGCGTTCGACCTGTTGATCGGCCATGCGCGGTTCGCGCGGGCGGCGACGCTGCTCGCGCCGCTTGCGGAGCGCTATGCGCGCAACGGCCAGGCGGCCCTGCTCGCACGCGCCGTCGCGCGCCTGCCTGCCGCCGAAGTCGACGAGCGTCCCTGGCTCTGCTTCTGGACCGGTGAAGCGCTGCTCGGCATCGACGAGGAGGCGGCCCGCGCGTGGTTCGAGCGCGCGCACGACAGCTTCGATCGCGCAGGCGATGCCGACGGGCGCCGGGTCGCCGCTGCACGGGTCATCACGGCGTTCGGGCTCGAATATGCGGACGTGCGCACGCTCGACGCCTGGATGCGCCGCTACGAGCATGCAGGTGGCGACGATCCGGTCGCGGCCGGAGCGGTGTACGAGACTGCGCTGTGCCTTGGCGCCATCTGCGCGGCGATCGTGCGCGGGGCGTATCCCGAGCACTATGACGCCGAAGCCTTGCTGAACCGGGTGCGCACGCTCATGGACCAGTCGGGCGGCTGGCTGACCGCCGACGAGCCGGTCGCGGCTGCACGGCTGCTCATCGACGATGCGCGGATCTTTCGCGGCCCGGAACGCGCGCAGGCCATGGTGACGGCGACGCGCGCGATCGCCGAGGGTGCGCGGGGCGCGCTGCAACGCGGCCGCTGGTGCATCAGCGCAGCATGGGCTTTCATCGAGGACGGGCGCCACGACGTGGCCGCCGAGCATTTCGCGCTGGCCGCGGCACTCGTCGAGCAAACAGCGTCGAAGCGGCTGGCGTTCGAGCTGGGCATGGCGCGCGTGAACGCAGCGCTGAAATTGCATGCGCTCGACGAGGCGACGGAACGCCTGGCTGCGCTCGAGCAACTGGCCCGCGCAGCGCCGCCCGCGCAGCGCGCGGAATACGAGCGCTTCGCCGCACGCGTCATGCTCCAGAGCAAGCGCGCGCATGAAGGCCTGCGCTGGGCGGAGCAGGCGCTCGCGACCGCGCGCCTGGCCGGCTACTCGGGCACGCACACCCGCATCTTCCAGCTCGAATGCATCTACGGCCTCGCCGCGTGCGAGCGGCTGGACGAGGCGGCGGCGCTGGCCCGCACGACACTCGAGGGCCTCGACGATCGCCAGGCCGATGCCGCGCGCGTGCTCGCGGACGCGCTCGATTTCATGCGCGCCGGCGCAACCGACCATGTCCTGCTCGCCCGTACCTTCGAGCGCGCGGCGGGGATCGGCTTCGTGAACCTGTTCGCTCGCGTACCCGCGGTGGCCGGCCCGCTGTGCGCGGCCGCGCTGGCGCACGACATCGAGCCTGCGTTCGTGCGACGGATGATCGCGAGCCAGGCGCTCGATCCGCCGCCGCTCACGGGGCCGCAATGGCCCTGGCCCGTGAAGGTGCGCACGCTCGGCGCGTTTGCCCTGACCATCGGCGACGCGCCGTACCGACCCTCGCACAAGAGCCAGGACAAGCCGCTCGAGCTGCTCAAGCTGCTGGTGGCATGCCAGGCGCTCGGACGCGACTCGGCGGACAAGGACTGGGTGGCGGAGCGCCTGTGGCCGGATGCGGACGCTGCCAACGCGCGCAAGTCGGTCGACATGACCGTGTCGCGCCTGCGCCGACTGCTGCACGACGACGATGCCGTCACGTCGGCCGACGGGCGGCTCGCCCTCGCAGGTGCGCGCGTGTGGACCGATGTGCATTTGCTGCTGGCCGCCCTCGCGAGCGCGCGCGCACGGCGCGATGCCAGCGTTCGAGGACATGCGGTCGACGTCGAGGGAACGGCCGCGGAGATCGCCGCCGTGCTCGAGCACTTCGCCGGGCCGTTCCTGCCCGACGATGCCGAAACACCGTGGGTGCTGTCGGCGCGCGAAGCGGTCGCGACCGCTGTCCGTGCCGCGCTGCTCATCGCCGATACGCTGCTCGACGGGCGCGACGATGCCCGGCTCGTCCCCGCGCTCGAGCGTGCTTTCGCAGCCGACCCGACGTCGGAAGATCTCGCCCGCGCGCTGATGCGGGCACGCGCGCGGGCCGGCCAAAGCGCCGAGGTGCTGCGGGTGTACCGGCGGCTGCGCGACATGCTGTCCATCGTGCTCGGCGTCGCGCCGTCCGAGGAGACGCAGCGGCTGCACCAAGCGATGATGAACGAAGCGCATGCGGGCGGCGCTTCCGGGCAGGCGGCGCAGGTGCGCGTGCCCTTACGTCCGTAACCCCAGGGAGGAACCGCATGGCAACCCGGAAGACGACATCACGCGCGCCGACATGGGCGCAGAAGAAGAAGCAGATCGACGGCGCACGCGGACGCGTGCAGGCGGCGATCAAGGCGCTGCAGCAGGCCGAGAAGGCATTGTCGGACGCGGCCAGCCGGCCGCCGGGCGGAGGCCAGGACATCACGACCAACACCAACAAGTGAAGCCCTGGTCGGTCAACCCGTTCGCACTCGCGGAGTTGATGGAGGGCGCGCCGCCGGATGGCGCCGACGCCGAAGCGCTCGCGGGATTCCTCACCAAGGTGTACCAGGTGGCGGATCTCGCGACGCTCTTCGACGGCAGCGGTGGCGCGCCCGCGCGGCTCGACCTGTTCCGCGCGGTCGCGGAGGCCGTGCGCGACCCGCAAAACCTAGACGACGTGCTCGCGTCGCACGCCGCGAAGCAGCTCATCGACCTGTACGGCAAGGACGTGGTTGCGCGCGTGCTGCCATTCATCGTGCCGGTGGCGAATGCCGTCCTGGATGCGCAGGACCCGGTTGGAACCTATCGGGTCGGGGCCTGGCGCACGGTGGACCAGATAACCGTCGACGGGCCCTCGTGGCGCGACCCGGTGCAAGGTGCCATCGCAGACTGCTATCTCGTGTCGGCGATGATCGCGATCGCGTGGTCGCTCCCCGCGCCATGGCAGGCCCGCATCGCACAAACACAGGCACGACGCAGCGGCGCCGGCGTGCCCTTCGCGTTCTATCGCGGGGCCAGCGGCGTCGACTGGCGCGCGCCCGTGCGTACCACCATCCCCGTCAGCACGAGGGGCCATCCGCTGTATACGCGTTCATCCCAGCGCGAGGAGGCCTGGCCCGCCCTGCTCGAGAAGGCGTTCGTCGTGAAGCTTCAGGGCCTGGAGTCCGAACCGACGCCGGTGGATTATCGGGCCATCGGTGCGGTCGGTGTCGAGCCGCAGATCGCCGCGCGCATGCTGGCCGGAGGCCATGCCAGGACGCGCGTGAACGTCACCGGAAGCCCTGCAGACCGGTTGTCCGCCCACGTTCGCAAGCTGACCGACGAACGGGGCGTGACGCGCGTGCCCGTCATGGCGTGGACGTTCGACGGCACCCACGACACAGGCGGCCTGGGCTGGCGCAAGACCGGGCTGTTCCATCATCATGCGTACGCCGTTCTCGGGCTCTATCGTGAAGACGAGCGCGACTACGTGGTGCTGCGCAATCCCTACGGCAACTCGCTCTTCCGACCGGACGGCTGCGCCGTAGGCCCCTGGACTCCGGGGCCTGGCGCACATGGCGACGCCGTGGTGACCCTCAATACCAACGGCGTGATCGCGATCGGCGTCCAGTGGTTCAACCGCTGCATGCGCAAGATGGGCTGGCTCGAGCCGGTCTCACGCGGGCACGCATAGCTCGCGTCGCGCGATCGCCTGCGTCTTGCGCAGGATCAGGCGGTCGAGCTGGTCGCGCGGCACGATGCCGAAGGTGATCGCGCCCTTGCAGACCTCCTCGTCGTCGTCCTGCGCGAACACCCAGAAGGTCACCTCGCGCTCGGCGAGCTGTTGCACCCAACCGGCCAACCGGATGCGCGCGCCGGGCGGCACGACCGCGCAATGGCGGCAGTCGACTTTCGTGCCGACGATGCTGTCGCGCGCGGCGTCCACGTAGCGACCGAGCTCGCGCAGGCAGATCGATTGCGCGACTGCAACGAGGTGAGCCGTCGCCATGACGTGCGCCATGCGCTCGACCTGTTCGCGGCCATGCGGCAGCGTGGCGAACAGGCGCGGCGCGGACTGGTGGGCCGGAACGACGTACGCCTCGTCGAAAAAGAGCGCGCTGACCGCTTCGTGGTTCATGCGCCCTCCCCTAGGCCGATCGGCCGCATATCGAGCGGCGACGACGCCGGGGCGCTCGGCGCGCCGCGCACGGCGTCGGCCTGCGGTGCCGGCCGGTCCACCGGATAAAGGGCTGCGCCTGCGGCGATGAGCGCCAGGACGACCGCAGCCGCCCACAGCTGCGCGCGCGCCACGAAGCGACGCTCCGCCGGATCCACGAGGGTGTCGTAACGCGATTGCATGCTGCTCTCCTCTTCGATGCCGGCACCTTGCCGGCTGAGGAGAGCTTCAGGCGCGCGACCCCACGGATTGCCCACGGGTGGCCGATGACGACGACGCCGGCGCGTCGGCGGCCACGGCCGCCTGCGCCACCACCCGCCCGCCGGCCAGCGTCACGACCGCGTCGGCACACGTGGCCAGGTCCTCGGCATCGTGGGTGATCAGCACGTAGGGCACTGCGAAGCGCTCGTGCAGCGCAAGCAGCTCGGCACGCACGCGGCTGCGCAACGGGGCGTCGAGTGCGGAGAACGGCTCGTCCAGCATCAACGCGGACGGCCTGCGCGCCAGCGCGCGCCCGAGCGCAACGCGCTGGCGTTCGCCGCCGGACAGTTGGGCGGGATAGCTGTCGCTCAGGCGGGCGAGCGCAAGCGCTTCGAGCAGGTCGCCCACCTCCCGCCGCGCGGCACCGTGCAAGCGTCCGAGGATAGGCGAGACCAGCGCTGCGGCGACGTTCTGCTCGACCGTCCGGTGCGGAAACAGCGCGTAATCCTGGAAGACGTAGCCGATGCGCCGCGCACGCGCCGGCACGTCGATCCGCCGCTTCGAATCGAACCAGGTTCGCCCGTCGACGCGCACGAAGCCCTCATCCGGCGCAACGAGCCCGGCAAGGATCTGCAAGGTCAGCGACTTGCCCGCCCCCGATGGGCCGAACAGGGCCAGCCGCTCGCTGTCGGCGCAAAAGGCGACGTCGAGATCGAATACGCGGCCCGCAGCTGTCACCCGCTTGCGGATGTCGACGTCGAAGCGCATCGCTAGACCGGCACGATGCGCAGATGGCCGCGCCGCACGATGGCCGCCGCGGCGACGAGCAGCACGATGCAGGTGATGGAGGCGAGCACCACGAGGCTGTTGGCCAGCGCATCGTCACCGGCCTGTACCGCTTCATAGATCGCGATCGACAACGTCTGCGTGCGGCCGGGGATGTTGCCCGCGATCATGAGCGTCGCGCCGAACTCGCCGGTCGCGCGCGCGAACGCCAGCATGGCACCCGCCGCGATGCCGCGCCAGGCAAGCGGCAGCGTGATGCGGGCGAGCACGCGCCATTCCGCGTAGCCGAGCGAGCGACCGGCCTTTTCGAGATTGGGGTCGACCGACTCGAACGCCGTGCGGGCCGCCTTGAACACGAGGGGAAAGGCAACCACCGCGGCCGCGATGGCGGCGCCCTGCCATGAGAACACCAGGCGAACGCCGAACGTCGTGTCGAGCCACGCGCCGATTGCGCCGTGCGTGCCCAGCACCACGAGCAGGTAGTAACCGATGACGGTCGGCGGCAGCACCATGGGCAGCAAGAGCACCGCATCGAGCGCTTCACGGCCGGGAAAGCGCGTGCGGGCGAGCAGCCAGCCCGCCGCGACACCGGCGACCAGGGCCGCGAGGGTTGCCGTGAACGCGACCTTGAGGGTGAGCAGCAGGGGAATGGCGACGCCGCTCATCGGAACCGTTCTCGTGCTGCGCGCGTGCGGCTCACGGCGCGGCCGGCGGCGCGAAGCCGTAGCGCGCGAGCACCGCCTGCGCCTGCGGGCTCGCCAGGAAACTGACGAACGCGCCCGCAAGCGCGGGCTGCCGTGAGTCGGTGAGCGGGGCAACGGGATAGCGCACGGTGTCGCGCGTCGCGGGTCTCACGCTGACGACGACCCGGTCGGGCATGATGGCAGCATCGGTGGCGTAGACGAAACCGGCGTCGACTTCACCACGCGCCACGTAATCGAGCACCTGGCGCACGTTCTGCGCGAGCACGAGCTTGGGCTGCAGCGCGTCCCACGCGCCTGCGTCGACCAGCGCTTCCTTGGCGTAGCGTCCGGCCGGAACGCTGCGCGGGCTGCCGATGGCGACGCGGTGCACTTCTGCCTCGCGCAACGCGGCGATCGAGGCAACGTGCGTCCCGCCGCGCGGTACGACGATGACGAGCGCGTTGGACGCGAAGTCGCGGCGCGCCCCGCGCACGACGCGGCCCGCGCGCTCCGCGCGATCCATCGTGGCCTCGTCGGCCGACGCGAACACGTCCGCGGGCGCGCCCTTGTCGATCTGCGCGAGCAGCACGTCGGACGCGGCGAAGTTGAACCGCACGGTGTCGCCGGGATGCTGCGCTTCGAAGCGCTGCCCGACGTCGCGCAACGCGTTCGTGAGGCTGGTCGCCGCGCTCACCAGGATTTCGGCCGCGCTGCATGCTTGCGCCGCACCCGCGAGGAGTGCGCCCGCGAAGGCTGCGCACAGGCAAAGGGCACGGGGAGGCGTCATATTCGGTCGGATACGTCGACTGCGCAATATATCCGGGAATACGACGCCCGGCAAACCCGGGCGCGTTCCGCCAATCGCAGCGTCAGGCGGGCTTGCGAACCCAGAACTGCATCATGCCGAGGAACGTGTCCGGCCGTTCCTGCTCGAAGCGCGCCCAGCGTTCGAGGTCGACGGCGCGTCGATCCTCCGGATGCGCCTGTCGATAGGCATGGAGGACCGCCGGCTCGACCACGAATCCGAGCAGCTCGACGCCAAGGCCATGGAGCGCCGCGCCCAGCTGCTCGAACGTGAAGGTGCGCTCCTGGACGTGGAACAGCAGGTCGCGGCATTCGCTGGTCGCATGGAAATCGCGCAGCGCGGTGAGGCGGTCGAAGTGGCCGTCGGCGCGCAACGCTGCGCGCGCGGCACGGATGCCGGCCGGCGTCGGCGCGTCGCCACGCGCGGCGACGAACGCGCGGCCGGCGTCCACGTCGCGCCGCGCCGCGCTGCTGTAGAGGCCGACCTGCATCAGCCCTCCGGCGCGCAGGCAGGCGAGCAAGGCACGCCATCCGGCCAGCGGATCGGCCAGGTGGTGCAGCACGCCGACCGAGGAAATGACGTCGAACGTGCGACCGAGCGCGGGCAGCGCGACGAGGTCGGCTTGCGCGTAGGTGATTGTCGCAACGCCACGTGCCTCTGTCATGCGTTGCGCGTACGCGAGGCTCGCGCGGCTGAGATCGATGGCGAGCACGCGCGCTGCGGGATGGCGCTCGGCCGTCTCGAGCGCTTCCTGTCCAGTGCCGCAGCCGGCGATCAGCACGTCGAGCGCCGCATCGCCCGGCCGCGCCGGCAAGTCGGCCAGCGGCATTTGCTGGTGCAACCACGCATCGAATGCGACGGGCGGATGCTGCGGCAGGTCGATCCAGCGCGGGTACGGATTGTCTTCGTACTGCGCCTGCACGCGCCGCGCAACCGTGTCGACGACCGGCGTGAGCGGCGGCAGCGCGTCACGCAAGCTCCGCTCGCGTGCGGGCTCGACGATTTGCTGCGTCAACACCGCACGCAGCGGGCCGGGCGCTGTACGCGCGACCAGGCGCTCTGCGTGCGCCAGGCCGTCCAGGCGCCGATAGGCTGCCGCGGCCGCCACGCTCGACGCTGCAGGGTCCTCCCGTCCGGCGAGCGCCGCGTCGTGGCGTGCAAATAGCGTTTCGGCCTGCGCCATCTCGTCCGGTGCGACGGCGAACACGTATTCGTTGACGAAGCACTGGCGCGCGATCGCGCACGCGAGCACGAGCTCGTCGTCGGTGAAGGGCGTCGACGCCAGCACGCGCGCGAGCAGCGTGCGGCGCAGTGCCGTGACGAAGCGCTCCATTGCGGCGCCGACGACAGGCGCACGCTCGAGGAGTGCGAGGAACAACGGCTCCCGCGCGAGAACGTCCCATGCGCCGGCTTCACCGCGCTCGATGAGCGGCCCGAGCACCGGATGCGCGCCGAGCAGCGCGCCCGCGGCACCCGCAAGCTCACCCGGGCGCGCCCACGGCACGCGCAGCGCACGTGCCGCAAGATCGCGCAACGCGGCATCGTCGCGCGCGACATTCGCCTTGCGCAGCGCACGCGCAAAGTTGGCGCCGATGGCCGGATCGTCGTCGAGCGCCAGCGCACGGCGATAGCAGTCGAGCGCAGGCTCCGCATGCCCGACCTCGAGGAACACGCCGCCGAGGTTGTTGTGCGCCGCCGCATAGTCGGGCCGCTCGGCCACCGATGCGGCAAAGCTCATCGCGGCTTCCTCGAGCCGGCCTTCCGCATGCAGCGCGTTGCCGCGCGCGAACAGCGCGACGCCGAGGTTCGCGCGCGTGGCCGCATGGCCTGGCGCCAGCTGCAGCGCTGCCCGATAGGCGTCGATGGCATCGTCGAAGCGGCCCTGCGCGAGCAGCGCGTTGCCGAGGTTGTAGTGGTAGACCGGTACGCGCGGTTGCCGCGCGATGGCATCGCGATACTGGATCGTCGCGTCCGAGAGGCGGCCTTGCGCCTGCAGGACGGTGCCGAGGTTGTTGTAGGCATCCGCCTGCGCGGGCGCCGCCGCGATTGCTGCACGATAGGCGGCGATGGCGTCGTCGGCGCGACCGAGCTTCTGGTACACGCCGGCAACGTTGTACTGCGCGTCCGCATGACCGGGCTCGCGCGCCAGCGTGGCGTGGTAGCAATGCAGCGCGCCTTGGAGATCGCCCATCGCCTCCAGCACGTTGCCAAGGTCGTGCTGCATCTCCACGTCGTCCGGCAGCACGCGCAGCGCCGAGCGCACGAGGTCGGCGGCTTGCGCGTGGCGTCCGGTCTGGTAGGACAGCATGCCGAGCTCGTGCAGCGCGTGGGCATCGTTCGGTGTCGCAGCGAGCACCTGGCGAAACAACGCCTCGGCAGCGGCGAAACGGCCCGCGCGATGCTCGGCACGGGCGGCGTCGAGCGTCGGATTGGACGCCTGTGCTGCGCTCATCAGCGCGGCTCCGAGCCGGTCAGCTGGTCGTGGCCGATGTGCGCGGCTTCGATGCGGCCTGGCGCGTCCTCGACGGCGATGTCCTCGTTGCTCGCATCGGCCGTCGGGAGCGCGGGAGCGCCATCGTCGTCCTCGGCACCGAGAAAGCCGCCGCTCTGGTGCGCCCACAGCCGTGCATACAGGCCTTCGCGCGCGAGCAGCTGGCGGTGCGTGCCTTCCTCGACGATACGGCCGTGATCGAGCACGATGAGCCGGTCCATCGCCGCGATGGTGGAGAGCCGGTGCGCAATCGCGACCACGGTCTTGCCTTCCATCAGCCGATACAGGCTCTGCTGGATCGCGGCCTCGACTTCCGAATCGAGCGCGCTCGTCGCTTCGTCGAGCAGCAGGATCGGCGCGTCCTTGAGCATCACGCGCGCGATCGCGATGCGCTGACGCTGCCCGCCCGAGAGCTTCACCCCGCGCTCGCCCACGTGCGCATCGTAGCCGTGCCGGCCCTTCGCATCGGCCAGGCCCGCGATGAACACGTCGGCCTCGGCGCGGCGCGCCGCCGCTTCCATGCTCGCATCGGTCGCATCGGGACGGCCGTACAGGACGTTGTCCCGCACCGAGCGATGCAGCAATGACGTGTCCTGCGTCACCATGCCGATCTGCGCGCGCAGGCTCTCCTGCGTGCAGAGCGCGATGTCCTGGCCGTCGATGAGGATGCGGCCCGCTTCGGCGTCGTAGAAGCGCAGCAGCAAATTGACGATGGTCGACTTGCCTGCGCCGGAGCGCCCCACGAGCCCGATCTTCTCGCCGGGCCGGATGACGAGCGAAAGATCGTCGATGACGCGCGTGGCGCCGCCATACGCGAACGTCACGTGATCGAAGCGGATTTCGCCGCGCGTGACCGCGAGCGGACGCGCGCCGGCGCGATCGGTCACCTGGTGGGTGCGCGCGAGCGTGTTGATGCCATCCTGCACGGTGCCGATGTACTCGAAGAGCGCCGCCATCTCCCACATGACCCAGTGCGAGATGCCGTTGAGGCGCAGCGCCATGGCGGTGGCGGCCGCCACCGCGCCGACGCCGACGCGTCCCTGCATCCACAGCCACAGCGTCATGCCCGCCGAGCTCGCGATGAGCGCCATGGTCAGCGCATGGTTCACGATCTCGAATGCGGTGACGAGCCGCATCTGCGCATGCACCGTCCCCAGGAACTCCTGCATGGCGCCGCGCGCGAAGCCCGCCTCGCGGCGTGCGTGCGAGAACAGCTTCACCGTCGCGATGTTCGTGTACGCGTCGGTGATCCGCCCGGTCATGAGGGAGCGTGCGTCGGCCTGCTCCTGCGCCACGCGGCCGAGACGCGGCACGAAATACCAGAGCGAGCACGCATACAGCGCCAGCCAGCCGACGAATGCGCCGAGCAGCCACGCGTCGAAGCCGCCGAGCACGGCCAGCATGGTCACGAAATAGATGGTCACGAACACGATCAGCTCGGCGAAGATCATCCACACGTCGCGCACGGCCAACGCCGTCTGCATGACCTTGGCGGCGATCCGGCCCGCGAACTCGTCCTGGTAGAACGCCATGCTCTGGCCGAGCATCAGGCGGTGGAAGATCCAGCGCAGGCGCATCGGAAAGTTGCCGGCGAGCGTCTGCTGCTTGATCGCGGACTGGAGCGCAACGAGCCCGAGGCTGCCGGCGAGGACCACCGCGAGCAGCAGCAGCGTTCCGCGCTCCCTGGTCCACAGCTCCGCGGGAGCCACGGCACCGAGCCAGTCGACGATGTGGCCGAGCATGCTGAAGAGCAGCGCCTCGAAGGCGCCGATGCCGGCGGTCAGCAGCGTCATGGCGAGCAGGTAACGGCGCAGTCCGCGCGTGCACGCCCACAGGAACGGGAAAAAGCCGCGCGGCGGCGGCGCCGGCGGATCGTCGGGGTACGGGTCGACGAGTCGTTCGAAGAAACGGAGCATCGAAAATGCATGCCGGCGCGCGCACGCGCACCGGCTGTCGGCCTGGGTAAGCCCGCTACTCTACCGTGGCGCGGCGCTGCGAAGGAAGCGTCGCGTCGCCACGCAGCGAACCGGCGCTACTCCACCGTCACCGACTTCGCCAGATTCCGCGGCTTGTCGACGTCCGTGCCTCGAATGACGGCGGTGTGATAGGCGAGCAGCTGCAGCGGCACCACGTGCACGACGGGCGACAGCAGGCCACGGTGCTCCGCGATGCGGATCAGGTGCACGCCGTCATTGGCCGACAGGTGACTGTCGAGGTCGGCGACAACATACAGCTCGCCGCCGCGCGCCCGCACTTCCTGCAGGTTGGACTTGAGCTTTTCGAGCAGCGTGTCGTTGGGTGCGATCGCCACCACCGGCATGTTCGCGTCCACCAGCGCGAGCGGACCATGCTTGAGCTCGCCGGCCGGATACGCCTCGGCGTGGATGTAGGAGATTTCCTTGAGCTTGAGCGCGCCTTCCAGTGCGATCGGATAGTGCAGGCCGCGGCCGAGGAACAGTGCGTGCTGCTTGCGCGCAAAGGCCTCGGCCCAGGCGATGAGATGCGGCTCGAGCGCCAACGCCCCGCGCACCGCGCCGGGCAAATGACGCAGCGCTTCGAGGTGGCGGTCCTCATCCTCGGCACCGAGGCGTCCCCGCAGCTTCGCCAGCGTGAGCGCGAGCAGGAAGAGCGCGACGAGCTGCGTGGTGAAGGCCTTGGTCGACGCGACGCCCACTTCGGTGCCGGCGCGCGTGAGGAACACCATGTCCGTCTGGCGCACCATGGAGCTCGTGGCCATGTTGCAGACGGCCAGCGTGTAGCGATGGCCGAGGGCGCGCGCGTGCTTCAGCGCTGCCAGCGTGTCGGCCGTCTCACCCGACTGCGATACCACCACCACGAGCGCACTCTCGCGCGGCACGCTGTCGCGATAGCGGTATTCGCTGGCGATCTCGACCGCGCACGGAATGCGCGCGAGCGTTTCCACCCATTGCTTGGCGACGAGGCTCGAGTAGTAGCTCGTGCCGCACGCCAGGATGAGCACCGAGTCGACCTTCGGCAGCATGGTGGCCGCGGCGGCGCCGAAGAGCTCGGGCCCGATGCCGGCGACGCTTTCGAGCGTGTCGGCCAGCGCGCGCGGCTGCTCGAAGATCTCCTTCTGCATGTAGTGGCGGTACGGGCCGAGCTCGACGGCATCGCCGCTGCCCTTCACTTCCACGATCGTGCGCGCGACCGGCGCGCCCGCCGCGTCACGGATGACGTAGCCCTCGCGGCGCACGTCGGCGATGTCGCCTTCCTCGAGATATGCGACGCGCCGCGTGACCGACCCGAGCGCAGCGGCGTCCGAAGCAAGGAAGTGGTCGTCGTTGCCGATGCCGACCACGAGCGGGCTGCCCGCGCGCGCGCCCACGACGCGGCCCGGCTCGCGGGTCGAGATGACGGCAATGGCGTACGCGCCTTCGAATTCGGCGACGGCGAGCCGCACGGCCGCCAGGAGGTCGCCATCCGCGGCGCCGTGCCAATGCGCGTGCACGAGATGCGCGATGACTTCGGTGTCGGTCTGCGTCTGGAACACGTACCCCTGTGCCTTGAGGCGGTCGCGCAGCGATTCGAAGTTCTCGATGATGCCGTTGTGCACCACCGCGATCTCGCCGCCGGACAGGTGCGGATGCGCGTTGTGCGGCGTCGGCGCGCCATGGGTGGCCCAGCGCGTGTGCGAGATGCCCGTGGTGGCATGCAGCTGGCGGGCGCTCGCCTGCGCGGCCAGGTCGGCGACCCGTGCCGTCGACACCAGCCGCTCGAGCGCCGGATGGTCGCCGCCGTTGATGACCGCGAGTCCCGTCGAATCGTAGCCGCGGTATTCGAGCCGCCGGATGCCTTCGATCAGGATGGGAACGATGTCGCGATTCGATGTCGCGCCGACGATGCCGCACATGGTGCTATCCGCCTTTCAGCCCTTCGGTTGCTTGCGTGGCCGCTGCCAGCCCGGAATGGCCACCTGCCGGGCGCGCGCCACGGTGAGCGTGCCCGGCGGGACGTCGTCGACGATGGTGCTCCCGCCGCCGATGGTCGCCCCTGCGCCGATGTGCACCGGCGCCACCAGCACGCAGTTGCTTCCGACGTGCGCGTTGTCGCCGATCACGGTGCGATGCTTGTTGGCGCCATCGTAATTGGCGGTGATCGAGCCGGCACCGTAGTTGACGCCGGCGCCGACCTGCGCATCGCCGACGTAGGCCAGATGGTTGGCCTTAGAGCCGCGTCCGAGCGTGCTCGCCTTGACCTCGACGAAGTTGCCGATGTGCACCTCGTCGGCGAGCGACGCACCCGGGCGCAGCCGCGCGTACGGCCCGATGCGCGCCTGCGCGCCGATCTCCGCACCCTCGAGGTGGCAGAACGCCTCGATCTGCGTGTCGCGGCCCACCGTGACGTCGCGCAGCACGCAGTACGGACCGACGCGCGCGCCGTCGTCGAGGCGCACCCTGCCCGTGAATACGCAACCGACGTCGATCGTGACGTCGCGGCCGCAATCCAGCGCCCCGCGGATGTCGATGCGCCCAGGATCGGCGATGCTCACGCCCGCCGCCATGAGCGCCTCGGCCCGCCGCTGCTGCACGATGCGCTCGACTGCAGCGAGCTGCGCACGGTCGTTGATGCCGCGCACGTCGCGCTCGTCGGGCGCGAGCTCGGCGACGACGTCGATGCCGTCGCGCCGCGCGAGCGCGACGATGTCGGTGAGGTAATACTCGTTCTGCGCATTGTGCGGCGTCAGCTCCTTGACCCAGCGGTCGAGCAGCTGCGTGGGCGCGGCGATGAAGCCGGTGTTGATCTCGTTGCACGCGCGCTCGGCGTCGCTCGCATCGCGCTCCTCGACGATGGCACGCACGCTCCCATCGCCGTCGCGGAGCACCCGGCCAAGGCCCGCCGGATCCGTGACGCGCGCGGTGAGCAGTGCCAGGCGTCCATGGCGCGCCTGCGCGGCAAGGGCCGCCAGCGACGCGCCCGCCACGAGCGGAACGTCACCGAGCCCGACGAGGGTCACCCCGTCGCCCGGCAAGGCGGCCAGTGCCACCCGCGCGGCATCGCCGGTGCCGCGCGGCGGGTCCTGCCGCACGAAGCGCAGGTCCGCCGCGGCCAGTGCGCGCTCCACGGCGTCGGCCTCGAAGCCTACGACGATCACGATGGAGCGTGGTGCGAGCGCGCGCACGGTGTCGATGACGTGCCCGACGATGGGCTGGCCCGCCAGCGGGTGAAGCACCTTGGGGCGCGCGGAATGCATGCGCTTGCCCTGTCCGGCGGCGAGGATCGCGACGTTGAGCGGGGACGGCACGGCCGAGACGGGGAGGAAACTGCGGAGCGACGATCGCAAGGAAAACTGCGGAGCGGCGATGATACGCCACCGGCTCCGCCCGGCGGATGCCCGGGTGTCCGCCCTGCGCCGCCGCGCAGCAGGTGCTACAGTTTGCATGCAACAAACGAACGCCGCGACGGCTGCGCGCCGCATCGCCGGCGCAACACAAGTCCAGGGAGGACTCATGCGCACCGGATTGTTCCTGCTCGTCCTGCTCGCCGCCGCCGCGGCGCAGCAGGCCTTCGCCGCCGACGCCTGTGCGTACCGCGGCGAGCTCGACGTCATGTATTGCGACGCCAACAAGGACATGGTCGCCGACGCGCCGGCCGATCCGAAGAAATGGAAGAACCCCTCCACCATCGTCTTCACCTACACGCCGGTCGAGGATCCCGCGGTCTACGAGAACATCTTCAAGCCGTTCACGACCTACCTCGGCCAGTGCCTCGACAAGAAGGTCGTGTTCTACCAGGTGCAGAACAACGCGGCCGAGATCGAGGCGATGCGCTCGGGACGGCTGCACGTCGGCGGCTTCTCCACCGGGCCGACGGCGTTCGCGGTCAACCTGGCAGGTGCCGTGCCGTTCGCGGTGAAGGGCACGGACAAGGAGTTCCAGGGCTACAACCTCATCGTGATCGTCAAGGCGAGCTCGCCCTATCACAAGCTCGCCGACCTGAAGGGCAAGAAGGTCGCGCACACGTCGCCCTCGTCCAACTCCGGCCATCTCGCGCCCCTCGCGTTGTTCCCCGGCGAGGGCCTCGCACCGGACAAGGACTACAAGCCGGTGTTCTCGGGCAAGCACGATCAGTCGGTGATGGGCGTGAACTCCGGTGATTACGACGCCGCGGCGGTCGCCTCGGACGTCTTCCACCGCATGGCCGTGCGCGGCCAGGTCAAGGAAGCGGACTTCCGCGTGATCTATCGCAGCCAGAAATTCCCGACCTCCTCGTTCGCCTATGCGCACGACCTCGAGCCCAGGCTCGTCGACAAGATGCTGTCCTGCTTCTACGACTACCGCTTCCCGTCCGAGATGGTGAAGGCGTTCGACGGCGCCGATCGCTTCTTCCCCGTCAATTACAAGACCACGTGGGACGTGGTGCGACAGGTGGCCAAGGGCTCGGGCGGTGGCTTCGACAAGGCCACGTACGAGAAGGAGACCAAGCGCGAGGCGGACGAGGCGGCGAAGGCGAAGAAGGGTTGATGCTCGAGCTGCGGCAGCTCGGACAAGCGTACGTCGCCGGCAAGCCGGTCCTGCAGGGCATCGATCTCGCGGTCGGTGCACAGGGCATCACCGCGATCATCGGTCCGTCGGGGACGGGCAAGAGCACGCTGATCCGCTGCATCAACCGCCTGGTCGAGCCCACGAGCGGCGCCATCCTGTTCGACGGACAGGACCTGGCGCGGCTCGACCGTGCGAGCCTGCGCCGGGCGCGCCGCCACATCGGCATGGTGTTCCAGGAATACAACCTGGTGGAGCGCCTGACCGTGATGGAGAACCTCCTGTGCGGCCGCCTGGGCTACGTGTCGCCGTGGCGCGCGTGGCGCCGCCGCTTTCCCGCGGACGACATCCAGCGCGCCTTCGAGCTCCTGGACACCGTGGGTCTCGCGGGCTTCGCGCATCGCCGCGCGGACGCCTTGTCCGGCGGCCAGCGCCAGCGCGTCGGCATCGCGCGTGCGGTGATGCAGGAGCCGAAGCTGCTGCTCGCCGACGAGCCGACCTCCTCCCTCGACCCGCGCACGTCGGTGGAGATCATGGAGCTGCTGGCGCGCGTCGGACGCACGCGGGCGATTCCCGTGGTCGTCAACATGCACGACGTGACGCTGGCGAAGCGCTTCGCCGATCGCATCGTCGGCATGGCGGGCGGACGCATCGTGTACGACGGATCGGCGGCCGACCTGCGCGACGACGTGCTGCGCCAGATCTACGGCGGCGAGGACTGGCTGCACTGACGCGCCCATGGCCAGCGTGCACGCATCGCCGGCGCCGCCGGCCCATCCGTTTCCGTCCAGCGTGTGGCCCCGCGTCGCGGTCGTGGCGCTCGCGGCGTACGTCGTCTACGCCTGCACGCGGATGGAGATCTCCTGGGAGCGCGTGCTCGTCGGACTGGAGAACGCGCAGCGCTTTTTCGCGCGCCTGTTTCCGCCCAACTTCGCGCGCCACGACCTGCTGGTCAAAGGCCTGCTCGAAAGCCTGGAGATCGCGATCCTCGCGTCCGCGCTCGGCATCGTGCTCGCGTTGCCGGTAGGCCTCGCGGCGGCGCGCAACCTCATGCCGCCCTGGATCACGTGGCCCGCGCGCGCGCTCATCGTGATGGCGCGCTCCTTCCATCCGGTGATCGTCGCCATCCTCTTCGTCAAGGCAGTCGGCTTCGGTGCGCTGGCGGGCATCCTGGCGCTGACCGTCGCCTCCGTCGGCTTCATCGGCAAGCTGTTCACCGAGGCCATCGAGGAAATCTCCGACAAGCAGGTCGAAGCGGTGCGCGCCACCGGTGCGCCGTTCGCGTCGGTGCTGGCGTTCGGCGTGCTGCCGCAGGTGTTCTCGCGCTTCATCGGCTTTGGCACCTACCAGCTCGACTCCAACCTGCGCAACTCGACGATGGTCGGCATCGTGGGCGCCGGCGGCATCGGCGGCACGCTGTTCGCAGCCTTCCAGCGCTTCGACTACGACTATGTCTGCGCGATCCTGATCTCGATCATCCTGCTCATCATGGCGGGCGAGCTCTGCGCCACGGGCGTGCGGGCCATCTTCATCGACAACGCGACGCTGCGCGATGTCTTCGGCCGCCGCCGGTCCGCACCGCTGGCGCCGCTCGAGGACGACTGATGGAATGGCGGCGCTTCACGGGCGCGCAGCGCACCGCGCGGTTCATGGTCTACCTGGTCATGGTCGCAGCGATCGTCGCCTCGGCGCGCACCGTCGAGGTGATTCCCGAATTCCTGTACGACGCCCCCGAGCAGGTGGGCGACCTGTTCACGCGCATGTGGCCAGTCGCGTGGGCGCACTATCCGGGCGGCGTCCACGACGCGCTCATGGAGACGATCCACATCGCCGCGCTCGGCACGCTGCTCGCGCTCGTGCTGGCCTTGCCGGTCGGCGTCCTGGCCGCGCGCAACCTCGTGCCCTTCACGCCGCTCAACCTGCTGGCCAAGCTGGTGCTCGTCTCGTCGCGCTCGGTGAACTCGCTGGTGTGGGCCCTGCTGTTCGTCGGGATCTTCGGACCCGGCGCGCTGGCCGGCACGCTCGCCATCGCGTTTCGCTCGATCGGCTTCGTGGGCAAGCTCTTCGGCGAAGCGCTGGAGGAAGCCCATCCGGGACCGATCGAAGCGCTCGCCGCGGCTGGTGCGCCCTGGACGTCGCGCATGACCTACGGCTTCTGGCCGCAGGTCAAGCCGGCCTTCTGGTCGATTGCGCTTTTCCGCTTCGACATCAATGTGCGCGAATCGGCCGTCCTCGGCCTTGTCGGCGCGGGTGGCATCGGCATGGCGCTCGACGCCGCCCTCAACCTGTTCCAGTGGGACCGGGTGGCGCTCATCCTGGTGGCGATCCTCGCCGTCGTGGTGCTCACCGAGGTCGCGGTGACCTTCGTGCGGCAGCGGGTGCTGTAGTGCCGGTGATCGCCGTCTTCAATCAGAAGGGCGGCGTGGGCAAGACCACCACGGCACTGAACCTGCTCGCGGCGTTCGCGCAGGGCGGACGCTCGGCAACCGCGATCGACCTCGACCCGCAAGCGCACCTGTCCCGTGTGCTCGGGGTGCAGCCGCGCGGCGCGGAGGACACGCTCTACGGCTTTTTCCTGCATCAGCGGCCGCTCCCGGAGATCACCCACATGACGTCGAGCGGTCTGGCGCTGGTGCCGGCGCATCTGGAGCTCGCGAAGCTCGACTCGCTGCTGGGCAAAGGGGTCAACGTCGTGACGCGGCTGCGCCAGGCCCTGCGCAGCCGGGAAGCGGTGGCCCATCCGGTGGTCATCGACTGCTGCCCGTTGTTGAACGCCCTGTCGCTCAATGCGGTCTTCGCCGCCGACCTGATGGTGATCCCGGTGTCCGCGGACTACCTCTCGCTCGAAAGCGCGCGGCAGGTCGAGCGGGCGCTCGATGCGCTCGAGCCGGTGTTGCGTCGGCGGCTGGACCGCCGGTACGTGCTGACGCGCTACGATTCGAGGCGGAAGATGAGCGGCATCGTGGCCGAGCGCCTCGGCGAAGCGTTCCGGCACGACGAGATCTGCGCGACGCGCATTCGCGAGAACGTGAAGCTGGCGGAGAGCCCGGCCGTGGGCCTCGACATCTTTCGCGCCGCGCCGGACAGCCGGGGCGCGCAGGATTACCGCGCGCTCGCGGACGAGCTAGTGAGTGCCGGCTTTCTGAATTGACCGCGGCCCGGCCGCGATGAGGCTGATGACGCGCTCCATGTCGAGGGTATCCAGCCGGCGGGGCACCGACTGCTCCCGGCAGTCGATGATTTCGCAGTGGAGGTACATCTGGCGCAGCCGGCGCTCGGCGTCCGTCTGCGACCCGGCCATGATGGAGATGTTGTCCACCCGCTGCCCTGTGCGGGTGCGGATGTTGAAGCCGTACCGGATCATGGTGCCGCTCCTGGCCGCTGCGTCGTCGCGGGCCCGATGGTCGTGGGGAACCAGCCCAATGCAAAAGCCGTTCCTCGGCGTCGCTCCGGCCCGACAAAGATGAACGAACGGTCGCCCGTCGACCCGTCAGCGGACTGCCGCGATCTTGCCGTGCTCGACGCGTTGCGCGAGATGGCGCTAGTGAGCGCTTACAGCGACGTTCGGCTGACGCCACTGTCGGGCGGCGTGTCATCCGCGATCTATCGGGCCGACCTGCCCACCGGCGTCGTGTGCGTCAAGCGGGCGCTGTCGCAATTGCGCGTGGCGGCGGCGTGGCACGCGCCCATCGAGCGCAACCAGCACGAGGCCGCCTGGCTGCGCGCGGCGCACGCGATCGTGCCTGGCGCCGTGCCGGCGGTGCTCGGCGAGGATGTCGAGCGGCACGTCTTCGCGATGACCTGGCTTCCTCCCGAGCGGTATCCCGCCTGGAAGTCGCTCCTGCGTGACGGCATCGTGGGGGCGGCTACGGCTCGGGCGGTCGGCGAAGCGCTCGGGCGCATTCATGCAGCGACGGCCGACCGCGCCGACATCGCCGCCCGCTTTGCGACCGACGACGTCTTCGAAGCGATCCGGATCGAGCCGTACCTGCTCGCCACGGCGCGGGCGCACCCCGACCTCGCGCAGCCGCTGACCCGCCTCGCGGCGATCACCCGCACGACGCGGCGCGTGCTGGTGCATGGCGACTACAGCCCGAAGAATCTCCTGGTCGGGTCCGCCGGGCCGGTCATCGTGGATGCCGAATGCGCCTGGTTCGGCGACCCCGCGTTCGACCTCGCGTTCGTGCTCAATCACCTCGTGCTGAAGGCGCTCTGGCGGCCCGCGGCACGCGCGCAGCTCGCGCAGGCATTCGGGGCGCTGCGCGACGCGTATCTCGGACGCGTCCGCTGGGAACCGCCCCATCAGGTGGACGCGCGCGCAGCCGCGTTGCTGCCCGGCCTGATGCTCGCACGCGTCGACGGCAAGTCGCCGGTGGAGTACCTGACCGCGACACGAGATCGCGAGGCGGTGCGCCGTTTCGCCCGCGCGCACCTGCAGGCTCCCGCAGCGTCCACGGCAGTGCTGGCCGACCACTGGTATGCGGAGCGAGCCGCATGACGCGCATCGCCCGCGTGCGCGGCCGGCGCGTCTGGGATTCGCGCGGGCGTCCCACCGTGGAGGCCGAGGTCGAGCTCGACGACGGCGTCCGCGGCCGCGGCATCGCGCCAGCGGGTGCGTCGCGCGGGTCGCGTGAAGCGGTGGACTTGCGCGATGGCGGCATCCGCTTCGGCGGCTTCGATGTCACACGTGCGCTTGCGGCCGTTGCCGGACCGCTCGACGCCGCCGTGCGCGGCCTCGACGCGCACGACCAGGCGCGCGTGGACGCCGCGCTCATCGCGGCCGACGGAACGGCGCAGAAAGCACGCCTCGGCGGCAACGCGCTGGTCGCGGTGTCGCTCGCGACTGCGCACGCGGCGGCCGCCGCCGCAAGGGTGCCCCTGTGGCGGCATGTCGCCGGCGACCAGGCGGTTTCGCTGCCGCTGCCGCAGATCCAGATCGTAGGCGGCGGCGCGCATGCGAACAGCCGCCTCGACCTGCAGGACCTGATGGTCATCCCGCTGCGCGCACCATCGTTTGCCGCAGCGCTCGAAACGGTCGCCGAAGTGTATCGCGCGGCCGGCGAGGTGCTGGCGGGCGAGGGCCGGCTCGCCGGCGTGGCCGATGAAGGCGGCTACTGGCCCTGCTACGCGAGCAACGAGGAGGCGCTGCGCCTCGTGACGCGGGCGATCGAGCGCGCCGGTTTCGCGCCCGGACACGACGTAGGCATTGCGCTCGACTGTGCGGCAACCGGGCTTGCGGCCGACGGCCGCTACCGCCTCGCGCTCGAAGGCCGGACGCTCGACCGCGACGAGCTGTGCGCCTTGTGGCTCGACTGGATCGTGCGCTACCCGATCGTGTCGATCGAGGATCCGTTCGCCGAAGACGACGCCGCCGGCTGGATGCAGTTCGCGCGTGCGGCGGCGGGCCGCGTGCAGATCGTCGGTGACGACCTGCTCGTCACGCGGACCGACCTCGTGCGCGCCGCCGCGGCGGCCGCGACATGCAACGCAGCGCTGATCAAGCCGAACCAGGCGGGCACGCTGACGGAAACGCTCGACGCCTTGCGCGCCGCGCGCGACGCCGGCCTGGCGACCATCGTGTCGGCCCGCTCGGGCGAAACGGAGGACACCGCGATCGTGCATCTCGCGGTCGGCTGGGACGCGGGGCAGCTCAAGGTCGGCTCGTTCGCCCGGAGCGAGCGCATGTCCAAATGGAACGAGGGATTGCGTATCGAAGAGGCATTGGGGCCGGCTGCGCGCTTCGATGGCGCGGCTCGCCTGGCCGCGCACGGGCGTTGACGTTCGTCGGGCAACGGAAATTTCGCGTTGTTCGAGCTCCGGGATTGGCCTGACAATCGCGGCTTCGGGACGCAGCGCGTGCTCACGTTCCGCTTACGAGGAGGCTTCGACCGATGTTCTGTCCGCAATGCGGTAAACCGATCGCCGACAATGCGCGCTTCTGCGGGAACTGCGGCGCCACCGTGAGCGCGCCGAGCGCCCCGCCCGTGCCGCCCGTGCAGCCTGCCGCCGCTGCGCCCGCTTCGGTACCGCCGCCCGCGCCTGCCTACGGCGCTGCGCCGCCACCGCCCCCGCCGCGCGAGCCGCCGTTTACGCCGCACATCGATGCCGGGTCGCCGCCCGGCGCGATGCCGCCGTCCGGCATCGAGATCCACGGCCTGATCGAGCGCGTCAAGCGCATCCTCATGTCGCCACGCACGGAATGGCCGGTCATCGCGGCGGAGCCGCGCAGCGCGCGCGACATCTATTTCGGCTACGTCGCGCCGCTGGCCGCCATCGGAGTCATCGCATCGCTGATCGGCAGGACGGTCTTCGGCGTCACCGTGCCGCTGCTCGGCACGATCCGCACGCCCATCGTGTCGGCCGTCGTCGAGGCGCTGTTGCAGTACGGCCTGACGTTTCTCGCGGTGTTCATCGTGGCGTTGATCGTCGACACGCTCGCACCGACCTTCGGCGGCACCAAGGACCCGGTCCGTGCGCTCAAGGTCACGGCGTACAGCTTCACGGCGTCCTGGGTCGCCGCGGTGGTCACGATCATTCCCATGCTGGGGATCATCGCGTTCATCGCCAGCCTCTACGGGCTGTACCTGCTGTACCTCGGCTTGCCCGTGCTCATGCGCGCGCCCGAGGACAAGTCCATCGGGTACACGGTCGTCGTCGTCATCTGCACGATGGTCGTCATGTTCATCGTCACGATCGTCACGGGCGCCCTGGTCGCCGCGCTGGGTTTCGGAGCAGCGAACGTGCTGTCGCGCGCGGCGCCCACCGGTCAGGCCGACCGGAGCGCCGACGCTGCAGCGGGCATCGTCTCCAAGATCCTGGGCGGCAAGACCCCCGACGACCAGGCGCGGATGAAGGATGCGATCTCGACGCTGCAGAAGATGGGCGAGCAGGCGGAGCGCGCCGAGAAGACCGCGAAGGCCAAAGGCGCCGATCCGTCTGCCGCTGCAGCCAACACGGTCGACATGAACGCCGCGATGAACGCGGTCGGCACGATGATGTCAGGCGGCAAGGACGTGCAGCCCGTCGATTTCCACGCGCTCAAGGACATGTTGCCGGCGTCGCTGCCCGGGCTGACGCGCACCGAAGCCAGCGGCCAGAGCGGAGAAGCGATGGGCATGAAGGGCTCGAGCGCGACGGCGAGCTACCGTGACGGAGCCAACGCCGGCATCAGCATCGAAATCGCCGATCTCGGCTCGCTGTCGGGACTCGCGAGCCTGGCCACGCGCTTCGATCCGAAGATGGAGAAAGAGACGTCCACCGGCTACGAGCGCACGCGCAACGTCAGCGGTCAGCTCGTGCACGAGCAATACGACCGCCAGTCGAAGAGCGGCGAGACGAGCGTGCTGGTGGGCAGCCGCTTCAGCGTCACGGTGCGCGGGCACGGTGTCGACGCGAGCCAGCTCACCGGCGCGCTGCAGGCGGTGGACATGGCGCGGCTGCCGAAGCTGGCCGCCGCGAAATGACTGCCTGCGCGGGGGCGAGGAGCGTCATTTCCGCGCAGCAAGCAGCAGCGCCGTGAGCTCCGCGAATCCTTCGCCTGCCTCCTTCTGCGTGATGTACGCAGGCGGCGTGGGCACGCGATCGAGGAACCGGCGCAAGTTGGCCACGCCAACCGCGTGCGGAAAGAACGCGAACATCGGGGCGTCGTTGGGCGCGTCGCCGACGTAGGTGTAGCGCTCGCGCTCGGCGCTAAGGTCCACGCCGAAGGCGGCTTCGAACAGGCGCCGGGACGTGGCCAGCTTGTCATGCGCGCCGAACCAGCCGTGGACGTGGATCGACGAAACGGCGGTGGAGAGGCCCTCGGCACGTAGCATGTCCACGATGCGGTCGACCGCCGCGCGCGGCAACGGCGCGACGTGCTCGGCCCAGTCGATGGCGATGTCCGTCTCGCGGCGATACCGATCGACGGCGATCGTCGCACCCGGCACGGCGTTCACGATGCGGGCGCCGATCTCGGCGAGCAATGCGCGCTGGCGTGCGCGCTCGTCTGCATCGTGCTCGTAGTGCGCGACGACTGCGCCGCGCGAGGGATCGCGCCGCATCCACACGCCGCCGTTCTCGCCGACGATCGCGGCGAGCGGCCATGCGTCCAGCACGCGCTCGCACATGCCGGCCGGCCGGCCGGTAATGGCGACGACCGGAATTCCGGCCGTCGCAAGGTCGTCGAGCGCCAGGCGGGCGACGTCGGGCAGCTCGCCGCCCGTCGTGAGCGTGTCGTCGATATCCGTGAGCACGCCACGAATCGCCCGGCGCACCGGAACCGGCATCGTGAGGAGCGGCGCGGGCCGCGTCACACGGAGGCCGTCGCCGTCATGCGCTCGGCGACCCGCGCGCGCTGTGCCGCCGTCATCGCGAGTCCGCACTTGGTGCGACGCCACAGCACGTCGTCGGCGGTGCGCGCCCATTCGTGCGCGATCAGCCAGTCGAGCTCGCGTCCGGTGAAGCCGGCGCCGAAATCCTCACCCATGCCCTCGATGCTGCGCACACCATCCAGCAACGCGGCCGCCTCTGTGCCGTGCCGGCGCGCAAGGCCGCGCACGAGCCTGCGCGGCAAGCCCGGGTGCTGGGCGCACAGCACGTCGACAAAGGCCGACCGGTCGCCTGCCGGAAGATCGCCGCCGGGCAAAACGGCCGTCTCGGTCCATGGCCGCTTCATCGCCGGGAAGAACGGCGCGAGCTCCACGAGCGCATGCTCCGCGAGCTTGCGGTAGGTGGTGATCTTGCCGCCGAACACCGACAGCGCGGGCACGCGTGCGGCACGCGGCGCGGCCTCGGCAACGTCGAGCTTGAGCACATAGTCCCGCGTCACTTCCGAGGGATCGGACGACCCGTCGTCGTAGAGCGGGCGCACGCCGCTGTACGTCCACGCGATGTCCGCGCGCGACAGCGGTCGGGCGAGGTAGTCGTTCGCCAGGCCCAGGAGGTAGTCGATCTCCTCGTCGCTGATCGACGGATCGTCATACTGCTCCACCGCCACGTCCGTGGTGCCGATGAGCGAATAGTCGTCCTGCCACGGAATCACGAACACGATGCGCTGGTCGGCGTTCTGCAGGATGTACGCATGCGGCTCCGCATGCACGCGGGGCACGATGATGTGGCTGCCTTTGACGTGACGCACCCTGGCCGACGTCTCGGCGCCGGCCACCGTCGACAGCACGTCCTTCACCCACGGACCCGCTGCATTCACGAGCGCGCGGCCGCGCACGGTCGATTCGCCCGCCGGTCCGGCCAGTGTCACGGTCCATGCGCCGTCGTCGCGCACTGCGCGCACGAAGCGCGAGCCCACGCGGATGTCGGCACCGCGCGCGCGGGCATCCATCGCATTGGCGACCACGAGACGCGCATCGTCGACGCGCGCGTCGGCGTAGACGAAGCCGCGCGTGAACCGCGGCTTGAGGCCCGCGCCATAGGGCGTGCCCGCGAGCCTGGTGGAAAAGGAGCGCGGCAGCGTCATGCGGCCGCCGAGGCGGTCGTAGAGGAAGAGTCCCGCGCGGATCATCCATGCGGGCCGCAGGTGCGGCTCATGGGGCAGGACGAAGGCGAGCGGCTCGATGAGGTGCGGCGCGGCGCGCAGCAGCACCTCGCGTTCGGCGAGCGCTTCGGCGACGAGGCGGAACTCGTAGTGCTCGAGATAGCGCAGGCCGCCGTGGATCAGCTTGGTGCTCCACGACGACGTGTGCGCGGCGAGATCATCCTGCTCGACGAGCAGAACCGACAGGCCGCGGCCGGCGGCATCGCGCGCGATGCCCACGCCGTTGATGCCGCCGCCGATGATGACGAGATCGTGGAGAGATGCCATGAACGCGCGCGATTCTACCCAACGCGGGACGCTCGCACGCCGCGTGCGGCTGGACGGTCGCCTGGCTGTCGGAGCCGAAAGGTCAGGGCCGGGTCATGGCCTCGGGCACGACCCAGCGGTCGAAGTCCGCCGCGCTCACGAGCCCGAGCTTGAGCGCTGCTTCGCGCAGGCTCGTGCCTTCGCGATGCGCGGACAGTGCGATCTTCGCGGCATTCTCGTAGCCGATGTGCGGATTGAGCGCGGTGACGAGCATGAGCGAGTTCTCGACGTTGGCCTTGATGCGCGCGCGGTCGGGCTCGATGCCGCGCGCGCAGCGTTCGTCGAACGAGCGCATGGCATCGGCGAGCAGCGCGATCGACTCGAGGGTGCCCTGCAGCATGACCGGCTTGTACACGTTGAGCTGGAAGTTGCCCTGCGATCCGCCGAACGCCACCGCTGCGTCGTTGCCGAACACGCGCACGCAGACCTGCGTCAGCGCTTCGCATTGCGTCGGATTGACCTTGCCCGGCATGATCGACGAGCCCGGCTCGTTGTCCGGAATGGTGATCTCGTGCAGTCCGGCACGCGGGCCGCTCGCATGCCAGCGCACGTCGTTGGCGATCTTCATCAGCGCGACGGCGAGCGTCCGCAGTGCCGCGCTGACGTTGACGATGGCATCGTGCGCCGACATCAGCGCGAACTTGTTGCGACCGGAGACGAACGGCTCGCCGGTCTCCCTGGCGATCGCGGCCGCGACGACGTCGCCGAAGCGCGGATGGGCGTTGAGTCCGGTGCCGACCGCCGTGCCGCCCAGCGCAAGCGGGAACAGCTGCTCGCGCGCACACGCGAGATTGGCGCCCGCATCCTCGAGCTGCGCCACCCAGCCGGAGATGACCTGCCCGAGCGTCACCGGCGTCGCATCCATGAGGTGCGTGCGGCCGATCATGACGACGTCGGCGTAGTCGCGCGCCTTGCCCTCGAGCGTGTCGCGCAGCTGGTCGAGCACGGGAATGAGCCGATGCTCGAGCTCGTCGAGCGTGGCGATGTGCATGACGGCGGGAAACGTGTCGTTGGACGACTGCCCGCGGTTGACATCGTCGTTGGGATGGACGGGCTTCTTGGAGCCCACGACGCCACCCGCCAGCTGGATCGCGCGATTGGCGATCACTTCGTTCGCATTCATGTTGGACTGGGTTCCCGACCCGGTCTGGAACACGACCAGCGGAAATTCGGCGTCGAGCGTCCCGTCGATGACTTCCTGCGCCGCACGCGTGATCAGGTCCACCTTGTCGGGCGCAAGCTCGCCGAGCTCGCCGTTCGCCTGCGCCGCGCATTTCTTGAGCACGCCGAACGCGCGCACGACGGGCCGCCCCATGCGAAAACGGTCGACCCCGATGGGAAAGTTCTCGATCGAGCGCTGCGTCTGTGCGCCCCAGAGGTGATCGGCGGGCACCGCCACCTCGCCGAGCGCATCCTTCTCGATGCGTACGTTGTTCGCGTTCATGACGCTCATGTTACTCCGCCGCCGCCAGCTGCTAAGCGGCGAGCAGCGCGCGCGTGTGGCGCAGGATCATGCGCTCTTCGTCGGTGGGCACGACGTGCACCGTGACCTGGCTGTCCGCCCGGCTGATGCGTGGCGCGTGGCGCGCATTGGCGTCCTCGTCCAGTTGCGCGCCGAGCCATTCGGCCCCGCGCACGATCCCTGCGCGCACCGCTGCTGCGTGCTCACCGATGCCACCGGTGAACACCAGGGCATCGAGCCCGCGCAGGGCCGCGGCGAGCGAGCCCAGCTCGCGCGCGGCGCGATAGCAGAACAGATCGATGGCGGCAGCCGCGCGGGGATCGGCGGAGGCGAGCAGCGTGCGCATGTCCGAAGCGATGCCCGAAACGCCGAGCAGCCCCGACTCGTGGTACAGGAGCCGCTCGACGCCGGCGCGATCGTAGCCGAGCGCGCTCATGAGGTACAGCACGACGCCCGGGTCGAGGCTGCCGGGCCGCGTGCCCATCACGAGCCCGTCGAGCGGCGTGAAACCCATCGTCGTCGCAATGCTGCGGCCCGCTTCGAGCGCGCACATCGAAGCGCCGTTGCCAAGATGCGCGACGATCGTGCGTCCCCGTGCGGCGCGCGCATCGATGGCCGGCAGCGCGCCCGCGACGTATTCGTACGACAGGCCATGGAAACCATACCGGCGGATGCCGCGCGCGGTCACCGCCGCGGGCAGCGCAAACACCTGCGCGATCTCCGGCTGCGTGCGATGGAACGCCGTGTCGAAGCACGCGACCTGCGGCAGGTCGGGCAGGCGGCGCGCCAGCGCCTCGATCGCGGCGACGTTGTGCGGCTGATGCAGCGGCGCCAGCGGGATCAGCGCGGCCAGGTCGTCGATGACCGCACGCGTAAGACGCACGGGTGCAGCGTACGTCGAGCCGCCGTGCACCACCCGGTGACCCGCGGCGACGAGCGCGTGGCCGCGGGCATGGCGCACGACCACGTCGAGCAGGTGGGCGACGGCTGCCGCATGGTCGGTAGCACCGTCGGCGCGCTCGTCTGCAACGCTGCTGCCGCCGCCGTCGCGCACGATGACGCGCGGTGCGCCGCCGATGGCATCCACCTGGCCGCGCAGGACGATGGCGTCGTGCGCGCCGTCGTAGAGGCAGAACTTGACGCTCGACGATCCCGCATTGAGCACCAGGATCGCCGCACGCATGCTCGAATGCTCGCCCCGGAGACGCGCGAGGTCAGGCGGCCGCGGCCAGGCGCCGGCGCGACGCGCTGCGCTTGCCCTGCGCGCGCGGCCGCCGCGTCGTCGAACCGGCGGCCGTGGGCGCCACCGGCAGCAGCAGCCGCAGCTCGGCGACGAGCTCGCGCTGGCGCTCGTCCAGCGCGAAGTGCGCTTCGATGCCGTCGAGCATGCTGTGCGCGATGCGCCGGTCTGCGGCCGTGCGCAACAGACGCGGCAGCGAACGCCTCGCCCGCGCGGGCTCGAATTCCACGACGATCGTTTCCTCCTGCAGCAGGCGGCGCTGCTCGTCCTCGGACATCGACTCGATGGCCATCTCCTTCATCACGATGTCGCGCACCCGCTGCATGTACGAGAGGCTCAGCTTGCCGCTGCCGGCACGCGAGATGAGCATCGCGAGCCGCGCGAGCCCTTCGCGCCGACCGCCGTGCTCGAGCGTGTCGAGCACCTGGCGTACCGCGGGCAGCGCGCGCGGGTCGAAGCGCGTCTGGCGGCGGATGTGCGCTCGCTCGTCGGCCATCGACAGCGACAGCATGTTGCCATAGACCTGGTAGAACGCGGCTTCCGAGGCCGCGTCGCGCAGGTCGCGGTAAAGATCGAGCGCGGCCGACGTCGCCTCGCTCATGAAGCGCTCGACGGCAACCGCTGCCGTGTCCTCGGCCCGCGGGCGGCGCGCTGCCCGCGCGGCCGACGCGAGATAAGGCAGCGGCCACAGCCAGGGATTCTTGTCGGAAAACATCCAGCGCTCGACGCGCAACGGATGCAGGTCGCGCAGCGTCTTGGCGAGCCACTCGGGCATCGCCTCGCGCACCAGCGGACGCACCAGCAGCGAGTACGCGCGCTCGGTCAGCTCGGAGAATGCCGCGACGGCCTCGAACGGCTTCTCGTCGACGCGATCGTACTTCTGCAAGCGCTTGAGATCCTCGAGCTTGCGCTCATGCAGCGCGACCTCGTAGGTGAGCGTGCCGTCCGCCTGCACGATGTCGTGGATCTGCATGCCGTAGAGCCCGGGTGGCAGCTCCTGGATGTACTTCAGCACCTCGACGATCTGCGCGTGCTCCTTCTTGGCCACGGAGCCCGATACGAAGATCCCGAGGTGGCCGATGTCCTCGTGCAGCAGCCCGACGATCGTCTGGCCGTTGGCCTTGATCTCCTCGGTCGACCCGTAGACGTCGGCGATCCAGTTGAACGCCTGCTGCGGCGGCGTGATGTTGTCGCCCATCGACGCGAAGACGATGATCGGCGAGCGGATCGACTTCAAGTCGAAGTAGCGGCCGGGGCCCAGCCGCGCCTCACCTTGCGACAGCTTGTTGCCGACGAAGAGGTTGCTCACGATCCAGCGGATCTCCTCCTCGTTCAGCAGGTAGAAGCCGCCCCACCAGCGCTCGAACTCCAGGAACCGCGCAGGCTCGGTGTCGATGTTGGCGAACAGGTTGTAGTACTTGTGCCACCACGCATTGGCCGGATTGAGCCCCTCGAAGTTCTGCACCAGCCAGGCGCCGTCGAACTTGCCGGCGCCCAGGTCGCTCGCCAGCAGCGCGAGCCACGTCCCGCCGAAGAGGCCGCCCGCGTAGCGCATCGGATTGTCCTCGCTGCCCGACCAGTACGACATGGGCGCGCCGTTGATCACCAGCGGCCCGGTGATGTCGGGTCGCGCCGCCGCGAGCATCATCACGGCCCAGCCCCCCTGGCAGTTGCCGATGATGACGGGCTTCGGCGCCGCGGGATGGCGCTCGGCCACGATGCGGACGAACTCCGCTTCGGCGTCGCACACGTCCGCCATCGTCTGTCCCGGGCACGGCTCCGGGTAGAAGATGACGAAGTAGACCGGGTGACCGGCGCGCAGCGCCACGCCGACCTCCGAATCTTCCTTGAATCCGCCGATGCCAGGTCCATGCCCGGCGCGCGGATCGATGATCACGTACGGTCGCAGCCGATCGTCGACCGTCACGCCGCGCGGTGGAACGATGCGCACGAGCGCGTAGTTCGCTGCGTGCTCGAAGCTGCGTGCGTCGGCGAGGACTTCGTAGTCGTAGGCGAGCACGGGCGGCTTGCCGGCCGCCTCGTGGGCCAGCCACTGGTTGCCGCGCTGGCGCATCGTGTCCCAGTAGAGCGTGCTGCGCTGGGCGAAATCGATGGCGTAGCCCTGCCACTGCCGCATCGCCTCGAGCGGCGTGAGCGGCCTCGCGGCAACGGCCTGGAGGTCGCGTGCAGCCCGGCGGATGCGGTCGAGATAGTGCTCGCGCGCCTCGTCCACATGACGCTGGAGGACCACGGAAAGCGCGCGGGAGACGTCGACCGCGCGGTTGATGGAGCGATTGAGCGAAGCCATGGCGACACCCGGGGTGTTGCAATGCAGCATTGTACGCCGACGCTGGGCTTGATCAACGGCACGGCGAACGAGACCGTTCCCGCCCGTCCGGAAGCACCGGCAAGGTCCACCTTGATCAAGGATCGGGCCGGTTGCTAGAATCGACGCCGTGGACGAAACGCTCACGACGGCTTCGATCACCATCCGCGACCGGATGCGCGAGGACATCGTCGCCGGTACGCTGCCCTTGGGCAGTCGCCTCACCCTCGACCTCCTCGCCGCCCGGTATTGCGTAGGCCACATGCCGGTGCGCGAAGCGTTGCGGCAGCTGGAAGGCGAAGGCCTGGTCGTCCTCGCGCCCAACCGTTGCGCGCGGGTGCGCGCAGTCGACGTCGAGTTCGCGCGCAACATCTTCGACCTGCGCATCGCCATCGAGGCCATGCTCGCGCGCCATGCGGCCGAACGCATCCAGTCCGACCACATCGCCCGGCTGAGATCCATCCAGGCCCAGTACGAAGCGCAGGCGCGCAAGCGCGAATTCGACAGCCTGCTCGCGCTCAATCGGCAGTTCCACGACGTCATCGACGAGGCCGCCAACAATCCGGAAGCCGCCAAGGTGCTCGAGCGCCACTGGCGCGTGATCGCGGCGCTGTGGAACCTGTACGGCTACGGGGAGAAGCGCGTGGCCGGCGTGATCTCCGATCATCGCCAGATCATCGAAGCGCTGGCCGCGCGCGACGGCGAGGTCGCCGCGTGCCTCGCCATGGCGCACGCGGCGAAGGCCAAGCAGGCACTGATCGGCCGCATGCTCGAACGCCACTCCACCGCCGTCGATGCGGCCGCCTGAGGCCATGGTCGCGCGCGGCGCCGCGAAGCGCGCAACAACCAATGCCGCGTGCGGTGGCGCAGCGGAGCGCGCGTGCCCGTGAACGACGCAACCGGTACCGTGCCGGTCGCCCCACCGCCCGTCGAGGTCGCGCGGGCCGGTCGGCGCCTGCTGCGGTGGCTCGAGTTCCCGGTCGCGCTGGCGGTCGTCGTCGGCCTGTGGCAGGCGGTCAGCGCAATCGTCGGCAACAACACGATGGTCCCATCGCCGCTGCGTGTGGCGCGCGCATGGGTCGACCTCGCGCAAGGCGACCTGCGCGAAGACATCCTGGCGAGCCTGCTGCACCTGGGTCTCGGCTACGTGCTGGGAGTTGGCCTTGGCCTTGCGCTTGCCGTGGCCTCAGTGCGCTTCGCCGTCGTCGAGTCGATCGTCGATCCGCTGGTCGAGCTGTTGCGGCCCATCAGCGCGATCGCGTGGATCCCGCTGGCCATCCTCATGTTCGGCGTGAGCGGCAAGGTGCCGGTGTTCCTGATCTTCTATGCCGCGCTGTTTCCCATCTTCGTCAACACGGTGGCCGGGATGAAGCAGGTGGATCCGCAGCTCGTGCGCGCGGCGCGCATGCTCGGCGCTTCGCCGCGCATGATCCTCACGCACGTCGTCATGCCGTTCGCGCTGCCGTTCGTGCTCGCCGGCGCGCGCCTGAGCCTTGGCGTCGCGTGGATGGCCATGGTGGCCGCCGAGCTCACGGGCGCGGACGCCGGCCTGGGCTGGCGGCTGTTCTGGTACCAGGAGTTCTTCGCCATGGACAAGGTGATGGCCGTGATCCTCACCATCGGCGTGCTGGGCTACGTGTTCGACACGCTGCTGCGCAAGCTCCAGGCGCGCATCACGCGGTGGAGTCCGGACAGCGCCGTCGACGAGACGCGATGAGCGCACAGCGCGCATGGGTGCCGCTCGGATTCTTCACCGTCGGGCTGATCGCCTGGCAGGCCGCGGTCGTCTACTCCGGCCAGCGCGGGCTCTATCCATATCCCACCGGCGTGATCGATGCCGCCATGCGAACGGTCGCGGATGGCTCCCTGCTCGCAGCAACGGCGAGCAGCCTGCAACGCGTGCTCGTCGGCTTCGCCATCGGCGCGCTCTGCGGCGTGCCGCTCGGCGTGCTCATGGGCTTCGTGCGGCCGGTCGGCCGCGCCCTCGGTCCGATCGTCGATTCGCTGCGCTCCATCGCGCCGATCGCCTGGATTCCGATGGCGCTGCTGTGGCTGGGCATCCGCGGCAACGCGGCGCTCTTCATCGTCACCTACGCCGCGTTCTTTCCCTTCGTGGTCAACGCCGGCCAGGCTGCGCGGCTCGTCGACCGCAACCTCGTGAACGCCGCGCGCGCGCTCGGTGCAAGCCGTGCGCTGATCCTGCGCTCGGTCGTGCTCCCCGGTGCGCTACCCGCCATCCTGACCGGCGCGCGCATCTCGATGGCGTTCGCGTGGGGCTCGATCATCGCCGCGGAGCTGGCCATGGGCATCAAGGTCACGGCCGGTGGCTCCGGCGCCGTCGGTCTGGGCCAGCTGATGGTGAGCACGCTCTACGTGCGGCGCGACGTCAACGGACTCGTGCTCTACATGATCGTGATCGGCATCATCAGCCTGCTGATCGACCTCGCCATGCGCCGGCTGCAGCGCACGCTCACACCGTGGCGCCAGGCATGAGCGCACGCGGGAGATAACATGAAGATCGAAGCCAGGAATCTCTCGAAAACGTACGTGTCGGCGCGCAATGGCGAGCAGGTGGAAGCCCTGCGCGACGTTTCGTTCACCGTCGAGCCGCATGAATTCGTCAGCATCGTGGGGCCGTCGGGCTGCGGCAAATCGACGCTTCTGGCACTCGTCGCCGGGTTCATCCCGCCGAGCAGCGGGCAGGTGCTCGAGGATGGCGTGGCGATCGCCGGACCCGATCCGCGCCGCGGCGTGATGTTCCAGGACTATGCGCTGTTTCCCTGGCGCACCGTGCTTGGCAACGTCGAGTTCGGGCCGCTCGCGCGCGGCGCATCGCGCGCCGACATGCGCAGCGTGGCGCAGCGCTACATCGAGCTCGTGGGGCTGTCGGGGTTCGAGCATCGCTATCCGCACGAGCTCTCCGGCGGCATGCGGCAGCGCTGCGCGCTCGCGCGCCTGCTCGCGAACGAGCCAGACGTCTGGCTCATGGACGAGCCGCTCGCCGCCGTCGACCTGCAGACGCGCAACATCCTGCAGGACGAGCTGCTGCGCCTCTGGGGCGACGAGCAGGACCGCGCGAAGCGCCGCGGCGTGCTGTTCGTCACCCACGGGATCGAGGAAGCCGTCTATCTGTCCGACCGCGTGCTCGTGCTCGGGCGGCGTCCCGGACGCATCAAGGAAGTCGTCGCCATCGACCTGCCGCGGCCGCGCAAGGGCTTGCGCAACTCGGCGGCAGCGGGGCGCTCGATCGATTACATCTGGAGCCTCATCCACGACGAAGCCGCCAGGGCGATCGTCGAGGAGACGGCTTGAACCGCGTCGCCCATCGCACTACGAGGAGGAACGTCATGCATCCATCGCGTTTACGCCGCAGGCTGTTGTCGCTCGGCGGCGCTGCCGGGCTCGGCTCGCTCATGGGCCTGCCGCTGTTCGTGGCGAGCCCGGCGCTCGCACAGGCGCTGAAGATCACCATGGGGATCGGCCTTACCAACGACGGCGCGCCGCTCGTGTTCGCGATGCAGCGCGACAAGCTGCTCGAGAAGGCGGCCGAGGAGCTCGGGCTGCGGCTCGATCCCGAGTACCTGAATTTCCCGGTGCTGCTGCGCATGCTCCAGGGCCTGGCCGCGGGACAGCTCGACATCGGCATGCTGGGATCGACGCCGACGATCCGCAATCTCGCGCTGCCGAATCCCGCGGTTCCCATCGCGATCGCCGGCGGCGGCATCAAGTTTCCACTCCAGGTGCCACCCGGATCGCCGATCAAGAATCTCGATGGCCTGAAGGGCAAGTCGGTCCTCACCATCGTGGGCTCCGACCTGCACCTGGTGCTCAACCTGATGCTGCAGGCGCATTTCGGCACCGACGACCCCAAGGCGCTCGGCATCACGGTCAAGAACATCCAGGCCTTCGCGGAGCTCGCGCGCGCGCAGCCAGGCATCGACGCCGTGCTCAACGTCGAGCCGGTGGCGCAAGGCGCCGTCAATTCCGGCCAGCTCGTGAACCTGCTGCGCAACGACGGGACCACGGGCCCGGCGTACGACGGTCCCGAAGGCAAGGGCGAGGGCCACAGGATCGCGAGCTTCTCCAAGACGCCGTTCGCACCCGAGGCGTATTACCCGCATCGCATCTGGTGGGTCGCACGCGAGGAGTTCCTGCAGAAGAACCCGAAGGCCGTCACCGCGCTGATGATCGCGAATGCGCGTGCGACTTCCATCGTGACCAAGATGACGCCCGACGCGATCATCGACATGGCGAGCCAGGACTGGGCCAGCGATCGCGCGGCGCAGCGTCCGTACGTGGAGAACATCCTCTACCGCAGGCGCGGCTGGTCCTGGATCACCGAGGGCGACGCGCGCACGCTCGTCGGCCTGTCCAAGGTGAAGTCGATCTATCAGCAGGAGCTGACGGGCGATCTGGTGAAGCGCACGCTCGCCAAGGCCGCGCCGCTGGCGCGCGAAGCGTACGAGCGCATGGGCAAGTTTCCAGACGCGGTCGCGTTCACCGACACGAAGGCCGGCGACATCCGCGGACTGCCGGTGTGGGAGATCGAGCGCTGGAAGTCCCTTTGATCAGCCGCGGCGCTCTTCCGCGCGCAATGCGCCGGGGCGCCGCCACATCGGCAGGGCCGCGCTAGGGTTTGCGCTCGCGCAAGGCGCGCAGCGCGCCGAGCGTCTTCTCGACGTGCCGCAGCGGATTGAGGCTCTGGTAGTTGTAGACGATCGCCCCGTCGGGCGCGATGACGTAGGTGACGCGGTTCGCATACTCCGGCCGCGTGCGCAATGTAGCGTCGAACGACTTGATGACGGTCTGCTGCTCGTCCGAGGCTACCGGAAACTGGCTCTGGCACGCCTGGACCGAAAAGCGGGTCAGCGTGCCGATGTCGTCGGCCGACACGCCGATCACCGATGCGCCGAGCGCCGCGAAATCGGCGCTCGCCTCGGCGAAGGCGTGCGCCTCCACTGAGCATCCTTCCGAGTACGCCGCGGGAAAGAAGTAGAGGACCACCGGTCCCTTTTTTAGCGCGTCGGACAGCGAGAACTTGTACACTTTGCCGCCAAGTGCGGCAGGTGCCGCGAAATCAGGCGCGCGCTCGCCGACGTCCAGCGCCGCGTGCGCCGCGGGAGCCAGCAGGACGAGCAACGTCGCGAGGAGCCGGACCATGGCATCGTTCAAGAGGATATGCGCGCCGATTGTAGCCGGGCTCGTGTCCTTGCGCACGATCGCGTCCATCGGCGCGGCGGCGCTCTTCCTCGCGGGCTGCGGCATGCTGGCGCCTCGCGGCGACCTGCCCGCGGAAGCTGCGCTCCCAGCCGAGGCGGACAGCGCGTTGGTGCGCATCGCACGCGACTCGAGCCCCGCGCCCGAGCAGACGGGCTTTCGCCTCATGCCGATCGGCAGCTACGCGCTCGACGCACGGGTGCAGCTCGCCCGGCGTGCGCGCCACTCCATCGACGCCCAGTACTATCAGCTCAACAACGACGACACCGGTCGCCTGCTGCTGCGCAACCTGCGCGACGCCGCCGCGCGCGGCGTGCGCGTGCGCCTGCTCATCGACGATCTCTACACCATCGGCTCGGACGAGCTGTTGCGCAGCTTCGCCGCGTTCCCCAACGTGGAGGTGCGGCTCTTCAATCCGTTCTGCTGCGGACGCACGAGCATCGGCGCCAAGTACACGGCCTCGCTCGCCGATTTCGGCCGCCTCAATCACCGGATGCACAACAAGCTGTTCATCGCCGACGGCGCCGTGGTCGTGGCGGGCGGCCGCAACATCGCCGACGAGTACTTCATGCGCAGCATGACGGACAATTTCGTCGACATGGACGCCTTGATGATCGGCGCCGTGGTGCCGCAGCTGGCACGGATCTTCGATGCCTACTGGAACAGCCCGTACGTCTACCCGATCGACGCGATCGTGCCCGCGAGCGGCGACGACACGGCGCTGCGTGCGACGTTTCGCCACCTCGTCGACGAGGGTGAGCAGATGATGTCGCTCGCGCTCCCGCCGGTGGACATCCTGGGCTACGGCCCGATCGGCGAGGACTTCGATGCCGGACGCCTCGGTCTGGTCTGGGGCACGGCCCGCGCGTTCGCCGATTCGCCGGACAAGGTCAAGGCCAAGAACGACGAAGAGGCGCGCTCGATGAGCGTGTCGATGAGCGTCCTGGACCTGGTCTGGCAGGCGCGCGAGGAGGTGGTGATCTCGTCTCCATATTTCATTCCGGGCGATCGCAGCGTCGAGCAGTTCGCTGCGCTGGCGGGACGCAAGGTC
>DATILY010000108.1:0-54301 GCA_035475895.1 Casimicrobiaceae bacterium | reverse complement strand
GCATTATCGCGCCGATCGGCGGGCGCGCGCCACGTGCGGGCGTGGCGGCGCGAAGCCCGGCAGGGCGGGTGGCGTCCATCCGAGCCCGAGCAGCCGCATGAGGCTCTGCGCGTCGCGCGGCGCCTTGACCTTGGCATCGTTGTCGAAATACACGTACACGTCGCGGGGCACACGCGGCATGGGGCTGTCCGGTGCGAGCAGCTGCGCCTGCGGCGGTGCGTCGCCGCAGCGCCAGGCGCGAATGCGCTCCGCCCAGCGCGCCAGCGCGCGCGGCGTGTAACCGCTCACGTACAGCTCCTCGTCGCCGTGCAGGCGCACGTACACGAAGTCCGCCGTCACGTCGTCGGCGTAGGGCCACTTGCCGGCCGTATCGGCCACGACGAGCCCGATGTGATGCTCGCGCAGCAGCGCGACGAACTCGGGATTGCAGAAGCTCTCGTGCCGCACCTCCAGGCAATGGCGCAGCGGCCGGTTGACGCCGTACGCCAGCCGCGCGCGGCCCTTCACCTTCGCGTCGCGCCGGCGCGCGAGCGCGGCTGCGGCGTCGGTGTCGCGCGGCAGCAGCGCGAAGAAATCGCGCAGGCGCGCAGGATCGAAGCGCAGCATCGGCGGCAGCTGCCACAGGAACGGACCGAGCATGTCCTGCAGGTTCGCGACGCCCGATGCGAAGAAGTTCGCCATTGCAAGCTCGACGTTGCGCAGCTTCAGCATGTGCGTGATGAAGCGCCCGCCCTTTACGCTGAAGACGAATCCCGGCGGCGCTTCCGCCCGCCACTGCGCGTAGTACTCCGGCCGCTGGAGCGAATAGAACGAGCCGTTGATCTCGATGGTCGGAAAGCAGCGCGCGGCGTAGGCCAGCTCGAGCCGCTGCGGCAGGTCCGGCGGGTAGAACACGCCGCGCCACGGCTCGTAGCGCCAGCCGGAGATGCCGATGCGCACAATGCCTTCGCGGGCCGGCGCATCGTCGGCGGCGCCGGCCTCGCTCACGTGGCGGGCGCGACTCCGAGGATGCGCGCGAGCGACTGCGCATCGCGGGGCGCGAGCGCCTTCTGGTCGTTGTCGAAATAGCAGAAGACGTCGCGTGGACGCGCTTGCGGCGTTGCGCCTGGCGCAACCAGCTTCGCGTCCGCCGGCTGTCCACCCGCTTGCCACGTGCGGATGCGCGCCGCCCAGTGGTCCAGCGCTTCGGCGGTGTAACCCTCCGGATAATCCTGCTCGAGGCCATGCAGCCGCAGATAGACGAAGTCCGCCGTCACGTCCTCGATGAACGGCCACTTGCCGCTGGTATCGCCGACGACGATCGCCACGTTGTGCCGGCGTGCGATGTCGACGAACGCCGGATCGGCGAAGCTGTGATTGCGCACCTCGAAGGCGTGGCGCACCGGCCGGTTGGGTCCGTAGTCGAGCGCGGCGCGGCCGTCCATCTTCTCGGTGTGGTTGGCCGCCAGTGCCGCGGCGGCATCGGTGTCGTGCGGCAGCTGCGCGACGAAGCGTTCGATCAGGTCGGCGTCGAAGCGCAGCGAAGGCGCCAGCTGCCACAGGATCGGGCCGAGCTTGCGGCGCAGCTCGGCGAGCCCCGACGCGAACAGGTTCGACAAGGCGAAGCCGACGTCGTCCAGCTTGCGGATGTGCGTGATGTAGCGCGGGCCCTTGAGGGCGAACACGAAGTCGTCCGGCGTCTCGTCACGCCAGCGCGCGTAGTACTCCGGCCGCTGCATGGAATAGAACGAGCCGTTGATCTCGATCGACGACAGGCGGCGCGACGCGTAGCCGAGCTCGTCCTTCTGCGGCAGCTTGTCCGGATAGAACACGCCGCGCCACGGCTCGTAGCGCCAGCCGGAGATGCCGATGCGGATGGTGCCCGACGAGCTCACGCTTTCGAATAGATCTCGGCGCCCTTCCTGACGAACTCGACCGCCTTGGCCTCCATGCCGTGCGCGAGCGCAGCTTTCTCGTCGACGCCCATCTTCGCCGCGTAGTCGCGCACGTCCTGCGTGATCTTCATCGAGCAGAAGTGCGGGCCGCACATCGAGCAGAAGTGTGCGAGCTTGGCGCCGTGCTGGGGCAGGGTCTCGTCGTGGAATTCGCGCGCCTTGTCCGGATCGAGGCCGAGGTTGAACTGGTCCTCCCACCGGAATTCGAAGCGCGCCTTGGAGAGCACGTTGTCGCGCATCTGCGCGCCCGGGTGCCCCTTCGCGAGGTCGGCGGCATGGGCGGCGATCTTGTAGGCGATGATCCCGTCCTTCACGTCCGTCTTGTTCGGCAGGCCGAGGTGCTCCTTCGGCGTGACGTAGCAAAGCATCGCGGTGCCGTACCAGCCGATCATCGCGGCGCCGATCGCGCTGGTGATGTGGTCGTAGCCCGGCGCGATGTCTGTGGTGAGCGGGCCGAGGGTGTAGAACGGCGCCTCGTGGCACAGGCGCAGCTGCTCGGTCATGTTGTGATGGATCAGGTGCATCGGCACGTGGCCGGGGCCTTCGATCATCACCTGCACGTCGTGCTCCCACGCGACCTTCGTGAGCTCGCCCAGTGTGGCGAGCTCGCCCATTTGCGCCTCGTCGTTGGCGTCGTGGATCGAGCCCGGGCGCAAACCGTCGCCGAGCGAGAACGCGACGTCGTACGCCTTCATGATCTCGCAGATCTCCGCGAAGCGCGTGTAGAGGAAGCTCTCGCGGTGGTGCGCGAGGCACCACTTGGCCATGATGGAGCCCCCGCGCGACACGATCCCCGTCATGCGCCTGGCCGTCAGCGGCACGTAGCGCAGCAGCACGCCGGCGTGGATCGTGAAGTAGTCGACGCCTTGCTCGGCCTGCTCGATCAGCGTGTCGCGATAGATTTCCCAGGTGAGCTCCTCGGCCTTGCCGTCGACCTTCTCGAGCGCCTGGTAGATCGGCACCGTGCCGATCGGCACGGGCGAATTGCGCACGATCCACTCGCGCGTCTCGTGGATGTTCTTGCCGGTGGAGAGGTCCATCACGGTGTCGGCGCCCCAGCGGATCGCCCACGTCATCTTCTCGACTTCCTCGCCGATCGACGAGCTGACGGCCGAGTTGCCGATGTTGGCGTTGATCTTCACCAGGAAGTTGCGGCCGATGATCATCGGCTCGGTTTCCGGGTGGTTGATGTTGTTCGGGATGATGGCGCGACCGCGCGCGACTTCGTCGCGCACGAATTCGGGTGTCACGGCGGCAGGCAGCGCCGCGCCGAATGCATGGCCCGGGTGCTGCCGCGCCACGATCGGCGGCATGGTCGCCAGCATGGCCTCGCGCCGCTGGTTCTCGCGAATGGCGATGAACTCCATCTCCGGCGTGACGATGCCGCGCCGCGCGTAGTGCATCTGCGTCACGTTGGCAGCGCTGCGTGCGCGCCGCGGACGGCGGGCAAGATCGAAGCGCAGGCCGGCGAGCGCGGCGTCGGCAAGACGTTCGCGGCCGTAGCCGGAGCTCGGTCCTTCGAGCTCGACGGTGTCGTCACGCTCGGCGATCCAGCGTGCGCGCAGCGGGGGCAGGCCCTTGCGCACATCGATGACGGCTGCGGGATCGGTGTACGGACCGGACGTGTCGTAGACCGTGAGCGGCGGATTCTTCTCGGCGCCGAAGGATGCGGGCGTGTCCGCCTGCGCGATCTCGCGCATCGGCACGCGGATGTCGGGACGAGAGCCCTCGACGTGGATCTTGCGGGAAGACGGCAGCGGCTCGACCGCAGCCGCGTCGACCTTCGCGTCGCGCGCGAAGAACTGGTCGTTGGCGTTCATGGAGCTCCTCGTGGCAGGACCCAAGGAGCGGAAGGCGGGCCTTCACGCTTCCCTGCGCCGGCATTATCCGAACAGGTCAGAAGGGTTTGATCTCACCCGCCCTCGAAGGACAGGACCCCTAGCGTCCCGTTACCTTACGCCCATTGCTCCACCCGGGCAAGGAACGGTACAGCGCGTGGTGCAGCTAGCGCACCGCCTTGCGGCGCAAGCCGTCGAGGCCGATCAGCAGCGCGCGCGGGGTCGGGATCTCGCCGCGCGGGGTGAGCGCTTTCACTGCGCCGGGAATCACCGCGGCGAGGCGGCGCAAGACCGTGTCGACGTCGACGCCGTTGCGCTTGGCCTCGTCGTCGAGCCAGGTGCCGCTGATCACGCGACCACGCTCGGCCACTCGGCTGATCGCACCGGCAGGCAGTGGCGGTGGCGTCGCCGACTGACCCGGTGCAAGCCAAGCCGCCACGTCGCTCGCGAATCCCGCCTCGCGCAGATCGGCGAGGAGCATCTGCAAGCCGCTGCCGTCCTGCGCCCGCGCGAGCTGGTCGGCGAAGTCGGCGAGCAGCCGGGCGTCCAGCGTATCGCCCGCGCGTGAATCGGCGGCGAGCGCATCGAAGACGCTGGGGCGCGGAGCGCTCATGGCCGGGACGGGAACATGCGAAGAATCATGTTACTCCGTCATGCGGATGGCGGCGATCTCGATGAACTCCGCGATCGACACCGGGTGCGTCGGGTCGAGGCGGTTGGCCATCTCCACGCCTTCCACGATGGCATCCATCTCGAATTCGCCGAGCGCGCGATAGCTTTCGAACTGCGCTTCGCCGAAGAACTGCCGCGCGGTCGATTCCTGTGGAAACGTCTCGGAGCGGCCTGCGTACTGCAGCACGTCGATCGGCATGTTGGCCGCCTTCGGATACACGGCGGACTTGACGTACAGCAGGCTGCCGCTGTGCGCGTCGTCGTAGATGACGTCGAACAGGGCGCAATAGCGGCCGTCTTCCTGCAGCTCGCGTGGTCCGATGCGCAGCGGCCCCGCGCGCTCGATGCGCACGCCGAGGTCGATGCGGATCTTGCGGATCGCGTTGCCGAGGTCGTCGTAGTTGCGATCGGGGTCACAGGACGCATCCACCACCACGATGTCGCGGCAACCGCGACGCACCGCTTCGTAGAGACCCAGGTTCTCGAAATGTCCGCCGTCGGAGACGAACAGCCAGGGATGCTGGTCGTCGGTGCGTCCGAGCAGCTCGCTGACCAGCGGATACACCGCGAACGCCGGTCCGGTGCGCCGCACGCGCTCGAGGTCGCGCGGATGCCCGAGCCACCAGCCCAGGCGGGCGTTGCACAGCGTCATGAGAAACGTGCGCACCGGCGATGACAGCGCGCCCGCGTTGGGCGAGACGGCAGCGCCGGATACCGCCATCGCCGTGCCGAGCGTGATGCCGCCCGCGTCGCCGGCGTAGTCCACGCTGCGCCGATAGCCGAGCAGCGGGCTGCCGACCGCGAGCGGGGTGAACGTGAACGACGCGGCCTTGCGCTCCTGCCACGCGAGGTTGCGCCCGGAAACGAGGTTGAGCGCGGCGTTGACGATCAGGAACGGGGCCTTCGGCGGCACGTCGGCGACCGGCGCGCGATTGGGTGCCAGCCAGCGGAGGATCGGATTGTCGTCGCGGTCGAACTGGATGAACGGGTCGGGCGTGCGGGGCTCGAACTGGCGCGACTCCGCGTAGCGCTCGGTGTCGTCGGGCGGGTACGCCGGGTAGGCTGCTTCGTTGCCTTGCGCCGGACGCGCATACGCGCCGCGCGACGCGCCCAGGAACGTGCGGATCAGCCGGTCGCGGTACATCCCGTGCAGCGAGAAGCGGTTGACGTCGACGCACAGCCCCGCCAGCAGCACCACGACGCCGAGCACGACGCCCACGAGCACGACGTCGACGATCGAATAGAGCAGGTCCTGCGCCGCCGCGCGCCAACCGATGGTGCCGGTGAACGCCGACAGGTCGACGAGCGCGCGTGTGACGAGCCACGCGATTCCGACGAGCACGGCGGCGATCGCAATGGCGGCCACCGCGTCGACCGAGCGCTCGGCGATGCGGGCGCGGGGCCGCGGCTGGCCGTCGCGCGCGGTCGGCGACTCCTCGCGCAACAGCATGCGCGCGATCACACCGGCGAGTCCCACCGTCACCCAGTACGACGGCAAGCCGATGGGATGATCGAGCAGCGCATCGAGCGCGACGGGGCCGAAGAACGCGAGGCTGCACAGCGCCACCCATGCGATGCAGAGGATGCTGGAGGATGCGCCGGCGCGCGCCCACCATTCCCGGTCGAAGTCGGTCGAGAAGCGGCTCACCGCACCGACGAACAGGATCTCGCCCACCGCGACCGCTGCCAGGAACGCCGGCGGCGCGATCGTCAGGTAGCCCTCGAGGCTGAGCTCGAACGCGCCGCGATGCGCAAGCGCGGTCATGATCCAGCCCACCAGGAAGCCGGTCACGAATCCCACGAACGCGCCGGCCAGCACGACCGCGGCCCGATGCAAGGGCCGCACGAGCAACGGGCTGCGATACGCGAAGCCGAGGTAAGCGTGCGGCACCACGTACAACAGGCCGAGCACGACGGGCGGCTGCGTCGCCGATGACACCGGCAGCAGCGGCAGGTGCTCGTTCGCGGTCGCGATGATGAGCTGCCACAGCGCGTCGGGATCGGCGAAGGCGAGCCAGTACGCCGAGGCGCTCAGCAGCAGCACGCCGGCGCACAGCGCCTGCTGCACGTGCCGGTTGGTTGCAGGACCGCCCGACGGCGGCATTGCGGCGCTCGACCCGGCCGCGCGCTTGCGCGGATCCGGCCGCGCAGCACCGCTGATCGCGCGCCGCAATGCGAAGATCGCACCGAGGATGGCCAGCACGCTGGTGCCGCTCCCGATGATGGCGGCAGTGCGCAGCCGCGCCGTCGCCTCGATGTCCATGCGCACCCAGTCGACCAGGCTGCCGACGAGCATCGGGCCGATGAGCGCGAGGCCAAGCGCGGGAAGCCAGATCAGCGCATTGAGCGTGAAGTTGCGCACGTAGGTCGCGACGAGCGTCCACGTGTCCACCGAGAAGAAGCCCTGCTTCGGCGCGAGATAGCGCACGTAGCGGCGCAGGACGGCGATAGGACCACCGTCGTCGCGGGTGGCGGCGCCAAGCGCCTGCTCGACCTCCGCTGCGCCGCCCGGCGCGCGATACATCCATGCAGCGAGCATGCCGCCGAGGTAACCGCCGCCCGATACGGTGGACAGGTAGTCGAACTTGGACAGCAGCCCGCGCTTGGCGAGGCCCTGGACGACGCCCAGGCAGAAGCTCGCGCTGCGAATGCCGCCTCCCGACAGGCACAGCGCGGTCGTGCCTGCTTCGAAGTGCGCGAGGCGCACATCGGCTTCGCTGATTGCCGGCCGGCCCTGCGCGTCCACGGGCTCCGCATCGTGGACCGTGCGGAATTCGTCCGCCAGATTCACGGCCGGTGCTTGGGGCGGCTCGTTCAATGCGCAGGCCAGGGATGCCGCCTACCCCATGTACGCGCTGTTGCCATCCATCATGCCGCGCGTGCGACGTTTCGCGCGAGGCCGGCGGCCAGCACGATCCCCGCTCCAACGAGTATGGCCCACGGCGCGTTGGCCGGGACCGGGTGTGCCGGTGCCGGCGGCGCCAGCTCGGGTCCGACGAACAGGCCGACCGGCATTGGAAACGTGCCGACCGGAATCGTGCGAACGACGCTGTTGGTGGCGGTATCGATGACGCTGACGTCGTTCGACTGTGTGTTGGTCACATACAGTCTCGTAGCGGAGCGGTTCAGTCCAACGCTGAATGGAGCGTTGCCAGTGGGTACGGTCGCGAGCACTGCGCCGGTGGTTGCCGAAACGATGCCAACCGAATTCGCAGTCGAGTTCGCAGTGTAGAGGCGCGACCCGTCCGGGGCGATGGCGATGCCGAAAATATTCAGGAAACCGGTCTGGAAAGTGTCGACGACCGCGTTCGTCGCGGTATCGAGCACAACGACGTCGCCGATCTGGGTGGCGACGTACGCCCGTGCGCCGCCTGGGTCCACGGCAATGGCGTAAGGGCCGAAGGGCATTGGCACCGTTGCGATGACGGTGTCGGTCGAGGTATCGATCACCGAAAGGGTGCCTGCGCTGTTGTTGGCGACGTAGACCCGCGGCAGCCGCGGATTGACCGCAACGCCGTAGGGAAACGTTCCGACCGGTATCGTCTTCGCGATCGTGTTCGTGGTGGTGTCCAGCACCGAGACGGAGTTCCTGTACGCGTTGGCGATGTAGACCTTGGCGCCGTTCGGCGCCATCGCCGCGCCGCCGTGTCCGCCACCGTTCATGCCGGGAACGGTCGATATCACGGTGTTGGTGGCAGCGTCGATCACGGAGACATCGCCGTTCAGCGCGCCGTCGACGTAGACGCGGCTGCCGTCCGGGCTGATCGCCACGCCGTCAGGAAATGCCACCACCGCGATCGTGGCGACGACGAGGTTGCCGGTCGTGTCGACCACCGAGACCGTTGCAGACATGTAATTGGCGATGTAGGCGAACGATGCGGCGTGGACAGCGGCGGCTGCCATCATGAGCAGCGAGGCGAGACACGCTGCGCGCGCGACGCGCGCCAATCGGCAGACGGACAGCTCGGTCGGCGCAAGCATGGGCATCCTCGGAGGCCGTGCCGCAGTCCGTCGGCGGCAGCACGACGACGCGGTCGGCCGATTCTACGTCCCCGACGGGTGGAAACGCGTCACGATCCGCCGCCCGGCCGCCAGGAGTTCGGCGCGCGGCAGATGTCTGGAGCTCCGCGCCTCAGACCGGCGGCCTCGCCGCGCCGCACTCGGCCTGATCGGCGCGGCGTCCCGATTATTCACCTGCCTGCCCGCTTTTGCGGCGCCTCGTTCGGAGTAGATTGACGTCGGCGCTGAGCGGGAGGATCGACATGTGGCGTTCTCGCACGTTGTGGCTCGCAGCGGTCGTACTGCTCCCCGGCGGTGCGCTTGCGGGCGTTCCCGAAGGCCTGGACGCGCTCAAGCTCAACGACTTCGCTGGTGCAGTGCGTGAATTGCAGGGTCCGGCCGAGCGTGGCGACGCCGAAGCGCAATACCGGATCGGCCTGATGCACGAGTTCGGCAAGGGCTATCCGCGCGACATGCTGCAGGCCCTTGGGTGGCTGCGCAAGGCGGCAACCCAGGGGCACGAGGCCGCGCAGGTCGAGCTGGGCGTCATCTACACGGGCGGCGATGGGGTGCGCGCGGATCCGGGACAGGCGGTCGAATGGTTCCGGAAGGCGGCGCTGCACGGCAGCGCCACGGCGCAATACAACCTGGGCATGATGATCGCCAAAGGCAGCGGCGTGGCCGGCGACGACGCACAGGCGGTGGCGTGGTTTCGCAAGGCGGCCGACCAGGGCCTGGCCATCGCGCAGTACACCCTGGGCATCGCGTACGAGAACGGCGAGGGCGTGGCGAAGGATCCGGTCCTCGCCTTTGCGAGCTACGCGATCGCCGCACGCAGCGGCAACGCGCAATACGTCGAGCACCGGGATGCCATGCGCGCGCAGCTCGACCCCGCGCAGCTGCGCGAGGCGCAATCGCTTGCATCCGCGTGGACGCCGGGCAGTCCCATGCCGGTGCGCGGCGCCGCCGCGCAGGCACGCGGCGCGGCACCCGCCGCGGCGCGCGGGCCGGATCGCTGCACCGCAAGCGGCACCATGGACGGCAACACGTTCACCACGAGCCGCTGTGCCGTCGCAGTCCTTCCTGACCAGCACAGCGTCGCCATCTGGTTCAACGAGGAGGCGATCACGCCGGCCGAGCGCACGGCATTCGAGGCATCGGCGTACGCCGAGGACAAGAAGGACGGCAAGCCGCGGACGCAGCTGATCGCGATGTTCTGCCCGGGCGGCGGCAGCGCGCAGGCAGCGCCTGCCGCGGTGCGGTCGGTCGACGTCAACACGACCCACGCCAAGGCCCCGCTGGCCGGCATGCAGTGGGTCGTCGAAGCGCCGAAGGAATTGAAGGTCGAGCGCATGAGCGGCAACGTCGAGCCCGGTGGTGCGTTGTCCGGCCGCATGGTCGGCAGTCACGGCAAGACGTCGTGGACGCTCGACTTCGACGTCGCCCTGCCGACGCAGGAGGCGGCCGCCGGCATGACGTGCGGCAAGTGAGGCTGCAAGCGAAACGAGATGCAGGTGCGGCGCGCGGCGTGCGTCGAGCGTGACGCGAGCGCGGTAGAATCGAGCTGCCGCGGGTGTAGCTCAATGGTAGAGCAGAGGCTTCCCAAGCCTACGACGAGGGTTCGATTCCCTTCACCCGCTCCAACGGCGCGTCGCCGCGCTAGCTCGACACGGGCGGGGTCACCGCCGCCGGACGGAATCCGCGGGCGAGCGTCTTGTACAGCGGATGCGGCGAGATCAGCCGCGAAAAGCCATGCGCGATCAGCGCCACCGCCATGAGCGGCAGCGCCATGTCCGTGTCGCGCGTCATCTCGATCACGATGACGAAGGCCGTGATCGGCGCTTGCACGACGCCCGCAAAAAACCCGACCATGCCGAGGATCACGACGGCCGCGGCGGGCGCTGAAGGCAACAGCAGGGCGATGTCCTGCCCGAGCCCCGCGCCGATCGCCAGCGACGGAGCGAAGATGCCGCCCGGAATGCCGCTGGCGTACGAGACGACGGTCGCCGCGAGCTTCAGAAGGCCGAATGTTGCGGGAATGTCGCCGCCGCCGGCGATGATCGCCCGCGTTTCCGCATAGCCGGTGCCGTAGATCGTGTTGCCCGACGCCACGCCGAGCACCGCGAGCGACAGCCCGCACACCGCGGCGAAGACGGTCGGCCGTGCGCGGCGCAGGCGGCCCAGCGTGCCCGGCAGCGAAGTGCCCGCTGCCACCAGCATGCGCGCGCAAATGCCGCCCGCGATGCCGCCCGCGCTGCCGCACAGCGCCACCGCGATCCACGCGGCGCCGAGGTCGAGCGTCGCATTGGTCTGTCCGAAGTACGCATAGTTGCCGAGGAGTGCCAGCGAGACGATGCCCGCGACGACGACTGCGGTGATCACGATGCCGCTCGTGCGCTGCGAAAACGAGCGGCTCATTTCCTCGATGGCGAACACGACTCCGGCGAGCGGTGCATTGAACGCGGCCGCGACGCCCGCCGCACCGCCTGCGAGGATCAGGCCGCGCTTCATGCCCTCGTGCGGAAACGACGAGACGCGGGACAGCGCGTGCATGATCGCCGCACCGATCTGCACGGTGGGCCCTTCACGACCGATCGACGCGCCGCACAGGAGGCCGACGAGGGTGAAGCCGATCTTGGCAGCGGCCACGCGCAGGGACAGCAGATGCTCGCGCAGGGGCGCCGAGCCATGATTGAGCGCGGCGATGGTCTGCGGAATGCCGCTGCCTTGCGCACCGTCGAAAAAGCGGCGGCCGACGAAGCTGATCGCCGCGAATGCGGCGGGTGCGAGCACGAACGGCGCCCACGGCCAGCGATCGAGGATTCGATGCAGCGTGGAATTGGCGAGCGTCGCGGTGAGCGCGAAGCCGACCGCGACGAGGCCTACGACGACGCTGCCCGCCAGGAACACGAGCCGTCGGTTCCACAGCGCGCGCGAGAGCCAGACATGCCGCGAGCGCCGTGCCAGGCGCCGCTGCCGCTTTTGCATGCGCGCGAGCCATGGACCGAGCGTGTGCATGCGCGAGCGCCAGGTGCTGCTCAGACCGCGCCTTGCGTGCGCAAGCGGGCGATCGCCGCTCCATCGTAGCCGAGCTCGCCGAGGATGCCGTCGGTGTGCTCGCCGAGCGCGGGAATCGCGTCCATGCGCGCGGGCATGCCATCGGGAAGCCCGGGCGGTACGAGCGCAGGCAGCGGACCGGCCGGCGATGCGACTTCGCGCCAGCGGTTGCGCGCCGCGAGCTGCGGATGGCGCCACAGCCCGTGCATGTCGTTGACGTGCGCATTGGCGATCTGCGCAGCGTCGAGGCGCGCGAGCACCTGTTCGGCCGTCATGCTGGCGAAGGCCGCCTCGATGATCGCCTTGAGCCTGTCGCGCGCCAGCGTGCGGCGCGCGTTGCCCGCGAGCGCAGGATCGCGCGCAAGGTCGGGCTGGCCGAGCACCCTGTCGCAGAAGATCACCCATTCGCGCTCGTTCTGCAGACCGAGCATCACGGTGTTGCCGTCACCTGCCTTGAACGGACCGTACGGATAGATCGTCGCGTGCGCTGCGCCGCTCCGCGCGGGCGGGTCGGCGCCGTCGAACGCGTAGTACATGGGAAAGCTCATCCACTCGGCCATGCTCTCGAGCATCGACACGTCGATGCGCGCACCTTCCCCGGTGCGGTCGCGCTGGATCAGCGCGGCGAGGATCGAGCTGTACGCGTACATGCCGGCCGCGATGTCGGCGATCGAGCAACCCGCCTTGGCCGGCTCGGCCGGCGTACCGGTGATCGACAGGAAGCCGGATTCACTCTGGATGAGGAGGTCGTACGCCTTCTTGTCGCGATACGGGCCGTCGCTGCCGTAGCCGGACACGTCGCAGACGATCAGGCGCGGGTGGCGCGGATGCAGCGTCGCGTAGTCGAGCCCGAGGCGCGCGGCTGCGCCGGGTGCGAGGTTCTGCACCAGCACGTCGGCGCGCGCGAGCAGCTTGCCGAGGATCTCGACGCCTTCGGGATGCTTGACGTCGACAGTGAGGCTTTCCTTCGAGCGGTTGGTCCACACGAAGTGCGACGCGAGCCCGCGCACGCGCTCGTCGTAGCCGCGCGCGACGTCTCCGCCGCCCGGCCGCTCCACCTTGATCACGCGCGCACCGAGATCGGCGAGCTGGCGCGTGCAAAACGGCGCGGCGATGACGTGCTCCAGCGCCAGCACCGTGATGCCGTCGAGCGGGCGCATCAGAACGAGCGCGGCAGGCCGAGCACGTGCTCGGCGACGTACGAGAGCACGAGGTTGGTGGAGATCGGCGCCACCTGGTAGAGGCGCGTCTCGCGGAACTTCCGCTCCACGTCGTATTCGTGTGCGAAGCCGAAGCCCCCGTGCGTCTGCAGGCAGGCGTTCGCGGCATCCCACGATGCCTTGGCCGCGAGGTGCTTGGCCATGTTCGCTTCGGCGCCGCACGGCTGGTGGGCGTCGAAGAGCGTGCACGCGCGAAAGCGCATGAGGCTTGCCGCTTCGATGGCCATGTACGACTCCGCGAGCGGAAAGGCGATGCCCTGGTTCTGCCCGATCGGGCGGTCGAAGACGATCCGCTCCTTCGCGTAGCCCACGGCGCGCTCGACGAACCAGTAGCCGTCGCCGATGCATTCGGCCGCGATGAGCGTTCGCTCGGCGTTGAGTCCGTCGAGCACGTAGCGAAAACCCTGCCCTTCGGCGCCGATCAGGTTCGCGGCCGGAATGGCCAGTTCGTCGAAGAACAGCTCGTTGGTCTCGTGGTTGACCATGTTCTCGATCGGCCGCACGGTCATGCCATGGCCGATCGCATCGCGCAGGTCGACGAGGAACAGCGACAGGCCTTCCGACTTGCGCCGCACTTCGGCGATGGGCGTCGTGCGTGCGAGGAGGATCATGAGGTCGGAATGCTGAACGCGCGAGATCCAGACCTTCTGGCCGTTCACGACGTAGTGGTCGCCGCGGCGCACCGCCGTCGTCTTGAGCTTCGTCGTGTCCGTGCCGGTGGACGGCTCGGTCACCGCCATGGACTGCAAGCGCAGCTCGCCGCGTGCGATGCGCGGGAGGTACTCGCGCTTCTGCGCGTCCGAGCCATGGCGCAGCAGCGTGCCCATGTTGTACATCTGGCCGTGGCAGGCACCCGCATTGGCGCCGCAACGATTGATTTCCTCCATGATGACCGACGCTTCGGTGAGCCCCAGACCGGCACCACCGTATTCCTGCGGAATCAGCGCGGCGAGCCAGCCGGCGCGGGTCAGTGCGTCGACGAACGCCTCCGGATAGGCGCGCTCGTGATCGAGCTTGCGGAAATACTCGTCGGGAAAATCGGCGCACAGCGCGCGCACGCCGTCGCGCAAGGCCTCGTGCGGATCGGCAGCGCGCGCGGTCATCGAGCGGACCGTCGGGTCAGGGGCGCAGGTAGGCCCAGCCCTGCTGCTGGCGCTGCATGATCTCGACCACGCCGGCGCCGACGTAGCCGATGCCGTTCAGCATGTCGTCCTTCGACAGCTTGGCGTTGCGCATCGTGTTCTCGCAGGCGACCACCTTGACGCCGCTGCCGAGCGCCTCGCCGATGCGGTTGCCCACCACCGACTCGGCCTTGAGCATGTTGATCCCGGGGCCGTAAGCGACGATCTCGATCTCGACGTTCGCGGCGCCCAGGTCCTGCTGCAGATTGCGCGCGTTGTTCAGCGTGAGGTTCCACTTGCCCGGATCGGCGTCGCTCACCTGCACGACGATGCGGTTCTTCGCGACGGGTGGTGTTTGCGCCGGCACGCCCGTGGCGACGACGGCGAGCGCGACGCCGAGCACGAGCGCGCGTGCAATACGAAGGAGGGCAAGAGCGGACATGGCGGAGCTTTCGGAGGGCAGGACGGCAGCCGAGGCAACCATTATGCGCCCCATCCGCGCATCAGCCCTTGACCGCGCCCGCGGTGATCGCGTTGACGAGGTGCCGCTCGAGCAGGGAATAGAGCGCCATCACGGGCAGCGCCGCAATCACGGCCGCCGCCATCAGCTCGTTCCATTGCACGCGGTATTCGCCCACCATGTTCGCGATGCCGACGGACAGCACGAACATCGACGAGTCCGTCGTGAGCACCAGGGCCCACACGTACGAGTTCCAGGCGATCAGGAACGTGAAGAGCGCGACCGCGACGAGACCCGGCCGTGCAAGGGGAAGGATGACGCGAAGGAAGGTCTGCAGCACGCCGGCGCCATCGATCAGTGCGGCTTCGTCGAGCTCGCGCGGGATCGAGCGGAAGAAACCGATCAGCATCCAGACCGAGAACGGCAGCGCGAACGACGAGTACGCCAGGATCAGCGCCCAGTACGTGTTGAGCAGCCCCAGGTCGGACATCAGCTGGAAGTACGGGATGATCAGCAGCGTCTCGGGCAGCATCTTGGTGAACAGCAGGAACAGCACGAAGGGCATCGCGCCGCGCGGAAAGAAACGCGTCACGCCGTAGGCGGCCAGTGCGGCGAGCAGCACCGACAGCACGGTCGTTCCGGCGGCCACCACGAGGCTGTTGAGGAAGTAGCGCGCGACCGGGCGCGTGGCGAAGAGCGAGGTGTACGCGTCGAGCGACCAGTGCGCCGAGATGAACGTCGGCGGCGAGGCGAAGACCTCCTGCGCAGGCTTGAGCGAGGTGTTCAGCATCCAGTAGAACGGAAACAGCGTCACCACGAGCGCGCCTATGGCGATGACCCACAGGAGCGTGCGGCGGCCGGCGTGCGCGCGCTTCATGGGCCCGTGCCTTGGACGCGGTCCAGCCGCGCCACCTTGACGTACACCATGGCGAAGGCGAGCACCACGACGAGCAGGAGCACGCCGATCGCCGCGGCGTCGCCGAAGCGGTTGGCGCGAAAGGCGGTGTTGTACAGCAGGACAGGCAGCGTCTCCGTCCCGCCGGCAGGGCCGCCCGCCGTCATGACGCCGATGATGTCGTAGTGCCGGATCGTGTTGATGATGTCGAGCGTGGTCGCGACGACCACGAGATAGCGCAGGTTGGGCCACGTCACGAAACGAAAGCGCTGCGTGGCGCCGGCCCCGTCCATCGCCGCGGCCTCGTATTGCTCCGGTGGAATCGTCTGCAAGCCCGCCAGCATGAGCAGCATGACGAACGGCACGCCGCGCCACACGTCCACCGCGATGACCGCGCCGAGCGCGGTGGCGGGCTCACCGAGCCACGCGACGGGCTGCGCCACCACGTGCCATGCGCGCAGGAGATAGTTCACCACCCCGAACTGCGGCTCGAGCAGCCATAGCCAGATCGTCGCGCCCACCGCGGGAGCGATCATCCACGGCGTGAGAAACGCGATGCGCAGCGCAGTGCGCAATGCGCGCAGCTCGTGGAGCAGCAGGGCGAGCGCGAGCCCGAGCAGCAGGTGCAGCGCAACCGACGTGCCGGTGAACACCAGGGAGACGCCCAGTGAATGCCAGAAGGCTTCGTCTCCGAGCGCGCGCTGGTAGTTGGCGACGCCCACGAAGGTGGCATTGAGACCGCGCACGCGATGCAGGCTGGTCCAGAACGCATGCGCGAGGGGAAGCACGATCACCGCGGCGAGGAACAGCAGCACCGGGGCGATGAAGACGTAGCCGTAGCGGCGGTTGCGGCCGCCCCACGCGCTGCGGCTCATCAAGGCGCGACCCGGTTCTTCTCGCTGCTCGCGACCGGTGGTGATTTCCGCTTGCCCGCGACCGGCCGCCTGTTCGATTGGCCCGCGACCGGCTGACCCGCGCGTTCGGCGGCCGGCCGCACCGAGGCGAGCAGCGCCGTGCAGTTCGCATCCTTGCCCGGACCGGTCTCGATCAAAGGTATCAGCGCGGCCAGCGGATTGAGCGTGCCCAGGGCGACCGCCGCGCCGATGCGCACGTACAGCATCTTGTCGGGCCGCACCTTCGGATGCTTGAGCGTGCCTTCGATGTGGATGGGCGAGCGGAGCACGAAGATGCTTGGATCCTTCGGCACGGGAGTGAATTTCAGGGCCATCGTCTCGTCCGCGACGCTGATCTGCCCTTCACCCCTGACGATCGTGTCGGTCGTGTCGAGCACGAACGTCTCGGCGTCCATCACGCCGTCCTTGACCGCGAAGTCGGCGACGCCGCAGCGCAGCGGCACATTGCGATCGCCCTCGAACAGGAATTTCATGATCTCGCCCGCGTCGAGGCCGATGACCTCGAGCAGCGTATTGCTGATCTCGCCCGACGACATCGCGATGGCGAGGCGTCCGTTGGACGACGCCAGCATGGCGCCGAGCGACTTGCCCTGGCCTGCCAGATCCATGCGCCCGCCGATGGCGCCGACACTGGTCTTGGTGAGGTTCACCGTCGGCAGCAGCTTCGGCAGCTGCAGCCGCGTCGCGTCGACCTTGGCGCTCGCGGCCGGAACGTCCTTGCGCCCGTCGATGGTGATGTGCGACGCGACCGTTCCCCCGGCCACGCCGAAGTCCAGCGGGTCGAGCGTCATGAGGCCGTTGTCGACCTTGACGTGCGCATTCACCTTGTCGAACGGCAGGTCCTTGTTGCGGACGGACTGGCCGACGAACTTCACGTCGGCGTCCATCGCGCGCAGGCGGTCGAGGCGAAACGCCTGGTCGGGCAGCAGGCGGTCCTTCTGCGCTTCGACGTTCGCCGCTTTCTGCTGCTTTTCGGCCGGCGGCTCCTCGGGCTTGGCGCCGCGGCGCGGTCCGATGAATCCCTGCAGGTCGCGCATGTCGAGCACCCGGGACGTGAGGTTGGCACTCAGCTTGGAGCGCGGCTCGCGGGTCTCGAAGGTGAGGTCGCCTGCGAGATCGCTGTCGCCGACCTTGCCCGCGAACTTGCGGAACTCCCACGATTGCCCGGAATGCACCAGTCGGCCCTGCAGCCGATAAGGCGGCGAGGGGATGAGCGCCAGGCCGATCGTGGGGTAGAGCAGCGACAAATCGTCTCCGCGCAGGTCGAGGTCGACATCGAGCGCGGACAGTACGGCGATGCCCGTGATGGTGCCCTCGACCTTGGCGTGCGTGGTCCCGAGCTGGGCTTCACCGGCGAGGGGGAACGGCGTGGTGTTGTCCGCGAGCGAGAAGACGTCCCCGCCGCGTCCGGCCGCCGAGAACTTGAGGCTCTTGATCGTGCCGCTCGCGGTGAACCGCGTGGGCAGCTTGCCGGCGTCCGCGCCGTGCTCGGTCGTCACGTCGAGCACCACGTGATTGTCGGGCGCCTCGTCGTCGAGCGTGAGCCGTCCCCGCTCGAGGGTCAGGCGTCCGATGTGCGGAGGGGTGCCCTGCTTCTCGTCACCGTTCTTGAGCACCCAGTTCTTGCGCCCGTCGGCCCGCCGCTCCAGCACGACGTGCGGTTCGCGCACCGAGACTTCGGGCAGGTCGATATCCCGGTGCAGCAGCCGCCACAGGTTGATGCGGAATGCCACCTGGTCGGCTTCGACCATCGGCTGCTTTTGCGACCAATCGGCGTTGGCCAGCGTGATGCGGTCCGCCGTGATCAGCGGGTTGAGCGAGAGCTTGACCCCCAGGTTGCCCTGGATGTGGAATTCGCGGCCGGTGATCTCGCTCACCTTGCGCTCCGCGTACGGCTTGAGCAGGTTCCAGTCGAACAGCAGGATGAACGCGGCCAGCACCGCCGCGACGATGGCGAGCGCAAGCACCACCCTTTTGGTCCGCTGCACCATGACCGATCAGACCCGTCGCGGCGGATCGGGTTCATGAAGGGCCCGCGGGCGGCTCAGATGTCCTTGAGCTTCTTGTTCAGGCGTGCATCGAGCTCGCGGAAGATGTCGTCCGTCTTCTCGGGGGCGAGCAGCGCCTTTTGCACTGCGTCGACGACGTCGTTGGCCGCAATGTCGGCCCACAGCGGATGCGGCAGCGGATAGCTGCGCGCATTGGTGCCGATCTGCACGAACTGCGCGAGCATCGGATCGGCCTTGATCGCGGGATCGTCGGCCAGGTCGTTGCGCAGCGGCATCCAGTTGGCCACCTTGGCGCGCTCGATCGCCCACTTCTTCTCGGCGTCGAACTTGATGAACTTCCACGCAGCGTCCGGATTGGGACACGATGACGAGATGCTCGACGCGGTCACCGTCGCGAGCGTCGGGGCGTTCGGCACGTTGGCCGGGATCGGTGCCACGAACGACTTCCCGTTCATCGACGGGTTGTCGCCGACCACTTTCGCGATCGCCCAGTAGGCGTTGCGCATCGTCGCGATCTTGCCCTGCGCGTACAGGTTGGTCTGCTCGAGGTAGTTGGTGGTGGTCGGCGCCGGCGCTGCGAGGCCGGCCTTGACCAGCCCCAGATACGTCTTGATCGCGGCGAGGCTCTTCGGGTCCTTGGCGAAGGTCGATTCCGTCATGTCCGCGTTGAACGCTTCGCCCCCGTTGGCCCAGATCCAGGTGAGCAGCACACGCGTGGTGGTGTCGGTCTTGCCGCCGAGCACGGCGGTAGCCCAGTGATCGCTGCCGGTCAGCTTCTTCGACCATGCGATGTAGTCGTCGAAGGTCTTCGGCGGCTTGGCGGGATCGAGGCCGGCCTTGGTGACGAGATCGCGGTTGTAGATCTCCGCGTAGGTGCCGCCCCAGATCGGCAGGCCGTACAGCTGCCCCTTCCACTTCATCGCCTTCAGCATGTCGTCGGACCATGCCTTGCGATAGCTGGCCGGCTCGGCGTTCCAGTACTTGTCGAGCGGCATCAGGTAGCCGTTGTAGGCGGCCGTCGTCAGATCCACGGAGACGATGCACGGCGCCTTGCGTGCCTGCGCGGCCGCGACGAACTTGGTCCAGTGATCCTTGCGCGCGACGAGCACGGGCTCGACCTTGATGCCGGGATTGGCCGCTTCGAACTCGGCGATCGTCCGCTTCCAGATGGGCTCGTACTGGCTTTCGGTGAGATTGGCCGTCTGCCATTGCAGCACGATCGGTTGCTGTGCGGCGGACGCACCGGCGAAGCCGAGCGCGACCACGGCGACGAACGCTGCGCGCGAGCGGAGCGGGCTCATGATGATTTCCTCCTAGAAGTACAACGAACCCGCGCGCTCGGTGCGCGGTTGCGGGCGAAAGGTCATGTCCTCGAGCGCTTCGAGGTTGGGCTCGATGCCCAGTCCCGGGCCTTCGGGCAGCAGGAACGCGCCGTGGTCGAAGCGGATCGGGACGGTGGACACGGCGTCGCGCAACGCGCGCTGCGGCTCCATCTGCTCGAGGATGTAGAAGTTGGGAATCGCGGCGGCAAGATGCATTGCCGCCGCCGTGCAGATCGGCCCGCCGGGGTTGTGCGGCGCGACGGGCACGTAATACATGTCCGCCAACGCGGCGATCTTGCGGATCTCGGTGAAGCCGCCTGCGTGCATGAGGTCGGGCTGGATGATGCGGCAGCCGGCGTTCTCCAGCAGCTCGCGGTATTCGAAGCGCGACAGCAGGCGCTCGCCCGTGGCGATCGGCGTGGCGATGTCGCGCTGCAGCTGCGCCATCGCCTTGCCGTTCTCGAACGGAACGGGCTCCTCGAACCAGCCCGGGCGGAACGGGGCGAGCGCGCGGTCGAGCAGGACCGCCGAGCGCGGCGACAGGAACTCGCTGCACTCGATGAAGATCTCGACATCGGGCCCGGCGCCGTCGCGCGCGGCTTCGATGAGCGCGGCGGCCTTGCGCATCTCGGCCGCTTCGTTGCTGCGCAGCCCTTCGTACGAGAACGGGCGGCACTTGAACGCCGAGAATCCGCGCCGCACGGCTTCCCGCGCCCCGGCATGGGCTTTTTCCGGCGTGTCGGCGCCCTGCAGCCAGTGGCTCGCGTAGCCCTTGAGCGACGTGCGCTGCGCGCCGCCGAGCAGGCGCGCGACCGGCACGCCGAGCCGCTTGCCTTCGAGGTCCCACAACGCGATGTCCAGCGCCGCAAGCGCCGTCTGGAACACCGCGCCGCCGCGCCAGCGCCAGGCGTTGTAGAGCCGTTGCCAATGCCGCTCGGGACCGCCGGGATCCTGGCCGACGAGATGCGGCGTGAATTCGCGGATCGCGGACTCCACCGATTCGAGCGCGCCGTGCAGCGAGCCCTCGCCCCAGCCCGTGAGGCCTTCATCCGTGTCGATGCGCACGAAGAGCCAGTTGCACCAGTCGACCCAGTACTTGTGCGTGGTAATGCGGGTGATGCGCATCGAGCGTCAAGCCTTCGGCCGGTGGCCCCGATTGAAACCTTTCATGGATTCAACGATACTCCGCTGCGGGCTCGCCCCGCAAGTCCGCCATGCCACTTCCGTCCAAACGCCCGGCCGCCCGGGCCCGCGCGTCGCGCGCTGCAGCCGACGCGCGGCCCACCATCCTCGACGTCGCGCGCGTGGCCGGCGTGTCGCTGGGCACCGCGTCGAACGTGCTCAATGGCCGCGCCAACGTGAGCGCCGCGCGGCGCGCCAACGTGGATGCGGCCATCGAGCGCCTCGGGTACGTGCCCAACGGCCTGGCGCAGAGCCTGCGGCGCCAACGCTCGCGCGTCGTGGGGCTGTGCCTGCCGCTGTCGTCCAACGCCTACTTCGCGGCGCTGCTCGAAGCGTTCGAGACGATCGCAGCGGCGCAGGGTTACGAGCTCATGCAGGTGCTGTCGCGCCACGATCCCGCGCTCGAGCTGCGCCGGGTGCGCGCGCTCATCGCCCGCCAGGTCGACGGACTGGTGGTGGTGCCCTGCGCCGACGCGCGCGCGACGTTCGACGCCATCGCCGGCGCCGGCGTGCCGGCGGTGATGGTGGACCGCGCCGCGGCGGACCAGCGCTTCGACTACGTCACGCTCGACGACCGCGGCGCGATGGCGGAGGCGACGGCGGCGCTGTTGCGCGCCGGCCATCGCAAGCTCCTGTTCCTCGTGCGCCATCCCAGCCTGGTGACGACGCGCGAGCGCATCGCCGGCTTCCGCGCCGCGGCGGCGGGCGTGCGGGGCGCCCACGCCGACGTGCTCGTGCGCGATCCGGACGACACCGTCTTCGGGCGCGCCTTCGCGCAACAGCTGCGCGGCGCGCGGAGGCCAACCGCGCTGGTCGCGAGCAACAGCGACCTGGCGCTCGCGGTGCTGCGCAACCTGCGCGTCCTGGGCCTTCGCTGTCCCGACGACGTCTCCCTGCTCGCGTTCGACGCACCGGCCTGGGCCGACGTCCTGACCCCGCCCCTGTCGGTGGTGCGTCCGCCCACCACGGCGCTCGCCGAGCGCGCGTGGCAGGTGCTCCTCGCCAGGATGGACGGCCGGCCCGCGCGGCCGCAGCGGTTCGTCCTTGCCGCGAGCCTCGATTTGCGGGGCTCGGTCGGGCCGCCGCCGCGGCGCGCCCGTTCCGGCCGGTCGGCGGCGCCGCCCCTGTCGCATGCGCGTGCGCGCTAGAATCGCGTCGCGTCGGCCCGTCCTGCCGATGGGAGCGCGCGTGCGTCACGCCCAAGTCCCGACATCGGCAGTGTTCCTGATCATGGGATCGGTGCTCTGCTTCACGCTGCTCGACACCATCACGAAGTTCACGACGAGCCTGTATCCGGTTCCGATGCTCGTGTGGGCACGCTATCTGGTGCAGCTGCTCGCCATGCTGATCTGGCTGGGGCCGTCGATGCGACTGTCGCTGCTCCATACGCGTCACCTGCCGCTGCAGCTCGTCCGCGGCTGCCTGCTGTTGCTCTCCTCGCTGCTGTTCGTCAACGCATTGCACCTGCTGCCGCTCGCCGACGCCACGGCGATCAACTACTCCACCCCCGTGCTCGTGGTGCTGCTGGCCGTCTTCCTCCTGCGCGAGCGCATGACGAGCGCGCGCATCGCCTTCGTCGTCGCCGGCATTGCCGGCATGCTGCTCATCGTCAAGCCGGGCAGCGAGGTGTTCCACGGCGGGTCGCTGTTCGCCATCGGCGCGGCCTGCTGCTACGCGCTCTACCAGATCCTCACGCGCATGCTGGCAGGCGAGGACCCGCGCGTGCTGCTGTTCTATCCGGCGCTGCTCGGCACGCTGGTCATGTCGATCCTTGCGCCCGCATTCGAGTGGCCGTCCGCCATGCCGTGGCAGCACGTCGTGCTGATCGTGCTGGGCGGCCTGCTCGGCACCGGCGGACACTTCCTGTTCATCCTGGCATTCCGCCATGCCCCCGCGTCCGCGCTCACGCCCTTCACCTACATGCAGCTCGTGTGGGCCACGCTGCTCGGCTGGTTCGCGTATGCCGAATTTCCCGATGCATATACGCTCGTGGGAATGGCCGTGATCGCCTTCAGCGGCCTTCTCATCACCCTGCACGAGCGACGCCGGGCGCAGATCGTGCTGCCCGATCCCGTCACCGTGGACTAGCCACGCACTTCAAAAGGAACGCTTCGATGGAACAACCACGCATCGGCTTCGTCGGCATCGGCCTCATGGGCCATGGCATCGCCAAGAACCTCGTCGCCAAGGGCTATCCGCTGACGTTGCGCGTGCATCGCAACCGCAAGCCCGCCGAGGATCTCCTGGCTGCGGGTGCGAAGGAGGCGGCCTCGTACGCGGAGCTCGCGCGGGCGTCCGACATCGTGTTCCTCTGCGTCACCGGAGCACCGCAGGTCGAGGAGGTCGTGTTCGGAGCGGACGGCCTGGCCGCCGGCGCGCGGCAAGGCCTCATGATCGTCGACACGTCGACCAGCGAGCCGGCGACCACGACCCGCACGCGCGAAGCGCTCGCGCAAAAAGGCGTGCGCTTCGTCGACGCGCCGCTCGCGCGCACGCCGGTCGAGGCCGAAGCAGGCAAGCTCAACATCATGGTCGGCGCGGACGACGCGACGTTCGCCGAGATCTCGCCCGTGCTCGGCGCCTTCTGCGAGAACATCATCCACGCGGGCCCGCCGGGCCACGGGCACATCCTCAAGCTCATCAACAATTTCATCGCGCAGGCGATCTGCACGGCCACTGCCGAGGCGTGCGCCGCGGCGGCTAAATCGGGCCTGTCGATCCGCAAGCTGCACCAGGTGATCTCGGCCGGCGCGGTGAACTCCGGCCTGTTCCAGCTGCTGGTGGGCCGCATGCTGGAAAGCGGCGATCTGACCGGGCTCAAGTTCTCGCTGACCAATGCGGCCAAGGACCTGCGCTACTACACGCACTTCACCGAGTCGATGATGATTCCCTCGCTCATCGGCGAGGCCGTGCACCAGAGCCTCGTCACGGCCAACGCGATGGGGCTGGGCGACAAGTACGTCCCGTCGCTGATCGAGGCGCAGGAGAAGCTCGCGGGCGTGCGCATCGTCGGAGCCGCATGACGCCTGCGGCGCGCGACGCGTACATCGCGTTCGCCTGCGATGCTGCCGTGGCCGCGGGGGCGGCGATCCTCCCGCACTTCCGCGCACCGATCACGGTGGACGACAAGGCCGGCGGCCGTGGCTTCGATCCGGTCACCGAGGCCGACCGGGCGGCGGAGTCCGTCATCCGCGCCATGATCAAGCGCGCGTATCCCGCGCACGGCATTCACGGCGAGGAGCAGGGCCGCGAGGCCGGTCGCGAGCGCTACACGTGGGTAATCGACCCCATCGACGGCACGCGCAGCTTCATCCTCGGGCAGCTGCACTGGGCCACGCTCATTGCGCTGCACGACGGGATGCGTCCGGTGATCGGCGTCACCCACCAGCCGTTCGTGGGCGAGACGTTCGTCGGCGGGCCCGCGGTCGCGCAATGGCGGCGCGGCGATGCGCGCCGGCGCCTGTTCACGCGAGCTTGCGCGCGGGTGCAGGACGCGATCGTCGCGACCACCGATCCGCGCCATTTCGAGTCGCCCCGGCAGCAGGCCGCGTATGCGATCGCGACGGACGGCGCCCGCCTGGTGCGCTATGGCGGCGATTGTTACTGCTACACCCAGCTGGCGATGGGGCTGGTGGACATCGTGATCGAGACGGGGCTGCAGCCGTACGACATCCAGTCGCTGATCCCGCTGATCGAAAGCGCGGGCGGCGTGGTCACCGACTGGCGCGGCGGACCGTGCGACGGGGGAGGCGACGTGCTCGCCTGCGGCGACCCGGCGCTGCACGCAGCCCTCCTCGCGCGCATGGCCGCGCCATGAATCTGCTGCTTCTCGGCGGCACGCGCTTCCTCGGCCGCCACGTCGTCGATGCGGCGCTCGTGCGCGGTCATGCGGTGACCGTGTTCACCCGCGGACAGCTGCCGGTGCCATGGGGCACGCGCGTGCGGGCGCTCGTGGGCGATCGCGATCCCTTCAAGCCGCCCGGTCCTGCGGCATTGGCCGAAGGAACATGGGATGCGGTCATCGACACGTCGGGCTACGTTCCCCGCATCGTGGCCGCGGGTGCGGACCTGCTGGCGCAGCGTGCGCGGCGCTACCTCTTCGTCTCGTCGCTTTCGGTGTACGCACGGGCCGACCGCCCGGGGCTCGACGAGAACGCCCCCGTCGCCACGCTTGCCGATCCTGACACCGAGGACATCCTGCCCAACTACGGGGCGCTGAAGGCGGCGTGCGAGGACGCGGTGCGCGCACGCTTCGGCCTGCGCGCGACGATCGTGCGGCCGGGGCTGATCGTCGGCCCGTACGACGCCACCGACCGCTTCGGCTACTGGGTTGCGCGCTTTCGCCACCCGGACCTGCTGGGCGAGCGCGGTCCGCGGGCGCTCGTGCCCGGTCCACGCGAGCGGCCCGTGCAGTTCATCGACGCCCGCGACCTGGCCTCGTTCATGCTCGACCTGCTCGAAACCGACCGCTCCGGCGTCTACAACGCGTGCAGCAACGCCAACCAGTGGACCATGCGCGATGTCGTCGACGCCTTGCGCAGCGTACCGGGACCGATGCCCGAGCCCGTGTGGGTGGACGAGCGCGTCGTCCTTGCGCATGGGGTGCAGCCCTGGGTCGAATTGCCGCTGTGGATTCCCGCCAACGACCCGGACAGCCGCGGCTTCATGGAATTCGACTGCCGCCGCGCCGCCCACGCCGGGCTCGTGCCACGGCCCTTGACGACCACCATCGCTGATACCGCTGCGTGGCTCGCGACCCGCGACAACGCCGGCGCATGGAAGCACGTGCTCGACGGCGTCAAGGAGCGCGCGATCCTGGCCGCGGCCACGGCTTGACCGGGCCGGTCAATTTTTCCGTCCCCATTGAGAACGGAACCCGCGCCCGCACATCCAAAGGGCGTTATGGGTCCGGTGGTGCGCTGCAAAAAACAGTCTGAAACAGGTGCATTCGGGCGTCCGATCGGCTAGAATCGGTGGCTTCCGCCAGGGGTGATGGTTAGTGCTTACTCCTCTTAGTTTCTCGCTCTTGCGCCAGCTTTCGGATGGCGCCTTCCATTCCGGCGAAGACCTCGCGGCAACGGTCGGGCTCACGCGCGCCCGTGTGTCGCAGCTCCTCAAGCAGGCCGAGACGGCCGGGCTCGCGCTCGAACGCGTCCGCGGTCGCGGCTATCGCCTGCTCGCCACGCCGGACTTCCTCGAAGCCGAATCGCTGCGGGACGCCCTGCGCGCCATCGGCGTCGACGTCCTGCCGGGCGACGCCAAGGCGCCGCTGCTGCCTGCCGCCAACGACGACGACCTCGCGCTGCCGGCCAACGCCATCCCGCTCATTCCCACCCGTCCGCCGCTCGCGGTGGAGGTGCTCGACCAGGTGGATTCCACCTCGTCGGAGCTGCTCCGGCGCGCGTCGCGCCGGGACATCCATGGCGCGCTGCTGGCGGCCGAATGGCAAACCGCGGGCCGCGGGCGGCGCGGTCGGATCTGGACCGCCGTGGCGGGGGGCAGCCTCACGTTCTCGCTGGGCTGGCGCTACGAGCATGGCGCCGGCTACCTGGCCGGCCTTTCGCTCGCGGTCGGCGTCGCGGTCATCCGCGCGCTCGAAGCACAGGGTCTCGACGGCGTCGAGCTCAAGTGGCCGAACGACCTCATTTATCGCCACCTCAAGGTGGGCGGGATCCTCGTCGAGCTCAACGGCGACTCGCTCGGACCGTCCACCGTGGTGGTGGGCGTCGGCCTGAACGTGCGCCTGCCGGCCAGCATGAAGCGCGACATCGCGCAGCCGGTCAGCGACCTCACCGCGGTTGCCGGCCGCGGCGCGCCGCCGATCGATCGCAACCAGCTGCTCGCACGGCTGGTCTCCGAGCTCGCCGAAACGCTCGCGACCTATGGCGAGCATGGCTTCGCGCCGTTCGCCGCCGAATGGCAGCGCCGCCACGCCTACCAGGGCAAGCTCGTGAAGCTGCTGCTGCCCGACGGCGCGAGCGTCAAGGGCACGGTGGCCGGGGTCGACAGCACGGGCGCGCTCGTGCTCGCCGACGGTCCGCGCCGCGCGCGTTTCCTCGCAGGCGAAATCTCGCTGCGCCGCGCCTGACGCGGCCCTTCCAAGCAGGCTCGCGGCGCGCCGACGCACGGTCTCGCCCGCCGCCGCGCGCCCGCTGCTCACGCCATGGTGCTGGTCGTCGACGTCGGGAACAGTCGCATGAAATGGGCGCTCTACGACCCGCGCGGATGGCTCGCGCAGGGCGTGCTGCCCAACGCGGACATCGGCACGCTCGCGCTGCGTGACTGGCAGAACCTGCCGCGCCCGGTGCGCGCGGTGGGTGTCAACGTCGCGGGCGAGGCCGCGCGCGTGCGCGTCGAAGGCCAGCTGACGCGCTGGCGCCTGCCGATGGAATGGCTCCATGCGACCCCGGCCGCGGCCGGGGTCACCAATCGCTACGCCCGGCCCACCCAGCTCGGCCCGGATCGCTGGGCCTCGCTCGTCGCCGCGCGCAGGCGCGCGCTGGCACGCGGGGGCGCCACGTCCGCGTGCATCGTCGTGAATGCCGGCACGGCGGTCACGATCGACACGCTCGACACCGACGGCGTCTTCCTGGGCGGCCTCATCCTCCCGGGTATCCGCCTCATGATCCAGGCGCTGGCCGACAACACGGCCGCCCTCAAGGTGCCGCAAGGCACGTTCGCGCACTTCCCGACCGAGACGAGCGACGCCGTCTTTTCCGGCACGGTCTACGCGATCTGCGGCGCGATCGAGCTCTTGCGCCTCAAGGTCGGCCACGATTCGTCCGGCATCACGTGCTTTTTGTCGGGCGGGGCGGCGCACGAGGTGGCGCCCTACCTGTCCGGGCCGCTGGAGGTCGTGGATAATCTGGTGCTCGAAGGCGTGCTGCTGCTCGCGTCCGAAGCGGAAGCCTGACCGCCGCGACCGCGAGCTCGTGCGCGCCGTCGCCCACGAGCCCACATGCGCACGGTCGTCCTGCTCCTCCTGCTCGCCAACATCACGCTCTTCGCGTACACGAGGCTCGACAGCGTCGGCGCCGGCGAGGCGGTGCGCTTGCGCGAGCAGGTGCGGCCGGACAAGATCACGGTTCTCACGCCGCAGCAGGTGGCCGCGCTCGGACCGTCCAAGGTCGCGTCGCTGGCCGACGTGTGCATGGAATGGGGACCGTTCAACGATCCCGATCGCACCCGCGCGGTCGCGGATCTCGACTCGCTGCAGCTTGGACGCCTCCTGACCACGCGCCGCGTCGACGTCGACGGGGCGTGGTGGGTCAACCTCGCGCCCTTCGCCAATCGTGCGGCGGCCGACCGGCGCGCCGCCGAGCTCAAAGCCCAGGGCGTGACCGACGTTTCGGTGATCGACACCGGCCGCGGGGCCTTCGCCATCTCGCTCGGCGTGTTCCGCAGCGAGCAGGCGGCGCGCGCCCGCGCAGACGCGCTCGCAGCGCAGGGCGTGCGCAACGCGCGCGCCGAGCCGCGCGGCCAGCCGGTGCCGCAGACCATGCTCGTCGTCCGCGATCCGCAGCAGAGCCTCGTCGCTCGCCTCAAGGACCTGCAGGGCCAGTACGCCGGCAGCGACGTGAAGGTGGGGCCTTGCCCCGCCACCTGATCCGCGCGGCCGCTACACCGCAGGACATCGCGCAGGCCCGCGCGCTGTTCGAGGAATACGCCGCGCGGCTCGGCGTGTCGCTCTGCTTCCAGGGTTTCGACCGCGAGCTCGCCACGCTGCCCGGCAGCTACGCGCCGCCGCGCGGCGGGCTGTGGCTCGCCGGCGCGCCGGACGTGCAGGGATGCATCGCGTTGCGGCCGCTGGCGCACGATGCCACGGGCGCGGCGACGCACGACGTCGCGGAGATCAAGCGACTGTACGTGCGCGATGCCGCGCGCGGCACTGGCCTTGGCCGCGAGCTCGCCCAGACAGCGCTCGATGAAGCGCGCGCCCGCGGGTATCGCCTGGTCAAGCTCGACACGCTCGCACAGATGGACGCCGCCCGCGCGTTGTACGCGAGCCTCGGCTTTCGTGCTTGCGCTGCGTATTACGACAATCCGCTCGGCGGCACGCTCTACATGGAGCTGCCGCTCGGATAATGGCGCACCGCGGCGCCTCGGCGCCGCACGGGACCGTCTCAGGGAGGGATCGGTGCTGAGCGAAGCGGACAAGCAGGCGATCGTCGCGCGCGTCGCGCGCGTCGAGGCCGCCACCGGCGTGCGCGTCGTCACCGCGGTGGTGCCGCGCGCGGACGCCTATCCCGAGATTGCGTGGAAAGCGTTCGCGCTGGCGGCTTCGCTCGCAGCGCTCGCGGTGGTCGTGGTGGATGCGTGGCGGCCGAGCTGGGTCGGTGCGACCGCAACGCTCGTCCATGTCATGACCGTACTCGTCGCCGGCGCAGTCAGCACGGCATGCGCCGTCTTCATTGCGGCGTACGGACGGCTGTTCCTGCATGCAGCACGGCGCGACACCGAGACGCGGCAATGCGCCGAATCGATGTTCCTCGACCACGACCTGGCGTCGATGCCCGCGCGCACGGCGGTGTTGATGCTGGTCGCGCGCTTCGAGCGCAAGGTCGACCTCATCGCCGACCGGGGCTTTCGCGGCCGCATCGCGCCAGCCGAATGGTCCTCCGTCGTCGATGCGACGACCGCGCTGCTGGCGCAAGGCGAGCCCGCTGCAGCACTCGTGGGCGGGCTCGACCGGCTCGAGGCATTGTTGCGCGACCGCGGCTTCAGCGCAGCGCTGGGCAGCACCCGCCTGCCCGCGGACGCGCCCATCGAGGCGACCGGCGCATGAAGATCGCGCTCGCGTTGCTGCTTGCGCTCACGTGCGCTTCGGCGGCCGTCGCAGCCGAGGTGCCTTACCTGTCCGGTCGCGTGGTCGACGACGCCGAGATGCTCAAGCCCGCGACGCGCGATGCGCTCGCCGGCAAGCTCAAGGCGCACGAGGCGCGCACGACGGACCAGATCGTCGTGCTGACCGTGCGCACGATCGGCGACGAGTCGATCGAATCGTTCGCCACCAGCGTATTCGAGCAGTGGAAGCTCGGGCAGAAGGGCAAGGACAACGGCGTGCTGATGATCGTCGTGCCGGCCGACCACAAGATGCGCATCGAAGTGGGCTACGGCCTCGAAGGCGCGCTCACCGACGCGCAGGCCGGCCGCATCATCCGCAATGTGATGACCCCCGCGTTCAAGGCGGGAGATTTCGACGGCGGCGTGACCGCCGGCGTGGACGCGGTGCTCGGCGTGCTCGAGGGTACGGCCCAAGTCCCGGCCGATGCGCCCGCGAGCGCGTCGAGCGGGTCGACCAAGTTCTTCAACGAGGCCGACCTCCCGCCGTGGCCGATGCGCATCCTGCTCGGTGCATTCATCTTCGGCATCATCGGCTTGTTCACCGTCGTGGGCGTCATGACGCCCGGCATGGGATGGTTCCTGTATTTCTTCCTGGTGCCGTTCTGGGCGATGTTCCCGATCATGGTGGTGGGCGTGCGCGGCGCGCTGATCATGCTGTGCACGTACGTCGTCACGTTTCCGCTCGCCAAGCTGATCGTCGCCCGCCAGCCCTGGTACGAAAAAGCGCGCACCGAACTCAAGCGCAAGGGCACCGCGACGGTGGGCGGATGGACCATGTCCACGGGTGGCGGCGGCAGCAGTTGGTCTTCGGGCGGCGGAGGCGGCGGCGGCGGATTTTCCGGCGGGGGCGGCAGCTCCGGCGGCGGAGGCGCGTCGGGCAGCTGGTGACGGAGCGCCGTTCCGGCGATCAATGCACGACCCTGGATTCCCGCGTTCGCGGGAACGACATCCGGGCGCGCTAGATGCGCGCGATCACCGCGAACGATTCGCCTTCGGCGGCTGCGCGTGGCGCGGGTGCGATGTCGACGCTGCGAAAGCCGGCGTCGTTGACCAGCTCGCGCATCTCCTCGGGCGGATACCACGTGATCGCCACCGACTCGCTCTCCTCGGCGAGATGCGCGGTGCCGCGGCGATGCACGTAGCGGTTGCGCGTACGCGCGATGCGCTCGTCCGCATAGGTGGTGGTCTCGGAGCGCAGCGCGATGCGCGTGCCGTCGGCGAGGCGCGCCGTGCGCACTTCGACGAGCGCTGCGCCGAGGCGTTGCGCTGCCGGGGACGGCACGAACAGATCGAGGAACAGCACGCCGGGCGGCACGAGATGCGCACGCACCCGCGCGAGCGCGCGGCGCGCCGCCACGGGATCGGTCAGTCGCTGGAAGGCGCCACCCGCTGCGTACGCCGCCGCATAGCGGAATGGAAGGTTGAGATCGTCCATCGACTGGCGCACGAGGGTTGCACTGGCACCTGCTCCGCGCACGCGCGCCGCGCAGCTGTCGATCAGCGCAGCCGAAGGGTCGATGCCATGCACGACGTAGCCCGCGCGCAGCAGCGGCACGAGCAACCGGCCGGAGCCGCAGCGCAGGTCGAGCACGCTGCCACCGTCACGGGGCAGCCGCGACGCATACGCGTGCAGCTCATCGTCGTCGACGGCAGGCCGCTCTGCATCGTAGAACAGCGCGCCCAGTACGCCGCCCTGCGACGCGCCTAGGTCTGCTCCCATGGCAGGCCTTCCTTGCGCCAGCCGCCCACGGTGCCGCGGTGATGCGCATCGTCGAGGGGACCCTCGAAGCCTTCGAGCACGTTGTACACCTCGGCGAACCCGGCCTTCTCGAGCTCGACGCCGGCAGCGATCGAACGTTGTCCGCTGCGGCAGATCAGCACCACCGGGCGGTTCATGCTCGCGACCTTCTTCACCTGGCCGACGAAATGCGGATTGATGTCCCAGTCGGGTCCGTCGTTCCAGGCGACGTGGTGCGACCCCTTCGGGTGGCCGACGAACAGGTATTCCATCTCGCTGCGGCAGTCGATCAGGACCGCCTGCGGATGCTGCGTGAGGAATTCGAACGCATCGCGGGGCTTGAGGTGCTTCATGAGAGGCTCGCAACGGTGGACGGTGCGCAAAGGGGGCGTCGACTGCACGCGGCCGCATGCCTGGAGGCCTCCGGCCGACGGTCGGCATGACGCCGATGATAGAATTTGCGTCTTCGCAGCGTCGAATGCAAGACCGCCGATCGATGCAACCCGACCGTACCGCAGAGCTCGCTGCCCTTTTGCGACGCCGCATCCTGGTGCTGGATGGCGCCATGGGCACGATGATCCAGCAGTGCCACCTGCACGAGCAGGATTTCCGTGGTCCTTTCCATGACCACGCGCACGAGCTCGCCGGCGACAACGATCTGCTGGTGCTCACGCGGCCCGACATCGTGCGGCAGATCCACGATGCGTATCTCGAGGCGGGCGCTGACATCATCGAGACCAACACCTTCAGCGCGACGCGCATCGCCCAGGCCGACTACCGCATGGAAGCCCAGGCGCGCGCGATGAACGAAGCCGCCGCGCGCATCGCACGCGAGGCGGCCGACGCGTGGACCGCGCGCACGCCCGACAAGCCGCGCTTCGTGGCCGGTGCGCTGGGGCCCACCAATCGCACGGCCTCGATCTCACCTGACGTCAACGACCCGGGCGCGCGCAGCACGAGCTTCGACGAGCTGGCCGCCGCGTATCGCGAAGCGGCCGAAGGCCTCGTCGATGGCGGCGCCGACCTGCTGCTGGTCGAGACGGTGTTCGACACGCTGAACGCCAAGGCCGCGCTGTTCGCGATCGAGTCGCTGTTCGACGCGCGTGGTGCGCGCCTGCCGGTGATCGTGTCCGGCACCATCACCGACGCATCCGGCCGCACGCTGTCGGGACAAACGCCCGAGGCATTCTGGAACGCAGTGCGCCACGTCGCGCCGCTCGCCGTCGGCCTCAACTGCGCACTCGGTGCCGCGCTGATGCGGCCCTACATCGAAGAGCTGTCGCGCGTCGCGCCCGACACGTTCATCTCGTGCTATCCGAATGCGGGATTGCCCAATCCCATGTCGGACACCGGCTACGACGAGCTGCCGTCGCAAACGTCCGCCTTGCTGGGCGAATTCGCGCAAAGCGGGTTCGTGAACCTGGTCGGTGGCTGCTGCGGCACCACGCCGGACCACATCCGCGCAATTTCGGATGCAGTACGCGCGCTGCCGCCGCGCAAGGTCGCTCCGTCGGTCGCCGGCGCCGAGTCCGAGCGCGCAGCGGCGCTGGCGGCATGACGCGCGCGGCCGACGCCTCCCTAGCGCCCACGCCCGCCGCCGATCCGCGCACCGCGCGCGCGCCCGGCGCACCGCCGCGCGCGCGTGCGCTGCGCCTGGCCGGCCTCGAGCCGCTCAACATCGACGACGACACGCTGTTCGTCAACATCGGCGAGCGCACCAACGTCACGGGTTCGAAGGCCTTCGCGCGCATGATCCTGGCCGGCGACTTCGCCGGCGCCGTCGAGGTCGCGCGCCAGCAGGTGCAGAACGGCGCGCAGATCATCGACGTCAACATGGACGAGGCGATGCTCGATTCGCGCGCCGCCATGGTGCGCTTCCTCAACCTGATCGCGAGCGAGCCGGACATCGCCCGCGTGCCGGTGATGATCGACTCGTCGAAGTGGGAGGTGATCGAGGCGGGCCTCAAGTGCGTGCAGGGCAAGCCGGTGGTCAACTCGATCTCGATGAAGGAAGGCGAGGCCGAGTTCATCCGCCAGGCGACGCTGGTCAAGCGCTACGGCGCCGCGGCCGTGGTGATGTCGTTCGACGAGCAGGGCCAGGCCGACAACTACGAGCGGCGCATCGCGGTGGCCAAGCGCGCCTACGACCTGCTGGTCGGCACGGTGCGCTTCCCGCCCGAGGACATCATCATCGACCCGAACGTGTTCGCGATCGCCACCGGCATCGAGGAGCACGCCAATTACGCGGTGGAGTTCATCCGCGCCACTGCATGGATCCGCGCCAACCTGCCGCATGCGCGCGTGTCGGGCGGCATCTCGAACGTGTCGTTCAGCTTCCGCGGCAACGACGCCGTGCGCGAGGCGATCCACACGGTGTTCCTGTATCACGCGATCCGCGCGGGGCTGACGATGGGCATCGTCAACGCCGGGCAGCTGGGCGTGTACGACGATCTCGACCCGGAGCTGCGCGAGCGCGTCGAAGACGTGGTGCTGAACCGGCGCGCCGACGCGACCGAGCGCCTGGTCGCGTTCGCGGAGTCGTACAGGAAGCAGGGCCGCAAGACGGAGGAAGACCTGCGCTGGCGCGACGCGCCGGTGGAGGAGCGGCTCACGCACGCGCTGGTGCGCGGCATCACGACGTTCATCGTCGAGGACACGGAGGCTGCGCGCGCTGCGGTGGCGGCACGCGGCGGCAAGCCGATCGAAGTGATCGAAGGACCGCTGATGGACGGCATGAACGTCGTCGGCGATCTCTTCGGCGCCGGCAAGATGTTCCTGCCGCAGGTCGTCAAGAGCGCGCGCGTGATGAAGCAGGCGGTGGGGCACCTCATCCCGTTCATCGAGGCGGAGAAGGCGGCGTCGGGCAGCGTGGCGCGCAGCAAGGGACGGATCGTCATGGCGACCGTCAAGGGCGACGTCCACGACATCGGCAAGAATATCGTCGGCGTCGTCCTCCAGTGCAACAATTTCGAGGTGTTCGACCTCGGCGTCATGGTGCCGGCGCAGAAGATCCTCGCGAAGGCGCGCGAGATGTCGGCCGACGCCATCGGCCTGTCCGGCCTCATCACGCCGTCGCTCGAGGAAATGGCGCACGTCGCCGGCGAGCTGTCGCGCGAAGGCTTCACGCTGCCGCTGCTCATCGGCGGTGCCACCACCTCGCGCGTGCACACCGCGGTGAAGATCGCGCCGCACTACACCGGAGGCCCGACGGTGTACGTACCCGACGCGTCGCGCGCAGTCGGCGTCACCACGAGCCTGTTGTCGCAGGACCAGCGTGACGGCTACGTGCGCGGCATCGCGGAGGATTACGAGAAGATCCGCGTGCAGCACGCGAGCAAGAAGGGCCCGACGCTCGTGTCGCTCGCCGCGGCGCGGGCGAACGCGTTTCGCGCTGATTGGGCGGCCTACACGCCGCCGGTTCCGGCATTCCTCGGTCCGCGGCCGTTTCGTAACGCCAACCTGGCCGAGATCGCACAGCTCATCGACTGGGGCCCGTTCTTCCAGGCCTGGGAACTGGCGGGCGCGTATCCGGGCATCCTCGAGGATGCGGTCGTGGGCGACGCTGCGCGCGCGCTGCTCGCCGATGGCCGCGCGATGCTCGCGCGCATGATCGATGGCCGCTGGATCACCGCGCACGGCGTTGCGGGCATCTGGCCTGCCAACGCGGTCGGCGACGACATCGTGCTGTGGACCGACGAGTCGCGCGCCACGCCCGCATTGACGTGGGCCAACCTGCGCCAGCAGAACGAGCGGCCTCAAGGCAAACCCAACTACGCGCTCGCCGATTTCGTGGCGCCGCGCGACGGCTCGCTGCGCGATTACGTCGGCGCGTTCGCGGTGACCGCCGGCATCGGCGTCGAGGACAAGGTCGCGCAGTTCAAGCAGAAGAACGACGACTACTCCGCGCTGCTCGTGCAGGCGCTCGCCGATCGTCTCGCCGAGGCGTTCGCCGAATGGCTGCACCGGCTGGTGCGCCGCGAGCTGTGGGGCTATGCGCGCGACGAAGCGCTCGACAACGCGGCGCTCATCGCGGAGCGGTATCGCGGCATCCGTCCGGCGCCCGGCTACCCGGCGTGTCCCGACCACTCGGTGAAGGCGCCGTTGTTCGAGCTGTTGCAGGCAGCCAAGCTCGGCATGTCGGTGACCGAGAGTTACGCGATGTGGCCGGCCGCATCGGTGGCGGGGTTCTATCTCGCGCATCCGGACGCCCGCTACTTCGCGGTCGGCCGCATCGGCGCCGATCAGCTGGCCGACTACGCGCGGCGCACGGGTGTGGGCGAGGCGGAAGCGCGGCGCAGGCTCGCGCCGAATCTGGGGTAAGGACCGCTCAAAAGGGCCGTTTCATGGCGGCCCGCCTAACCTCGCGCCTTCAGCCCGAACGCGTCGGGCAGCAGCTCCGCCGCGGTCCACCGCTTGGTCGTTTCACCATCGCACGACGACATGACGTCGGCGGGACCGAATTCGGCAATCACCTGGCGGCAGGCGCCGCACGGCGATACCGGCTGGCTGGTCGGCGTATACACCGCGACCGCGACCACGTCCTTCGCCCCCGCCGCCACCGCCTGGAAGACGGCGTTGCGCTCGGCGCAGATCGTCAGGCCGAACGAGGCGTTCTCGACATTGCATCCCGTGAAGATGCGACCGTCCGCGACCCGCACCGCGGCGCCGACGGCGAAGCGGCTGTACGGGCAATGGGCATGCGCGCTCGCCGCGCGTGCTGCTGCGCGCAGCGCCTGCCAATCGGCGTCGCTCAGCATCGCGAATAGTCCGGCGGGGGCATTTTGAAAAATCTACACGGCATGGAATCCCCGCGCGTTACGCTCGATGGAACCAAGCTTGCATCATCCTGCTCGAATCCTCAGCCGGCGCCATCGTGTGGCTGCATCGCCCTTGGGGGGAATCCATGCTCGCGTATCACCTGAACGAGGAAACCGGCATCGTCGAGCTGCGCCCGCGCGGCCCGCTCGAGGCGCACGACTTCGCGTCCCTTGGCTTGACGGTCGACGCCTACCTCGAAGAGCACGGCAAGCTGCGCGGCGTGCTCGTGGAGCTCGAGCGCTTCCCCGGCTGGGACGACTGGGAGGCGGTGGCGGCGCACGTACGCTTCGTGCGCCAGCACCTGCCCAAGGTCGACCGCGTGGCCATCGTCACGGACAACCCCTGGATCGAGCCGCTGCCTGAAGTCATGCGCCTGCTCACGCCGCTCGACGTGCGGCGCTTCGCCACCGCCAAGCGCGGTGAAGCGTTCGCCTGGATCTACAACGCCCACGCGCATTGATGCGCCCGGCCGCGCGGCGAAGCGCGGCCTAGTCGAGCTTGCCGATGAAGTCGGCCTTGCCGATTTCCACGCCGTTGTGGCGCAGGAGCCCGTACGCCGTGGCGCAATGGAAATACAGGTTCGGCATGATGAACTGCTGCAGGTAGTTCTGCGCGGTGAACGCGTGCGGCTCGCCGCGCACCGGCCGCGTGATGGTGCGCGATTCGGCGCCTTCGAATGCGCTCTCCGGGATGGTCTTGACGTACTCGAGCGTGCGGTCGATGCGCTCCAGGAGCTGCGCGAACGTCGTCTCGTTGTCCTCGATCTTCAGCGGCTCCTGCGCAGTCAGGCGGGCCGCGGCCGCACGCGCCATGTCGGTGGCGATCTGCACTTGCCCGGCGAAATCGAACATGTCGGGGAAGAGGCGTGCGTGCACGAGCGCGCTTTCGTCGATCTTGCGTGCGGCCGCGTGCGCGGCTCCCTTCTCGACGATGCCGCGCAGGTTGCGCAGCGCCCTGGTGATGGGAACGATCGACGATTGGTAGATGGACAGCGGCATGGCGTCACCTCGTGAACGGGGAAGCGCCGATTCTACCGTTGCCACCACCCCTTGCGGCGCTCGCGTCCGCCAACCGGCCAAAACGCTACAGCGCGCGCTCGAAGGTCTGGCCGACCAGCGCGTGGCCGAAGCTGTGGTGCGGCTCTTCCCTGGTGAGGCGAAAGCCGCGTGCCTCGTAGATCGCGCGAGCGGCGTCCAGCCCGCCGTTGGTCCACAGCATCATGCGGCGATACCCGACCGCCTGCGCAAAGTCGAGACACTGGTCGACCAGGCGCGCGCCGATCCCGTGGCCCCGCGCCGACGGCTCGACCAGCAGCAGCCGCAGCTGTGCCACCCTGGCCGAGCGGCGCACGACGAAGACGGAGCCGACACGCTCGCCATCGCGCTCCGCGATCCAGCAGCGCTCGCAGCCTGCGTCGAAGCGCTCGATGAACTGCGCGGCGATCTTGGCGACGAGCGCCTCGAACCTTTCGTCCCAGCCGTATTCCTGCGCGTAGAGCGTGCCGTGCCGCTCGATCACCCAGCCGATGTCGCCGGGCTGGTGGGTGCGCAGCGTGACCGTGGGTGGCGTCTGCGGCGCTCCTGCGAGCAGCCGCTCGATGGCCGCCATGCTGTCGACCAGGCGCTGGGCGTCGGGCGTGTGCAGGTGGGCGAGGAGCCGCGCCACTTCGTCGTGCGATGCACGGTCGAGCGGCGCAAAGGCCTTGCGACCCTTGGTCGTCAGCGCGAGGTGACTCTGCCGGCCGTCGTCGGCCGAGCGGCTGCGCCGCAAGAGGCCGTCGCGCTCGAAGCCCTGCAGGATGCGGCTGAGATACCCGCGGTCGAGGTCGAGCTCGTCGGCCAGCGCGCCGGCCGTGGCGTCGGCGCGATGCGCGAGCTCGTAGAGCACGCGCACTTCGGCGAGCGACAGCGGACTGCCGTACATCCGCCGCTTGAGCACGCCGATGCGCTGCGTGTAGAAGCGGTTGAACCCGCGCACCGCCGCGATGCGCGCTTCGTCTGCCGCGGTGTGCCGGACCATGCGGCGTACTGTTCCACGAGATAGTTGACTTTGTCAACGATCGTGCCAAGCGACCGCTGTCCGGCGGGCCGCGAAGGCAGCCCCGCGCGCGTACAATTGGCAACGCAGACGTCTTTGTCGCGGAGGAAGCGCGAAACATGAACAAGGCAATGGCGGACGTCCTCGTCTATGCGGGACCGGGGACGCCGATGGGCAATTTGTTGCGCCGCTACTGGGTGCCGGTGCTCCTGGCGAGCGAGATCGCCGAGCCCGACGGGCCGCAGGTGCGCGTGCAGATCATGGGCGAGAAGCTGCTCGCCTTCCGGGATAGTGCGGGAGAGGTCGGGCTCATCGACGAGTTCTGCTCGCATCGCGGCGTGTCGCTCTACTTCGGCCGCAACGAGGAAAACGGCATCCGCTGCGCGTACCACGGTCTCAAGTTCGCGCGCGACGGGCGCTGTGTCGAGGTGCCGTCCGCGCCGCAGGCGTGCGCGCACATGGGCATCAAGGCGTATCCGTGCATCGAGCGCGCGGGCGTCGTTTGGGCGTACATGGGCCCCGCGGACAAGCGCCCGCCGCCGCCGGAGGTCGAGTGGTGCGGCTTGCCGCAGAGCCACGTGTTCGTGACCAAGCGCCTGCAGGAATGCAATTACCTCCAGGCGATGGAGGGCGGCATCGACACGAGCCACGTGTCGTACGTTCATCGCTACGAGGTCGACCACGATCCGATGCACCAGGGCACCAAGGCCAACGAGTACATCAAGGCCGACGGCAACGTGGTGTTCGACATCGAGAAGACGGATTACGGCCTCACGCTCTACGGCCGGCGCAACGGCGAGCCCGGATCCTTCTACTGGCGCATCACGCAGTGGCTCTTCCCGTGGTTCACGCTGATCCCGCCGTTCGGGGAGCACGCGCTCGGCGGCCACGTGTGGGTGCCGATCGACGACCACCACTGCTGGGCGTGGAGCATCAACTGGCGTCCGGACAAGCCGCTCGATGCGGACGAGCGGGCGCACATGGCGGCCGGCAAGGGCATTCACTGCGAGTACGAGCCCGGCAGCTTCCGGCCGAAGGCCAACCGCGACAACGATTACCTGATCGACCGGCGAGCGCAGAAGGACAAACGCGCGTTCTCCGGCGTGTTCGGCATTTCCATCCAGGACGCGTCGCTGCAGGAGAGCATGGGTCCGATCCAGAACCACGCCAACGAGAAGCTGCTGCCCACCGACCGCGCGATCGTGATGGCGCGACGCATGCTCTACGAAGCGGCCACCGGTCTTGCCGAAGGCGCCGAGCCGCCTGCGCTGGATGCCGACAAGCAGCGTGTGCGTGCTGCAGGCGTGCTGCTCGACCGCGCGGCGAAGCCGCAGGAATGGGCCCGGGAGCACCTGGCCGACGGGCTCGCGCAGCCGGTGTATTCGATCTGATGCAGACGTTCCGGAGACTTCACATGCCGCTTTCCATTGCCCGCCAGGTGTCCGCGCTCGCTTTCGCGCTGGCTGCGCTCGCGTCGCCGTCGCCCGTATTCGCCGCCGACGACTGGTCGCCCACCAAGCCCGTGCACATCATCGTGCCGCTGCCGGGCAGCACGGTCGACGCGCTCGCGCGCATCGTGCAGCCGGAGCTGAGCAAGGCGCTCGGTCAACCGGTGATCGTCGAGGACAAGGGCGGCGCGGGCGGCAACATCGGTGCCGATTACGTCGCCAAGTCGGCACCGGACGGCCAGACGCTGCTCGTTGGCTTCAACGGTCCGCTGGTGGTCAACCAGAACCTCTTCTCGAAGCTGCCGTACGACCCGGTGAAGGACCTCGTCCCGATCACGCTGGCGGTGACGTCGCCGCAGTTCCTGGTCGTGAATCCGAGCGTGCCGGTGAAGAACGTGGCGGAATTCGTGGCGCTCGCCAAGGCGGAGCCGGGCCGGCTGTCGTACGCCTCGGTGTCCGTGGGCAGCGCGTCGCACCTGACCATGGAGATGCTGAAGAGTGCAGCGCACGTCGACGTCGTGCACGTGCCGTACAAGGGCTCGCAGCCGGCGGTGGTCGACATCCTCGGCGGCCAGGTGCAGGCCGGGTTCTTCGTGCCCGGTAACGTCATGCAATTCATGCAGCAGGGCAAGCTGCGCGCCATCGCCTCCACCGGCCCCAAGCGCTTCCCGCTCACGCCCGACGTGCCGACGATGATCGAGCAGGGCTTCCCGGATTTCGTGGCGCTGTCGTGGATCGGCTTTCTCGCGCCGGCGGGCACGCCCAGGCCGATCATCGACCGCTACAATCGCGAGATCGTGCGCATCGTGCAGTCGCCCGAGGTGCGCGCGAAGCTCGAGAACATGCAGTTCGAGATCGTCGCCGGCAGCCCCGAGCAGTTCGCGCAATGGATGCAGGCGGAGATTCCGCGCTGGGGCAAGGTCATCAAGGAAACGGGCGCCAAGGCCGACTGACACGCGCGGCCCGCTGCACGCGGCTCGGTCACCGACACCATGCGCCTGGCAGGCAAGTCCGCGCTGATCACCGGTGGAGGTGCCGGCATCGGCGCTGCCACCGCGCTGCTGTTCTGCGCCGAAGGTGCAGCCGTCACGCTGGTCGACTCCAACGCGCAAGCGCTCCAACGCACGGCGGCGGCCATTCGCGCTGCCCACGCAGAGGCGCGCGTGCGGACGTTCGAAGGCGACGTCGCGGACGAATCGGTCGCGCAGCGCGCGGTGGAGGCGGCGGTTGCGGCGCACGGCAGTCTGTCCGTGCTCGTCAACAACGCGGCCATGCGCCATCCCGCGGCCATCGACGAAGCCTCGCCGGGCGCTTGGCGCGCCGTCGTGGAGGTCAATCTCATCGGCGCCGCGCAGTTCTGCCGCGCGGCCGCGGCCGCGCTGCGCGGCAGCAGCGGCGCCAGCATCGTGAACGTCTCGTCCTGCTATGCCGTGACGGGGCGGCCGCGCATGGGACTCTACGACGCGACCAAGGCGGCGCTGCTGGCGCTCACGCGCACGCTCGCGTGCGAGCACGCCGGCGACGGCGTCCGCGTCAACGCGGTGTGCCCCGGATCGACGCTGACCGAGTTCCACGTCAGGCGGGCACAGCAGGCGGGCAAGAGCGTCGAGACGCTGCGCGACGAGCGCAGCACCACCTCGTTGCTCGGACGCTGGGCTGAGCCGGTCGAGATCGCGCGCCCCATCCTCTGGCTCGCCAGCGACGAGGCGTCGTTCATCACGGGCGCGACGCTGATGGTCGACGGCGGCCTGTCCATCCTGTGAGGCTGCGATGAGCGACATGCTGACGGTCCGCGTCACGCGGCGGCATACCGAGGCGCTCGACATCGAGACCTTCGAGCTCATCGACGTGGAGGGCAAGCCGCTGCCGCCGTTCTCTGCGGGATCGCACATCGACGTGCATCTGCCGAATGGCATGACGCGCCAATACTCGCTGTGCAACGATCCGACGGAGAGCCATCGCTATCTCATCGGCGTGCTGCGCGAGACCACCTCGCGCGGCGGGTCCGCCGCGCTGCACGATGGCGTGAAGGAAGGCGACGTCCTGCGCATCACCGGGCCGAAGAATCACTTTCCGCTCGCGCACGAGGCGAAGCGCAGCGTCCTGCTGGCGGGCGGCATCGGCATCACGCCGATCCTGTGCATGGCCGAGCGGCTCTCGATGGCCGGCGCCGACTTCGAGATGCATTACTGCACGCGCTCGCGCGCACGCACCGCGTTCGCCGACCGCATCGCGCGAGCGAGCTTCGCGCCGCGCGTGCAATTCCATTTCGACGACGGTGACTCGGCGCAGAAGCTCGACATCGCGACCATCGTGGCATCGCCGCAAGGCGGCGTCCACCTGTACGTTTGCGGGCCCAAGGGCTTCATGGACGCCATCCTCGGTGCTGCGCGCGCGCGGGGCTGGCCCGAGGCACAGCTGCACTACGAGTTCTTCTCCGCCGAGCACGTCCGTACGGGCACGGAAGGGAGCTTCGACGTGAAGCTCGCGAGCTCGGGCCGCGTCGTGACCGTGACCAAGGACCAGACCGTCGTGCAGGCGCTGGCGGACGCCGGCATCGAGGTTCCGACGTCGTGCGGGGAGGGCGTGTGCGGAACGTGCCTCACGCGGGTCCTCGAAGGCGTGCCCGATCACAAGGACCTTTATCTGACGCCCGCAGAGCAGGCCGCGAACGACCAGTTCACGCCGTGCTGCTCGCGGTCGAAGACGCCACTCCTGGTGCTGGATCTTTGAGCGGCCGCGCGCCCCGCCGCGCGCTCGATCGCGTGCGGGACCTACCTCTCCGGGTACACCGTGTAGCGAACGAAGTCGCTGTGCGGCGTGAACTTGTCGTACAGGCCGCGAGCCCGGTAGTTGTCGAGCCTCGTGTGCCAATAGAGGCGCGACCAGCCCTCGCGCTTCATCTCGGCCACGAGCCAGTCGATCAGCTTCTGCCCGACGCCGGCCGCGCGCTGCGCCGGGTCGACGAACAGGTCACCCAGATAACAGGCCGGGGTGAGCGCCAGGGTGTGCTCGTGCACGACGTAGTTGGCGATGCCGATGACGCCTGCTTCGTCGTCCTCGGCCACGATCGCATGGACCGGCGAAGCGTCGTCCATGATGCGCGCCCACGTGTGCTGCGTGAGCGGCTCGGAGGGCGCCCGCTTGTAGAACACGCAGTAGCCGTCGAACAGCTCGCGCCAGCGCGCCTGGTCCTGCGCGGTGGCGCGGCGAACGATCGCGTTGGAAAGAAGCGTTGCGTTCATGCGGGGACTTGCGTCGGTGACAAAGCGCGGGCAGCGAACAGGAGATCCGTCTGGCAATCCGTACCCACGTGCAGCGCAGGCGCATCGGTGAGAATGCCGCGGCGAATGACCAACGCCTGCGCGCCGGCAGTCGACGCCGCATGCTCAATAGCCGAGCGCAAGTCCCGTCCCCTTGCGTGGGTCGTTCGCGCCGTAATAGCGCGCGTCGCCCACCGGCTTGCCACCCAGCGCAGGCGCCCCGACCAGGATCGCGGCAACGTGGTTCGATGGCTGCGGATTGCCGAACTTGTGGCCGTAGCCCTCCAGGATCTTCTGGGTGTCCGGGCTGAGCGCGAACGGCTCGACGTTGGTCACGTCGGGCAGCCATTGCTGATGGAAGCGCGGCGCATCGACCGCCTCCTGGATGTCCATGCCGTAGTCCACGACGTTGAGGATCGTATGCACGACCACCGTGATGATGCGGCTGCCGCCCGGCGTGCCGACCACCATCACCGTCTTGCCATCCTTGGTCACGATGGTCGGGCTCATCGACGACAGCGGCGTCTTGCCCGGCGCGATGGAATTGGCCTGGCCTTGCACGAGCCCGTACAGGTTGGGCACGCCGAGCTTGGCCGTGAAGTCGTCCATCTCGTCGTTGAGGAGGATGCCCGTTTTCGCCGCCGTCACCCGCGCCCCGAACCAGTCGTTGAGCGTGTAGGTCACGGCAACCGCGTTGCCCTGGGCGTCGACGATCGAGTAGTGCGTCGTGTTGCTGCCTTCGTGCGGGGGGACGCCGGGCTTGAGGTCGCGTGAGACGCCCGCCTTCGCCGGATCGATGACCGCACGGATCTGCTGCGCGTAACCCTTGTCGAGCAGGCGGGCGAGCGGGTTCTGCACGAAGTCCGGGTCGCCGAGATAGCTGTTGCGATCCATGTAGGCGTGGCGCATCGCCTCGATCTGATAGTGCACCGCCTGTGCTGCGCGGAAGCCGAGGTCCTTCAGCGGATAACCTTCGAGCACGTTGAGGATCTCGCACACGACCACGCCACCCGACGACGGCGGCGGCGCGGATACGACGTGATAGCCGCGGTAGTCGCATTCGATGGGCGCGAGCTCGCGCACCTTGTATTGGGCGAGGTCGGCGGTCGTGATGATGCCCTTGCCGGCCGCGCTCGATGCTGCGATGGCCTGCGCGATCGGTCCGCGGTAGAACGCATCGGGTCCGCGCTGCGCGATCTGGCGCAGGCTGTGCGCGAGGTCCTTCTGCACGAGGCGGTCCCCCGCCTTGTAGGGCGCACCGCCCTTCAGGAAGATCGCGGCGCTCGCCGGATCCTCGCGCAGGTCCGACGTCGCGGTGGCGAGCATGGCGATGTCGCCGTCGTCGAGCACGAAGCCGCGCTCGGCGAACGCGATCGCGGGAGCGATCAGCGCGCCGCGCGAGCGCGTGCCGTATTTTTCGCGCGCATATTCGAGCCCCGCGACACTGCCTGGCACGCCGACCGCGAGATGTCCCTTGGTGCTGGCGCCCTTGATCACGTTGCCGGCGCTGTCGAGATACATGTTCGCCGTGGCGGCCAGCGGCGCTTTCTCGCGGAAGTCGATGAACGTCTTGCGGCCGTCGGCGAGCTGCAGCGTCATGAAGCCGCCACCGCCCAGGTTGCCCGCGGCCGGATACACCACCGCGAGCGCGTAGCCGACCGCCACCGCAGCGTCGACGGCATTGCCGCCGCGCTTGAGAACATCGACGCCGACCTTCGTCGCAAGCTGATGGGCCGCGACCACCATGCCGTGGCTGGCAGCGACCGGCGCCAGCGAAGCGCTGTGGACGACGCTCGAAGCGCAGGCGAACAGCGCAACGAGCCAGGCGAGCGGCGGGCGACAGCGAAACATGCGATTCCTCTGCGGTCATGGACGGCCGCGATGTTGGAACTCGCGGCACGGGCAGCCACGCTACGGCGCGCGAACGGTTCGCGTCAAGCCGATCGCAAGGCGGGATACGCCACGATCAGCCCGTGCGCCGGCCTTTCGGGCGGCCGGCGCACGCGGCGGAACCGCCGTCGCGGTATCCTGACCAACCTACCGGGCGGCCTTCGCCCCCTCGTTTCGCGCCGCGGTTCGTGGCGCCTCCGGCCGAGCAACCCTTGAACTGGCAAGACCAAGCGGGCGTTCGTCACGATGTCGTGACGATCCCCGTGATCTGGCTCACGATCCTGCTCTCGTTGCTGTTGCACGTGGCAGCGCTCGTGATCGTCTGGCCCCACCTGCATCAGGTCCTGACGTTCGACCCGGCGAAGCCCGGACCGACGGCCAGCGCGCTCGCCGTGCAGCTCGCCGCCGAGCGCGATCGCACCGCTGGCGCGCCGCCCAGCGCTCCGGCGGCCGCATCGCCACCGCCCGCCAGCGTTCCGCCGCCCGCGCCACGGCGCGCCGCGCCTGTGGCGCCCCGGCCCCGACCCCGCGTCCCCGAGACGCCGCCCGTGCTGACGCGGCCGGAGCCCCAGGCGCCGCGGCCTGTCGAACCCGCCCCGCCCGCGCTGCCGACGCCGCCCCGGCCGCCGCCGCAGCCCGAGCCCGAGCGCGCTCGCCCGACGCCGCAGCCGCTCGAATCCGACCTGGCGTCTTATGTCGAGGCGCGCCGGCGCGCGCGCGGCGAAGCTTCGTCGCCTGCACCTTCGTCGGGCAGCGCGCCTGCGGCGGCGCCGGGCGAGACCGACGCGCAGCGGCTCAATCGCATCGTCGCGGCCAATCTCGGCCTCGACCGCAAGCAGGCGTTCGGCTACGACCCCAGCAGCGCCGGCGGCCTGTTCCAGATCCGGCGCGTCGGATACGACGACGCCGAGTTCTATTTCCTCGGCCTCGACCGCGACATCAACCGCAACGCCAAGCAGCTCGTCGAGGTGCGGCGCGGCGACGCGCCCGACATCCGCGTGGCCGTCGTACGCAAGATGATCGCGATCATCCGCGACAACGTGTCGGGCGATTTCCTCTGGACGTCGCAGCGCCTCGGCCGGCAGGTCCGCATGTCGGCGCGGCCGGAGGACAACGCGGCGCTCGAGGACTTCATCCTGCACGACGTGTTTCCCGACGAGCGCCGCTGATCCGTCGGCACCTGCGGCGGCTTGACAACGCCGTAGGTGCCCGGTACGAGGAGCAGTCGACATTTCCGCGCGCGGCGTCTCGCGTCCTCAGCATTGGCGGAACACCAGGATCTGCTCTCGAGCATCGGCCTGTGCATCTCGATTGCGGCCGGGCTGGCATTCGTCGCGCACCGGCTGCGCCAGCCGCTGCTCCTCGCCTACCTCGTCGCCGGCGTGCTGATCGGCCCGCAGATCGGCTTCGGCCTCATCACCGACCAGGAGAGCATCCGCACCGTCTCGGAGATCGGCCTGATCCTGCTGCTGTTCATCATCGGCCTCGAGATGGACCTGAACAAGCTGCTTGCCGCCGGCAAGCCGGTGATCCTCGCGGGCCTGCTGCAGTTTCCGTTGTGCGTGGCGCTCGGGCTGCTGTTCTTCATCCCGTTCGGGTTCCACCTCGGCGGCGGCGACTTCGGCCTGCTGTACGTCGCGATCTGCCTTGCGATGAGCAGCACGATGATCGTCGTGAAGCTGCTCTACGACAAGTTCGAGCTCGACACGCTGCCGGGGCGCATCACGCTCGGCGTGCTGATCTTCCAGGACATCTGGGCGATCGTGGTGCTCGGGATCCAGCCGAACCTGCTCGATCCCCAGGTCAGCCTGCTGGTGGGTTCGCTGCTCAAGGGCGTGCTGCTCGTTGCGGCGAGCCTCGCGATCAGCAAGACCGTGCTTCCGTACCTGTTCCGGTCCGTCGCCAAGATTCCCGAGCTCGTGCTGATCGGCTCGCTCGCGTGGTGCTTCGTCATGTGCGCGGCTGCCAACGCTGCAGGCCTGTCGCGCGAGATGGGCGCGCTCATCGCCGGGGTCAGCATCTCGACGTTTCCGTACAACCTCGACGTCGTGGCCAAGGTGGTCAGCATCCGCGACTTCTTCGTGACGCTGTTCTTCGTGGCGCTCGGCATCCAGATCCCCATACCGACCGGTGGGGTCATTGCGCTCGCGCTGGCCGCGTCGCTGTTCCTGGTGGCGAGCCGGCTGATCGTCGTGTTTCCGATCCTGCGCGCGCTGAAGCTCGGCCATCGCGCGAGCCTTCTGCCTGCCATCAACCTTGCGCAGATGAGCGAGTTCTCGATGGTCATCGCCGCGCTCGGCCTGTCGTACAAGCACATCGACGAAGGCACCGTCAGCGTGCTGATCTTCGTGTTCGCGATCACCTCGGTCGCCTCCACGTATCTCATCGGATACAGCCATCCGCTGCAGGAGCTCATCGTGCGCGGCCTGCATCGCGTCGGCGTGCGCGACCTGGGCGGCGAGCAGGCGGAAGAGCAGGCCGATCACGCGCTCGCCGGCAAGGACGTCGTGCTCCTCGGCTTCTTCGACGAGGCGAGCGCCCTCGTGCACGAATACGAGATGTCGCCGGGCGGGCGCAACCATCCGGTGCTGCAACGCCTGCTCGTGATCGATTTCAATCCGGACGTGCATGCCGAGCTCACGCGTCGCGGCATCGCCTGCAAGTACGGCGACGTCTCGAACATGCAGACGCTGCACCACGCCGACGTGCAGGACGCCGCGCTCGTCATCTCGACGATCTCCGACCGCATTCTCAAGGGCACCGACAATCTGCGGCTGCTGCGGCAGGCGCGGCGGCTGTGCCCCAAGGCCAACGTGATCGTCACGGCGAACGGACCGGCGGCGGCGCTGAAGCTCTATGAGGCGGGCGCCGACTACGTGTTCGTGCCACGCCTGCAATCGGCGGCCGACATGGCGGCCACCATCGACCAGGGTCTTGCGCACGGGTTCGACGATTTGCGTGCCGAGGCGATCGGGCGCATCGGCCAGCGCGACGAAGTGATCAAGTGACCGTTCGCGCGCAAAGCGCGCGCCGGGTCATCCGCGAAATGGATCAGCGTCGTCGAGCAACGCGCGCAGGACGCCGTTATCGGTGGGACACCGACAACATTGCGCGGAAACCTCCGACAGGCAAACCGTCAGCGTGCAGGCAGGCTGCGAGGTGTAGCCGGCGCGGTTTCCATCATGCATCCCGAATACGGAGGCGTCATGAAACCCAGTCAACCCAACGTACGGCGGCACATCGTGGCGCCCTTGACCGGCATCATGGTCGGCGCAGCAGGCGGATCGCTGATGTGGATCCTCGCCGCATTGATCATGTGGGCGGTGACGCACTAGGCGTCCAGGCGCCGGGTCGCGCTTGCGGGGTGCCCGGCGCCCGTTGCACTGGCGCAGCACGCGGCTCCTGATCGCGTCCTGCACGAGCTTGTGCGCGTCCTCGCAGCAGGAACCGCTCGTTCACTGCGGAAACAGACGCTCCGAATAGACGCTCCGAATCGCGGTTTCGATTCGCCGTGCCGCCTATCGAACTTTGACGGCGACCGTTCCTTTGGCACGTCCCCTTGCGACGCAAGCCATCGCTAGATGAAGGCCGTCGCGATCGCCGCACCCGCGCACCAGAGGACGACGATCAACGCCGACGCCCGCCAGGCGACGAGCAGCGTGAACCCGATGGCGGCGATCGCCACGTCGAGCGGGCCCCGCACGGCAGTCGTCCACACCGGGTCGTAGAGTGCCGCGGCCAACAAGCCGACCACCGCGGCGTTGATCCCCGCCACTGCACGTGCGGCGACGGGCCTGTTCCCCACGGAGCGCCACAATGGCAGCGCGCCCGCGATGAGCAGGAATCCGGGCAGGAAAATGGCGACGAGGGCGACGGTGGCGCCGACGATCCCGCCTTCGGCGCCCGGGAGCCGGGCGCCCAGATACGCTGCCAGCGTGAACAGGGGACCCGGCACGGCCTGCGCGGCACCGTAGCCGGCGAGAAAATCGTCGCTCGAGATCCAGCCGGGCGTGACTACCGATTCACGCAGCAGCGGCAGCACGACGTGACCGCCGCCGAAGACCAGTGCGCCGGCGCGGTAGAACGCATCGGTCACCGAGAGCAGTCCGGAATGACCCCGCGCCGCGAGAGGCAATCCGAACAGCAGCAGCGCGAACAAGGCGAGGAGCACGATGCCGAACCGCACGCCGTACGGCAATGACCATCGCGTATCGGCCGCCGGCGGCTGCGCTGCGCGACATACCGCGAGACCGGCGATGGCACCGAATGCGACCACGAGGATCTGCGTCCATGCCTGTCCGAATGCGAGGATCAGTGCTACGGCGACCGCGGCAATCGACGCGCGCGGAGCATCGGGCGTGAGCTGCCGCGCCATGCCGAGCACGGCCTGCGCCACGACGGCGACCGCGACCAGCTTGAGGCCGTGAATGGCCGCCTGCCCCGCAGCGCCCGACAGGGACGGCAGGAGCGCCGCAAACGCGACCAGAAGCACGGCGGAAGGCAGCGTGAAGGCGACGAACGCGGCCAGCGCGCCGGGCCAGCCGGCACGCAACAATCCCAGGCTGAAACCCAGCTTGCTGCTCGCGGGCCCGGGCAGGAACTGGCACAGCGCCAGCAGCCGCGCGAACTCGGTCTCATCGATCCACTTGCGGAGCTCGACGAATTCGCGCCGAAAGTAGCTCAAGTGCGCAACAGGTCCACCGAACGAGGTGAGACCGAGCTTCAGGAACGCCGCGAAGACCTCGGCGGCGCCGCCAGCCTTCCTGCCGGTCGCTGCCGATCCTTCGTGATCATTCGGCGCTCGAGTGCGCGAAGGGTCGTCCATGGGTTCGATCAGCCCGCCGGCCCGCCTTGGCGCGCGTTACCGGAAGATCAGGTACAGCAACCCGCCGATGATCAGCCACTTCAGCGCGTAATGCGCGAAGTGACTCTTCTTCTTGATCCACTTGCCGATCAGCCGCACGCGGTAGGCGCCGTTGAAGACGTGGTTGAGCAGTCCGACGCCGTCGCCGGGCACGTTCTCCGTCCGGCTTGCGCGGATCACGGTCATCTCGACGACGTGATTGATCCAGCGCATCACCCGCAGCCGCAGCGGGCGCTCGACGTCGCAGAACAGGATGATGCGCGTGATGTCGCTGCGGTTCTCCGCCGTGTGGATGAACGTCTCGTCGAACATGACGGGCTCGCCGTCGCGCCAGCAATACGGCTGGCCGTCGACGACGATGCGGCAGGTGTCGTTGTTGGGCGTGACCAGGCCGAGGTGATAGCGCAGCGAGCCCGCGAACGGGTCGCGGTGGGCGCCGAGCTTGCTGCCGGGCGGCAGCAGCGCAAACATCGCTGCGTTGACCGTCGGGATCGAGTCGACGAGGCCGACCGTCCTGGGACACAGCGCGCGCGCGGATGGCACCGCCTCGTCGTACCACTTCACGTAGAACCGCTTCCAGCCCGTCTTGAAGAACGAGTTGAAGCCGAGATCGTTGTACGTTGCGGCGGCGCGGATGTGTCCTTCGTCGAACAGCGACAGCGCTTCGTCGCGGATGGTCTGCCAGTTGTCGCGCAGCGGCGCGAGCTCGGGAAATCGGGCGACGTCGATGTACGGCCGATTGGGAACGGCCGAAAACAGGTACATCAGCGCGTTGTACGGCGCCATCAGGGTCGAGTGGTCCGTGATCTGCCGCACCGGGCTGTGCCGCACGCGTCCGCGGTAGTGCACGTACACCGCCGACACGATGAACAGGTAGAGCACGATGAAGCGCGGAGCGAGCAGCGTCGCGAGCATGGTCGTGGCGTGCGGCGGGTCGCCTGGATTACGCGGCCGACGGGGCGGCGTCGCCCCGGGCGCCACGCCGGCGCGCCTGCGGCCGCGCCATGCGAAAGCGCCGGTGCACCCACCACCACTGCTCGGGATGGCGCAGCACGAGCGTCTCCAGCGCGGCGTTGTAGGCGCGCGTACTGAGGCGAATCGCTTCCGTGGCGTCGTCATGATCGACCGCGGGCAGCGCGTTCTCGAAGCGCAGCACGTGCGAGCCGTCGGGCTCCCTCCAGCTGGCTGCCGGAACGACGGGCGCACCGGTCGCCAGCGCGAGGAGCGCAAGGCTCTTGAAGGTGCCCACCGGCTGGCCGAAGAAGTCCGCGTCGATGCCGTCCGGCCGACCGGCGAACTGGTCGAACGGGAACACGACGATGTCGCCCGCTTCGAGGCGGTCGACGATCGAGTCGAGCGAGCCGCGCTTGCCTACGACGCCGAAGCCCGCCCGGGCGAAACGCCGCGTCACCCACGCTTCGAGCCAGCGCGGCTTGATCGGCCGGCGCACGAAATGGAACCGCCCGCGCATCTGGGGATAGCCGGCGATGCCCGCGACCGTGGCGACCTCCCAATTGCCGAAATGACCGGTGAGCACCAGCACGCCTTTGCCCGTGCTCAGCGCGCGCTCGAGGCTCTCGACATTCTCCACGCGCGCGAGCGCGCGCTTGCGTGCGGCCGACATGAAGCGAAAGCGTATGAGCTCGATCGCCAGCCGGCCCAGATGCGCGTAATGGGCCTGCGCGAGTCGCACGATTGCGCCATCGGGGGCCCGCTCGCCGAACACGCGCCTCAGGTTCTCGTGGACGATGCGCCGGCGGATGGGCAGCAGGGCGTGCAGCAGTCGTCCCGCCAGCGGCGCGCTGCTCTCGGCAGGGACGGCGAGCGCAACCGCCGAGGCATGCGTTCGGTCATGCGTCAGCGACAGGGCGAGGCTTGCGACGCGGTGGCGTGCGAGCAGGTCGGCGATCTTCGGCGTCACGACGGCTTGCGGCGCGCCGTACCGGTCGCGCGCGACGGAAAAATCCGCCGGCGCGATGAGCCCGAGCGCGAGGTCGCGCGGAAACAGCTTGGCGCACGCCTCCTTGGCGGCGAAGCGCGCGGCCAGGTGCGCGATGCGCGACGTTCCATCGCCACTGTCGTCGAGCTCCTGCGCCGAGAAGAGGTTGCGCAGCGACTCCACCGGCGCGCCGTCGACCATGCGCGCGATGCGCGCAAGCTCCACGCTGTCGATGCCGCAGCGCGACGCCGTCGGCGGGAGCGCGGGAGGCATCAGAGCGCGCGAACGACGAGCGCAGCGTCCGTGCTCGCGAACCCGCGGCACACGATGAGCGCGATGTCGCTGCGCGGCGTGCGCGCCGAGGCGGATACCGCCAGCCCTTCGCACGCCGGGTCGAGCGCTTGCAGGGTCGCGATGCCGGGCACGGCGCCGGCGCGCAGCGCGTGCAGCGCGACGACGGTTTCGAGGATGCCCGCCGCGGCGATCAAATGACCGAACGCCCACTTCATCGCGGTGACGGGCGGCATGCCGTTGCCGAAGACACGCCGCAGGCCCGCCGCCTCGCTCGCGTCGGACAGCCGCGTGCCGTTGCCGTGCGCGACGATCATGCCCACGTCGGCCGGCTCGATGTGCGCGTCCGCGAGCGCTGCGCGCACGGCGCGCTCGACGCCGTCCCCATCCTCGCGGATGTTGAGCAACCCGACGGCTTCCGCGGCATGGCCCCCACCCAGCACTTCGCCGATCGCCGCAGCGCCGCGCGCGCCGGCGGCTGCCTGCGTTTCCAGCGCGAGCGCTGCCGCGCCTTCGCCGAAGACGCTGCCATCGCGCCGTGAATCGAAGGGACGAATCGTCTCGTGCCCCAGCAGGCCGCAGTGGTGGTAATACAACACGTTCTGCGGCTCGATCGGCGTGTCGTGGCCGATGGCGACGGCCCGGATCGCCTCGCCGTTGCGCAGCGCTTCCATCGCTTCGATCACCGCCATCGTGCCACCGCAGCTGTGATTGGTGATGCAGGCGTTGCTGCCGCGCAGCTCGTTGCGGATGCCGACGTGGCACAGCACGTTGTTGGGCAGCGTGCGCAGCAGCCACATCGGGTTGACGACGTTGCCGAGCTCCTCGCCGAACTTGTGGAGGTCGCCGTGCGCCTCGGTCATCAGCGGGAAATAGTCGTACTGGTTCTCGAAGGCGCCGCCACCGGAGCCGACGTAGACGCCGGTGGCGTCGCTGAACGCGCGCGCGTCGGCTGGCTCGAGCGTGGCGCGATGCCCGGCGAAATCGGCTGCGGCGACGGCGCGATCGCCCGCGTAGATGCCGAAGAAGTCGGTCCGGCGGATGAACTTGTGCAGCTTGCGATCGTCGACCAGGGCGCGCGCATTGTACTCGCGCACCTCGGCGGCGCGCTGCACCGGCCACGTCGACACGTCGAAGCGCTCGATCGGCCGGATCGCCGACGTGCCGGCGAGCACCTCGGCAAGGATCGCCTCCGGCGTCATGCCCGACGCGCACACCGCGCCCGTGCCGGTGATGACGACGCGCTCGCTCATGACGGCTGCTCCCCGCTCACGCCGGAACCGCGTCGGGATGACGCAGCGCGATGCAGCTGTTCGACCCGCCGAAGCCGAACGAATTGGACAGCGTCATCCGGACGGGGTGCTTGCGCGCAGCGCCGACGACGAGGTTGAGCGCGCAGTCGGGATCGGGATCGCGGTAGTTGGCGTTCACGGGCATCTCGCCGTGATGGATCGCCAGCGCGCACATGACAACCTCCACTGCGCCCGCGGCGGCGATGAGGTGGCCCATCGAGCTCTTGGTCGAGCTCACCGACACCTCGCCGGTCCTGTCGCCGAACACCGCGTTGATGGCCGCACTCTCGCTGCGGTCGTTCATCGGCGTCGACGTGCCGTGCGCGTTGATGTAGTCGACGTCGGCGGGCGTCGCACCGGCGTCGCGCAGCGCCGCCTGCATCGCCTGGATGGGGCCGTCACCGTCGGGCGGCGAATCGGTGATGCGATACGACGACAGCGAGTTGCCGTCGCCCGCGAGCTCCGCGTAGATGCGCGCGCCGCGGGCCTTCGCGGCCTCCCACGTCTCGAGCACCAGGAAGCCCGAGCCTTCGCCCAGCACGAAGCCGTTGCGCGTGGCATCGAAGGGGCGGCTCGCGTGCTCGGGCGCGTCATTGTCCGCGGACACGGCCGAGAGCAGGCAAAAACCGGACAGGCCCACCGGGCTGATCATCGAGTCGAAGCCGCCGGCGAGCGCGCGATCCACCGCCCCGCGGCGGATCAGCTTGAGTGCCGTGCCGATGGCCTGCCCGCCCGAGGCGCACGCCGTGTGCACCGACGTGGCGTAGCCGCGGATGCCGAAGCGCCGCGTGAGCAGCGCCACGCCCGCCGACGACTGGCTGCGGCAGAACACCATCGGGTCGGTGGAGGACGGATCTTCCTGCAGGCATGCGGTGTCGAGGTCGCCGTCCGGCGCGCAGTTGTCGTGCACGGCGGCGAGGTCGCGATACTCCACGCCCATCATGCCGGTGCCCACCGCGCAGCCCCAGCGATGCGCGTCATCGGCAGTGGGCGCAATGCCGGCGTCGGCCATCGCCTGCTCCGCCGCCGCAAGCGCGAAGCGATGCGAGCGGTTGGCGTATTTCACCAGCCGGCGCTCGGCGGTGAGGGTGCGCACATCGAAGCCCTTCACTTCGGCGGCGATGCGCGTGGAGAAGCCACTGGCGTCGAACAGCGTGATGGGCGCGGCACCGCTGCGCCCGGCGAGCACGCTCGCCCAGGTGCTCGCCACATCGTTGCCCACGGGCGTGACCACGCCGATGCCGGTGATCGCCA
>DATILY010000107.1:0-65247 GCA_035475895.1 Casimicrobiaceae bacterium | reverse complement strand
CGTGACGTCGGACCATTACGCCGGCGTCGCGCTCGACGAGACGGCCGACCCGCGGCCCTACGCCGAGCTCATCCGTCAGTGGGCGACGTTCAACCCGGAGTTCGCCTACCTGCCGCGCAAGTTCAAGATCGCGGTCACGGGTGCCACCTCGGATCGCGCGGCCGTGAAGATCCACGACGTCGGCCTGCAGCTCGTTCACGACGACGCCGGCGACCTCGGCTTTCGCGTCCTGGTTGGCGGCGGGCTGGGACGCACGCCGATCATCGGGCACGTGATCCGCGAGTTCCTGCCGCGCAACGAGATCCTCAACTATCTCGATGCGATCCTGCGCACGTACAACCGCTACGGGCGGCGCGACAACAAGTGGAAGGCGCGCATCAAGATCCTCGTGAAGGACCTGACGCCCGCGCGCTTCGCGGCCGAGGTCGAGGCCGAATGGGCGCATGCCGCGGGCGGCGCGGGGACGGTGCCCGACGAGGAGTTCACGCGCATCGCCGCCTTCTTCGAGCCGCCCGCGTACGACGCGTTCGCGGGCGACGACTCGTCCTATCGCGCCGCTATCGCGGACAACCGCGGCTTCGCCAACTGGGTCAAGCGCAACGTCCATCCGCACAAGGTGCCGGGCTACGTCATCGTCTCGCTGTCGCTCAAGAAGACGGGCGTTCCACCGGGCGACGTGACGTCCGACCAGATGGACGCGATCGCGGATCTCGCCGATGTCTACAGCTTCGGCGAAGTAGGCGTGTCGCACGAGCAGAACCTGATCCTGCGCGACGTGCGCCAGCGCGACGCGTTCGCCCTGTGGAGCGCGCTGAAGACCCTGGGCCTCGCGACGCCGAACATCGGCCTGCTCACGGACATCGTGTGCTGCCCGGGTGGTGATTTCTGCTCGCTGGCCAACGCCAAGTCCATTCCGATCGCCCAGGCGATCCAGCAGCGCTTCGACGACCTCGACTACCTGCACGACATCGGCGAGATCGACCTCAACATGTCGGGCTGCATGAACGCCTGCGGCCAGCACCACATCGGCCACATCGGCATCCTCGGCGTCGACAAGAACGGCAGCGAGTGGTACCAGGTCTCGATCGGCGGGTCGCAAGGCAACGACGCCGCCCTGGGCAAGGTCATCGGGCCGTCGTTCGCCGCGCACGAGATGCCCGCCGTCGTCGAGCGCCTGATCGACGCCTATCTCACCCACCGGCACGACGACGAGCGTTTCATCGACACCGTGCAACGGCTGGGCATCGAGCCTTTCAAGGAACGGGTCTATGTCGCAGCTCATTAAGCAACGCCTGGTCACCGACGATCGCTGGATCCTGGTGCGCGAGGCCGCCGCGCTGGCCGACCTGCCCGACGGTGTGCCGGTGATCGTGCCGCTCAAGCTGTGGATCGAGCGGCGCGCAGCGCTCATCGCCCGCGGCGACGTCGGCGTCTGGCTCGCGCCTGACGAAGATCCCGCCGCGCTGGCGGGCGACGTGTCGCGGCTGCCGGTGATCGCGATCGACTTTCCGCAATTCACCGACGGCCGCGGCTACTCGCACGCGCGCCTGCTGCGCGATCGCCATGGATACCAAGGCGAGCTGCGCGCCACCGGCGATGTGCAGCGCGACCAGCTCTACTATCTTGCGCAGTCCGGCTTCGACGCGTTCGCCATTCGGGACGACAAGGATGCGCACGACGCGCTTGCCGGACTCGACGATTTCAGCGACGGCTACCAGCTCACCCAGCAGCGCACACCGTGGTTCCGGCGGCGCGCAGCGAATGCGCCACATCCGGGCGACACCTGGTTTCCGTGTGCCTGAGCGGCCGCCCGCCTCCGCAACGGTGAGCGCAGCGCCGATGCGGCACGCGATCACGCCGGGCACCGTCTATCTCGTCGGCGCCGGGCCCGGCGCGCCGGATTTGCTCACCGTGCGTGCGGTGCGCGTGCTCGAAGCGGCGGACGTGGTCTTCCACGACGCGCTGGTCGATCCCCGCACGGTGGCGCTCGCGCGCCGCGCGGACTGCGTGGCGGTGGGCAAGCGCTGCGGCCGCCACTCCACCGCGCAACGGTTCATCAACAAGCGCCTGGTCGATGCTGCGCGTGCCGGACGCATCGTCGTGCGGCTCAAGGGCGGCGACCCCATGCTGTTCGGGCGCGCGCAGGAAGAGATCGACGCGTTGGCCGCGCATGGCGTGCCGTGCGCAATCGTCCCCGGCATCACGGCGGCCCTCGCCGCGGCGGCCACGCTCTCGACGTCGCTGACGCAGCGCGGCCGCGTGCGCAGCGTCGCGCTCGTGACCCCGCGCGCCGGTGACGCCGAGCCTGCCAGCGCGTCCTGGCGCGCAGCCCTGGCCGCCGCCGACGCCGGGGCGATCTACATGGGTGCGCACGAGGCCGCGGCCATCGCGCGCGATCTCATCGCGTCCGGCAAGGATCCGTCGCTGCCGGTGGCGATGGTCGAGAGCGCGTCGCTGCCCCACGAGCGCGTGACCCACACCACGCTTGGCGCACTCGCGCAGGCCGCGCCTTGTGCAGGCGATGGTCCCGTCGTGCTGCTCGTCGGACCGCAATTCGGCCCGCGCGCCCGCGCAGCAGCCGTCGACGAGGTCGCTGACGCCGACACTGCCACCGTAGCGCGCCGAGCCTAGCTCCGCTGCCGCTACAATCGCGCGGGGCTGCGCAGCGCGGCCACGCACGATGCCGTTGCCTCTCTTCGATCTTCCTCCCGCGGCGCAACGCGCCTGGCTGGCCGAGCGCCTCGCGCGTCCGGCGCCGCAGAGCGCGCTCGGCCTGAGCGACGGCTTTCGCCTGCCTGGAAGGGAGGTGCTCGTGCCTGCCGCCGTGCTCGTGCCGATCGTCAATCGGCCGGAAGGCCTACGCGTCCTGCTCACCGAGCGTTCGGCCCACCTGCCTGATCATCCGGGCCAGATCAGCTTCCCGGGCGGCCGCGTCGAGCCCGACGACGCCGACGACGCTGCCGCAGCGCTGCGCGAGGCGCACGAGGAGGTCGGCCTCGCGCCCCCACAGGTGGAGCTGCTCGGGCAGCTGGCCTGCTACGAGACGGTGACGGGCTACCGCGTCAAGCCCGTGGTGGGCTGGATCGAGCCGCCGATCGAGCTTGCACCCGACCCGCTCGAAGTGGCGTCGGTGTTCGAGGTTCCGCTCGACTTCCTGCTGGACCCGGCGAATCATCTGCGGCACTTCCGCATGCTGGGCGAGCGCAGGCGCGACTACTGGGCCATGCCATACCAGGACCGTTACATCTGGGGCGCCACCGCCGCGATGCTCGTGATCCTCGAACGGACGCTCAAGGCGTAGCGCCAGCCTGCCGTAAACACATGATGCAATGCCGATTGCGCAGGCCATGGCGCTGGCCGATCACGAGAACGGACTGATCCTGTCCGGCGGCGGCGCGCGCGCGGCCTACCAGGCCGGCGTGCTGCGCGGCATCGCGCGCATCCTGGGGCGCGACGCGGTTTCGCCGTTCCCGATCATCTCGGGCACCTCGGCAGGCGCCATCAACGCCGCGACCCTCGCGGTCCACGCCGACGACTTTCGCCGTGGCGTGGCGCGCCTGCTGCGCTGGTGGCGCAGCGTGACCGTCGAATCCGTCTATCGCGCCGACCTCCGCTCGCTCTCCGCGCACGGCTTCCGGTTCCTGGGCTCGCTCGTGGGCGCGGCGCGCGCGCCCGGCGGGGCGGCTTCGATGTTCGACAACGCACCGCTCGCGCACACGATCGCCGCGGAGCTCGACCTTCGCCGCCTCGACCGCATGATCAAGCAGGGCGCGTTGCGAGCGCTCGCCGTCAATGCGACGAGCTATGCGACGGGCCAGGCCGTGACCTTCTTCCAGGGTGCGATGAGCGTGAGCCCGTGGAAGCGCACCCGTCGCCGCGGCGAGCGCTGCCACCTGGGCGTCGAGCACCTCATGGCGTCCACCGCGATCCCGTTCATCTTTCCCGCCGTGCAGCTGCGCGACGACTGGTACATGGATGGCTCGGTGCGCCAGATCACGCCGTTGTCGCCGGCGCTGCACCTGGGCGCCCGCCGGCTGGTCGTGATCGCCGTGGGACAGTTCGTGGGACAGCGGCGCGGCACGGTGCCAGGCGGCGATGCGCCGTCGTACCCATCGTTCGCGCAGGTCGCCGGTCATGCGTTGTCGTCGATCTTCCTCGACAACCTCGGTGCCGACCTCGAGCGGCTCATGCAGATGAACCGCGTCGTCGACCGGTTGGGCGCACGCCTGCACGGCGACAGCGACGTCGGCACCGCGCACGTCGACGCCTTCGTCATCGCGCCGTCGCAGGACCTGGGCGAGGTTGCGCGCAACTACGTCGGCCGCCTGCCCGCCGGCGTGCGCGCGCTGCTGCGCGGCTTCGGCAGCAGCCAGGGCACGGGCGCCAACCTGCCCTCGTACCTGCTGTTCGACCGGGGCTTCTGCCGCGCGCTGCTGGCGCTCGGTTATGCCGATGCGATGGCGCAGCGCGACGAGATCGCCGCCTTCCTGGCGGGCGCCGACGTGCGTTATTCGCCGCTGGCCGTGCGCGCGTTCCAGTAGCCCGCGTCGAGGCCCTAGAATCGGGGCATGCCCTTCGAGCCGTGCGCAGCGCGCTTCCTTCAATGAGCCTCACCAGCGCGCCGCCGCGCGAGCGCTCGATGCGGGCGCTCTCGGCACATGGCTTCCATCGCGTGGTGTGGTACGAATGGGGTCCGCCAGACGCCTTCGACGTGGTGGTGTGCGTGCATGGCGTGGGGCGCAACGGCCGCGATTTCGACGTGCTGGGCGAAGCGCTCGGGACCACGCATCGCGTGCTCGCCGTCGACATGCCAGGGCGCGGGCGCAGTGACTGGCTGGCCGATCCGAACGACTACGGGGCGGCCACCTACCTCTCCACGCTTGGCGCGCTGCTGGCCGCAAGCGGCGCCGACACCGTCTCGTGGGTCGGCACCTCGATGGGCGGGCTCCTCGGCATCCTCATGGCGGCGCAGCCGAACACACCGGTGACGCGTCTCGTGGTGAACGACGTCGGCCCCGTGATCGAGCCCGCGGCCCTGGCGCGCATCGGCAGCTACCTGGGCGCCGATCCGCCGTTCGAGACCTACGACGACATCGCCGCGTACGTGCGCACCATCGCAGCACCGTTCGGGGCGCTGACCGATGCCCAGTGGGACCACGTGGTGCGCACCAACGTCCGGCAGGATGAGCAGGGGCGCTGGCGCCTGGGTTACGACCCCGGCATCGGCGTCCCCTTTCGCGCGCAACCGGCGCCGCCCGACCTGTGGCCTGCCTGGGATGCCGTGCGCTGCCCCACCCTCGTGCTGCGCGGCGCGCAGTCGGATCTGCTGAGCCCCGCCACGGCGGCCGCCATGGCGACGCGTGGACCGCGGGCTCGCGTGGTGGAGATCCCGGGCGTCGGCCACGCCCCCATGCTGATGGATCCGGCCCAGGTGGCGCTCGTGGCCGGGTTCCTGCGCAGCGCCGCGCCCCGCTGAGGCGAACCGATCCCGTACAATCGGCGCCGCCCCACGAACGAACGATCGCGGTGTCCACTTCCCTAGCCTTGAGTCTCCCGCCCCTGGCGAGCCATCCGGCCAACCCGCCGGAAACGCGGCCCGCCAAGGTCAGCGAATGGCTGGCGGAGGCATCCCGGCGCGAGCCTGCGATGGCCGCACGCATCATCGGCGACGCGCTCGCCGCCACCAACCGCGTGGCGATGAGCGACTCCCGCCGCATGGAGCTCGCCGAGCAGTACTGGAACACCGCCGCCACGCTGTGGCCGCTGCTGGAGCGGCAATTCGCCCGCGCCTCGCACCCGTTGACCGGCGATGCGCTCGAAGCGGCCAAGGGCACGCTCACGCTCGCTGCGGAGTTGTCGACGGCCTACAAGCACCTGCTCGCGCGCGAGGCGGACAAGCGCCTGTCGCTTGGCGGGTCGCGCATGCAGACGGCACTCATCCATCGCTGCCTGCATGCCACCACCCGCGTCCTGACCAGCAGCTATCTCGCGTACGCGCCGGTGCCGCCGCGCACGTGGCACGATGCACACGCCATCTACGCCTTCGCGCGCGAGCGCAACCTGCACCTGACGCCGCTGCCCGGCGATCCGCCGGAAGCGACGCCCGAGCGCCTGTACAGCCAGTCGCTGCTGCTCGCGCTCGCCAACCCGTACGGCTTCCTGCAGGGCCAGCTCGCCACCGTCCTGCGCTACCTGCAGGAGCACGGCCACTGGGCCAAGCTCACCGACGTCGCGCCCGTGCATCGCATGGCCAAAGCGGTGGCGATCATTCCCGTGGGCCACGACTTCCCGCCTTTCTCCGCCAACAAGGGCGGCTCGATCGACGGCTCCAAGCTCTTCCTGCTCACGTTCGACCTGGCATTCCAGATCCAGGAGCAGCTGCGAGCGCTCGAAGCCGGTGGCGACGCACCGGCCGGCGTGCCCAACGATGCTGCGGCACGCGTGCAGTACATCGTCCTGCTGCGGCGCCTCTTGCGGCAGTGGGCGATTCCGCCGGCCCGCCAGTTCAACCGGCTGCCGTCACGTGCGCGCGTGGTCATGTGCGCAGGGCTCTCCGGCGTATGGCAGTACAGCCGCGGCGTGCATACCGGCGTCGCGCAGGCGCCCGCGGGATTGCCCGCGATGACCACATGCCAGGTCGTGAATCACACCCCGGCAGGCTATGCGTTGCGCCAGATCGATCCGGCGCCGGCTGCGCTGCGCATCGGCGACCTGGTCGCCCTGCGCGTCGAGGGCCGCTCGAGCCTGCAGGTAGCCATCGTGCGCTGGTTTCGCAACACGCTGAAGAGCACGGCGCTGGAATTCGGCTGCGAGCTCCTGTCCGACGCACCGGAAGCCGCGGCCGCGGCGGCCGAGGACGCGCCGGACACGACGCTCACGCCCGTCGTCGTGCTGCCCGACGACAAGGAGACCGGGCCCGAAGGCGCGCAACCGCAGCTGATCGCACCCGCAGGCGCGTTCGCCATCGAGCAGGCGGTCAGCCTGCGCCGCGGCAGCGCCACCGGGTTCGCCGTGCTGACCAAGCTCGTCGACCAGGGGCCCGGGTTCGAGCTCTACGAGTTCGTGGCCGTCGGTTGAGCGGCGCGCTCCCCGCCTCTGCGCGCACCCGCGTGGCGCCCCGTGCGGCAACGAGCGGCATGATCGCGCTCGTCCTGCTCGCGCTGCTGTGGGAGACCGTTCTCGCGCCGCTGCGCGGGGCCGGGGCGACCTGGCTCGCGTTGAAGGCCCTGCCGCTGGCCGCGATCCTGCCGGGCGTGTTGCACGGACGACGGCGAGCACGCCAGATCGCGACGCTGCTGCTTCAGTGGTACGTCGCCGAGGGTCTGGTGCGCGCGTTCAGCGAGAACGGGCGTCATGCAGTGATCGCCGGTGCATCGGCCGCGCTTGCGCTCGCAACGTTCGTGGCGATGCTCGTGTGGCTGCGGCAGGAGCGGGCCGCATCGCCCGCCAGGGCGTAGCGCAGCACGCAGCCTCATGAGCCGTCTTGCCCGCACGCTCGAGCGCCATTGGATGCTCGTGCTGGTATCCGTGTTGACCACCGCGGTCGTGGTCCTGATCGGCGTCAACCTGTTCGCGACGGGCGAGAAGCAGATCGACGAGGCGATTCCCCGCCTGTACGCACTCGAGGATCCGCAGTTCATGCGGGTCATGGGCGTGATGCTCGGGCCCCCGATCGTGGGCGGCAACCGCTACCAGGAGCTGCGCAACGGCGACGAGATCTTCCCGGCAATGCTGCAGGCCATCCGCGGTGCGCGCCACAGCATCGACTTCGAGACCTACATCTACTGGTCGGGCGACATCGGCAAGACGTTCGCCGACGCGCTGGCTGACCGCGCCCGCGCCGGCGTGAAGGTGCAGGTGCTCCTCGACTGGCTCGGCAGCCAGAAGATCAGCCCGGCGCTGATCAACGAGATGCGCGAGGCGGGCGTGCAGGTGGAGCGCTACCACGCGCTCGAGTGGTACAACCTCGGCCGCGTCAACAACCGCACGCACCGCAAGATCCTGGTGGTCGACGGACGCATCGGATTCACCGGCGGCGTCGGCATCGCACCCGAATGGACCGGCAACGCGCAGGATGCCGATCACTGGCGCGACACGCACTTTCGCCTCGAAGGCCCCGCTGTTGCGCAGATGCAGGCCGTGTTCCTCGACAACTGGGTCAAGACGACCGGGGAAGTGATGCACGGGACGGACTACTTTCCCGCGCTCGACTCCGTGGGTGACGGGCGCGCGCAGGTCTTCATGAGCTCGCCGCAGGGCGGCGCGGAGAGCATGCATCTCATGTACCTGCTCGCCATCACGGCAGCGCAGCGCTCGATCTACCTGTCGATGGCGTATTTCGTGCCGGACGAGCTCGCGCTGAACGCGTTGCGCGACGCGCTCAAGCGCGGCGTGAAGGTGCAGATCGTCACGCCGGGCCCCATCATCGACACCGAGACCGTGCGCAAGGCGGGCCGCGCGCTGTGGGGCGACCTGCTGCAGGCGGGCGCCGAGTTCTACGAATACCAGCCGACGATGTACCACTGCAAGGTCATGATCGTCGACGAATTCCTCACCTCGGTGGGCTCGACCAATTTCGACAACCGCAGCTTCCGCCTCAACGACGAGGCAAACCTCAACATCTACGACCACGCGTTCGCTCAACGCCAGATCGAGGTGTTCCGCGCGGACGTCGCGCGCTCGCGCAGGATCACCTACGAGGCATGGCAGAACCGGTCGTGGAAGGAGAAGGCGCTCGAGAAGCTGTCGAGCGTCCTGCGGGTGCAGCTGTAACGACGTGGCCCGCTACGCAGCCGCGGCCGGCCGTCAGATGACGAGCTCGAGCAGTGCTGCGGACAGCGACTTGCCGTGCGCGTCGAGCGCGAGCGACGTCGTCACACCCCCGGCGAGCGCGCGATCGAGGACGAACTGCAACGCGGCGAGGTGCGGCAGCTCGTAACGCTTCACGTCGCCCCGGCAGATGCCTGCGAGGTGCTGGCGGACCACTTCGGCGCTGACCCGCTCGGCCAGCAGCGGGTAATCCTGCGGCCGATACGCGATCAGCGACAGGATCGACGTGTTGCCCTTGTCGCCTGCGCGACAGTGCGCGAGCTCATGCAGTTTCGGCATGCCCGGCCCAATCATGGAGGGTGACGCGGGATTGCACGCGCGCACGGTCGATGAGCGTGGACGCGATCCCGATCTGCTCGTGGACGTACTTGCGCGTCCCCCCGCCGCCGGCCGGACCGTTGGTGTACAGCGCTTCGACCTCGTCGCCCACGCGCGCCGCGAGCTCGGGCGTGGGGGCGCGCGCCGCGATGCGCAGGCGCACCTCGTACGGCCGCGTCGAAGCGTCGAATGCGCGGCCGTGCAGGGACGTGACGCCGATCAGGTCGACGCGGATCTCGTCGAACAGCCCTTGCAAGCGCTCGCGCACGATCGCCGCGGCGAGCTCGGCGCGCCCCTGCGCGTTGGTGCCGGCGTAGCCGATCTCCCCTTCGCCGACATACCCGGCCGCATAGCCGACGCTGACCTTGAGGCGCGCCGGACGCGCGCGTCCCCGCGCGCCTTCCACACGCACCCGGTCATGGCCGAGATCGGCCAGGCGCACGGTCGAGAAATCGGCGGTGACGTCGGGCGTGACATAGCCGAACGGGTCGGTCACTTCGTAGAGCAGCTGCTCGGTCGCGGTGGCGAGCGTGATCGCCCCGCCGCTGCCTTCCACCTTCGAGAGCGTGGCCGTGCCGTCCTCGGTCACGTCGGCGAATGGAAAGCCGAGGTGCGCCATGCCGGGCACGTCCTTGCGACCCGGATCTGCGAAGTAGCCGCCGCACAGCTGGCCGGCGCACTCCAGGAGATGTCCAACCGCGGTGCCCTTCGCGAGGCGATCGAGATCATCCGGCGACCAGCCGAAACGATGCATCAGCGGCGCGAGGAACAGCGAAGGATCGGCGACCCGTCCCGTCACGACGATGTCGGCGCCCGACGCGAGCGCAGGCAGCAGCGCCTCCGCGCCCAGGTACGCGTTGGCCGACACGCGGGGCGCGTAATCGGCGATCGGCCGGCCCGTCTCGAGTGTCGGCTCGGCCGGATCGAGCGCCGCGAGCACGTCGTCGCCGCTCACGGCCGCAACGGTGATCGGTATGCCGAGCTCGCGCGCGAGCGCGACGATCGCCTCGGCGGCGGCGACCGGATTGGCTGCGCCGAAGTTGCTCACCAGGCGCACGCCATGGCGCTTGAGCAGCGGAAGCAGCGGCGTGACGCGCTCGATGAGCCGCGCATCGTAGCCGGCCGCAGGATCGCGGCGACGGCGCAGCTGCGCCAGCGCGATGGTGCGCTCGGCGAGGCACTCCAGCACGAGGTAATCGAGCTTGCCGTGCTCGACGAGCGCAAGCGGCGCGTCGAGGCGATCGCCCGCGAACCCCGCTCCGCAGCCGATGCGCAACAGCTTCTTCATCGCGCCCGATCGACGAGCGGCGGCAGGCGGTTCATTCCGGCTCGATGCCGGCGGCCTTGATGATCCGGCCCCACTTGCCCGACTCGGCGGACTGGAACTTGGCGAGCTCCTCCGGCGTCGTGGTGAATGGCTCCGTGCCTGTGGACGTGTAGAACGCCTTGGCCCCGGCGCCATTCTCGGCCGCGACGAGCATCTCGCGCAGCTTAGCGATCACCGCGGGCGGCGTCTTCGCCGGTACGTAGGCCGCGAACCAGTACGACATTTCGTAGCCCTTCACACCGGCCTCGTCGATCGTGGGAATGTCCGGCGCGAGCGGCGAGCGCTTCAGGCCGCTCACGCCGAGCGCGCGCAGCTTGCCCGCCTGCACCTGCGGAATGCCGGTGGCGGTATCGGTGATCATCGTGTCGATCTGCCCGCCGAGCAGATCGTTGATGGCGAGCGGGTTGCTCTTGTACGGCACGTGCAGCAGCTTGACCCCGGCCATCTGCTGGAACAGCTCGCCCGCGATGCGGCTCGACGAGCTGCCGCTGCCGAACGTCAGCTTGCCGGGGCTCTTCTTCGCGAGCTCGATGAAGTCCTTCACGCTCCTGGCCGGCGAGGATGGATTGACCACCATGATCTGTCCGCCCTTGCCGAGCGCCGTGACCGGCGCGTAGTCCGCGACCGGATCGTACGGCAGCTTCTTGTAGAGATGCTCGTTCGCCGCGTGCGTCGTGTTGGTCGTGATGAACACGGTGTAGCCATCGGCGGGTGCCTTGCGCACGACCTCGGCGCCGATGAAGCCGGACGCGCCGGGCTTGTCGTCCACGATCACGGTGGCCTTGGTCGCGTGCGTGATCTCGCTCGCCAGCGCGCGGGCCAGCTGATCGGTCGCGCTGCCGGCCGCAAACGGCACGACGAAGGTGATGGGCTTGTCGGGATAGTCCGCACGGGCCGCGAACGGAAGCGCCGCCAGCATCAGCGCGACGAGAAGGCGGCGCAGCGAAAAAACAGTCATTGGAGGGTCCTGTGGAGGGCGGCGGCGAGCGTTCCATTCAACCCGGCATGGACCTATAATACAAATGGATAATTTGGATCACACCCAATGTAAATGGATATGAATCCATGAACGTCACCGTGCGGCAGCTGCGCGCATTCGACGCCCTCGCGGGCATCGGAAGCTTCACCCGCGCGGCAGCCGCGCTGCATACCACCCAGCCGGCGCTGTCGGCGCAGATCCGCGAACTCGAAAGCATCCTCGGCGTGCGCCTGTTCGATCGCAACACGCGCTCGGTGGCGCTGACGTCCACCGGCACCGACCTCCTGCCGGTCATCGGCAAGATCCTCGGCGACCTCGATGGCGTCGTGGCGCACGCACGCGATATCGCTTCGCGCAGCGTCGGCAACGTTGCGCTCGCCGCGCTCCCGTCCGTCGCCGCCACGTGCCTGCCGCAGGTCATCGCCGGCTTTCGCGCCGCGCATCCGGGCATCGTGGTGAGGCTGCACGATGCGCTTGCCCAGGGCGTGGCAGACCTCGTGCGCGACGGGGCGGTGGACTTCGGCATCAGCGGTGCGACGGGCAACGACCCCGCGCTCATCTTCGAGCCGCTCGGGACCGACCGCATGGTTGCGGTGCTGCCGCCGGATCACCCGCTGGCGCGCGTCCGCCGGCTTTCCCTCGCCGACCTCGCGGGCGTGCCGCTCGTCCTGATGGATCGTCACAGCAGCGTGCGCTCGATCGTCGATCGCGCGTATGCGACGCACGGCAAGGTGCCGCTGCCGGCCTATGAAGCCGCGTTCATGGCCACGGCCATGGGCATGGTGCGCGCGGGCTTGGGCGTGACGGTCCTGCCCGCGTCAGCATTCGAGCTGGCCACCGCGACGGACCTCGCGATTCGCGCGCTCGACGATCCGGCGCTTGAGCGCACGCTTGGCCTGGTCCAGCGCGCGGGGCGGACGTTGTCCCCCGCCGCGCAGGCGTTCGCCGTAACCGTGCGTCGCAGCCTTGGGGCCTGGCTGCGTCGCGGACCGCGCGCGCAGAGGCTGCCAGCTCCGCGCAAACGCCGGCGCTAAGGCTTCGTCCCGACCTCGGGCGGCTTGGCGGCCGCGCTGCCGTGAAGGCCTCGCGGCAAGGGAAACACGATGGTCTCCACCACGCCGCCGAGCTGCTCGACGCTCACCGCGCCGAGCGCCCGCAGGCGGGCCACCACTTGCTGCACGAGGATCTCGGGTGCGGACGCGCCAGCGGTCACGCCGATCGTCTTGTGCCCCTGCACCCATTCGGGCTGCAGCTCGTCCGCGCGATCGATCATGTACGCCGGAATGCCGCGATGCGCGGCAACCTCGCGCAGGCGATTGGAGTTGGAGCTGTTCGGGCTGCCGACCACGATCACCACGTCCACGGCATGGCTCAGCTGCTTCACGGCATCCTGCCGGTTCTGCGTGGCGTAGCAGATGTCGTCGCGACGCGGCCCCACGATGCCCGGAAAGCGCGCCTTCAGTGCGGCTACCACCGCGGCCGCATCGTCCACCGACAGCGTGGTCTGCGTGACATAGGCCAGGCGCGCCGGGTCGCGCACGGCGAGCCGCGCGACGTCCGCCGGCGATTCGACGAGGTGCACGCCGCCTTCGCACTGGCCCATCGTGCCTTCGACCTCCGGGTGTCCGGCATGGCCGATCATGACGATCTCGCGCCCCTGGTCGTGCATCTTGGCGATCTCGACGTGCACCTTGGTGACCAGCGGACACGTCGCGTCGAACACCACGAGCCCGCGCGCCTCGGCTTCGGCGCGCACCGCCTTCGACACGCCGTGGGCGCTGAACACCACCGTGGCGCCGGCCGGAACGGCGTCGAGCTCGTCGACGAACACCGCACCCTTGGCGCGCAGGTCGTCGACCACGAACTTGTTGTGCACGACCTCGTGGCGCACGTAGATCGGCGCGCCGAATTGGGCGAGCGCCTGCTCGACGATGGCGATCGCGCGATCGACACCCGCGCAAAAACCGCGCGGCGTGGCGAGCACGACGCTCATCGACACTGGACTACCCTCCCCGCTGCGCGGTTCGGGGCTGATTCGCCCTCGGGGCGGCCCTTGACGCCCATGATCACTTGCCCGCCGCCGCGGGACGCACGTGCGTCTGGCGCACGCCGTCGAGGATCAGCGCTGCCGCGCCCAGGGTGATCGCGCTGTCGGCGACGTTGAACGCGGGAAAGAGCCAGCCGCCGTAATGCACGAGGATGAAGTCGACGACGTGCCCGAGCGTCAGGCGATCGTAGAGGTTGCCAAGCGCGCCACCGACGATCAGCGCCAGGCCCGCGCACAGCCACGCGCTGCCGCCGCGGCGGAGCAGCCACACCATGAAGCCGCAGGCGACGATGGCCACCGCGGTGAACAGCCAGCGCTGCCATCCGTCCGCGCCCGCGAGGAAGCTGAACGCCGCGCCGGTATTGAAAGCAAGCACCAGGCTCAGCACCGGCAACAGCACGCGCTCGTCGCCCGGACGAAACGCAACGAGGATCAGGTGCTTGGTGACCTGGTCGAGCGCGATGACACCGATGCTGATCCACAGCCAGCGGTACCAGCCCGGGGTCACCGCAGCGTCACGCATGACGCCGCGCCTCGCCGCTGCCGAAGAGATTGGCGACGCAGCGTCCGCACAGCGCGGGATGGCGCGCGTCGATGCCGACGTCGCTGCGCCAATGCCAGCAGCGCTCGCATTTGGTTGCGGTGCTCGGCCGCACGGCGATGGCGAGCGCGTCGCCCTCGCGCACCCGCGCAGCGGACGTGATGAGCACGAAGCGCAGGTCGTCCTCCAGGGTCGCCAGCGCTGCCGCGTCGTCGGGCGGCGCGACGATGTCCACCTCGGCCTGCAGCGATGAGCCGATGGCGCCGGTCTGCCGCACGGCTTCGAGCTCCTTCTGCACGGCAGCGCGCACCGCCAGGATGCGCGTCCACTTGTCCATCAGCGTCGAAGCGTCGTGGAAGCCCGGCAACGACGCGGTGAACACGCGCACGAAGATGGTCGGATCGTCCGGATGGAGCATGCGCCACGCCTCTTCGGCGGTGAACGACAGGATCGGTGCGAGCAGCTTCAGCAGCGCGTCGCGGATGAGGGCCAGCGCCGTTTGCGCCGAGCGGCGCGCCACGCTGTCGGCCGCGGTGGTATAGAGCCGGTCCTTCAGCACGTCGAGATAGAAGCCGCCGAGCTCCTCCGAGCAGTACGTCTGCAGCCGCTGCACGACGAGATGGAAATCGTAGCGCGCGTAGTCGGCTTCGACCGCGGTGGCGACTTCGGCGGCCTGCACGAGCGCGACGCGGTCGAGCTCGAACAGCCGGTCGAGCGGCACGCCGTCGCGCGCTGCGTCGAAGTCGACGGTGTTGGCGAGCAGGAAGCGCAGCGTGTTGCGGATGCGCCGGTAGCTCTCGACCACGCGCTTGAGGATCTCGTCGCCGATCGCCATGTCGCCCGAGAAGTCCGTCGCGCCCACCCACAGGCGCAGGATCTCCGCGCCGAGCGAGTCCGCGACTTTCTGCGGCGCCACGACGTTGCCCTTGGACTTGGACATCTTGCGGCCTTCGGCATCGACCACGAAGCCATGCGTCAGCAGCGCCTTGTACGGCGGCACGCCGTTCAGCATGGAGGACACCAGCAGCGAGGAATGGAACCAGCCGCGGTGCTGGTCCGAGCCTTCGAGATAGAGATCGGCGGGAAAGCCGGTTTCGCGCGCGTGCGAGCCGGCGTGCGTGCGCTGGCCATCGGGGCCGCCCATGACCGTCTGGTGCGTCGAGCCCGAGTCGAACCACACGTCGAGCGTGTCGGACAGCTTGCGGTACTTGCGCTCGTCGACGCCGAAATCTTCGCTCGTGGCGGCGAACCAGGCTTCGATGCCGCCCTCCTCGATCTTGGCGGCCGCGAGCGACACCAGCGCGGGCGTGTCCGGATGCAGCTCGTCCGTTTCGCGGTCGACGAAGAACGGCAGCGGCACGCCCCATTGCCGCTGGCGCGACAACGTCCAGTCGGGGCGATGCGCGATCATGTTGTAGAGGCGCGCCTTGCCCCAGCCGGGATAGAACTGCGTCGCCTCGATGCCGCGCAGCGCCGTGGCGCGCAACGGCTCCGCCGGCCGCCTGCCGCGATAACCGGGAACATCGTCCATGCCGGCGAACCACTGCGTCGTCGCGCGATAGATGATCGGCGTGCGATGGCGCCAGCAATGCATGTAGCTGTGCTTGTGCTTCTCGAGGTGGAACAGCGCACCCACCTCGCGCAGCTTCTCGACGATCTGCGGATTGGCGTCCCAGATCTTCTGGCCACCGAAGTACGGCAGGTCGCTCGCGTAGCGGCCGTCGCCCTGGACGGGGCTCAGCATCTCCTCGTCGGCCATGCCGTAGTTGCGGCAGCTGTGGAAGTCCTCGATGCCGTACGCCGGCGCGCTGTGCACGATCCCCGTGCCTGCGTCGAGCGTCACGTAGTCGCCCAGGTACACCGGTGAGCGGCGCGGATAGAACGGGTGGTCGAAGGCGATGCGCTCGAGCGCCGCACCGCTCGTGGTGGCGACGACGCGGCCTTCGAGCGCATAGCGCTCGAGGCACGCCTCGGCGAGCTCCTGCGCGAGCACCAGATGACCGCGTGCCGTCTCGACCAGCGCATAGGCGAGCTCGGGATGGACGTTGAGCGCCTGGTTGGCCGGGATGGTCCACGGTGTCGTCGTCCAGATCACGGCGTACACGGGTCCCTGCGGCAGCTCCGTGAGGCCGAACGCGTGCGCGAGCTTGGCGCGCTCGCCCGCGTCGGTGAGTGGAAATCCCACGTCCACCGCAGGATCGACGCGATCCTCGTATTCGACTTCGGCTTCGGCCAGCGCGCTGCCGCAATCGAAGCACCAGTTCACGGGCTTGAGGCCGCGATACAGGTAGCCCTTCTCCAGCAGCGCGCCGAGCGTGCGGATCTCGTTCGCCTCGGTCTTGCGCGCCATCGTGGTGTACGGGTGATCCCAGTCGCCGATCACGCCGAGGCGCCGGAACTGCGCCTTCTGCCGCTCGATCTGCTCGCCGGCATATTCACGGCACAGGCGCAGCGTGTCCGCCGTGGACAGATGCTTGCCGTGCGTCTTCTCGATCTGCACCTCGATGGGCATGCCGTGACAGTCCCACCCGGGCACGTACGGTGCGTCGAAGCCGGCCATCGTGCGGCTCTTCACCACGATGTCCTTGAGGATCTTGTTGAACGCGTGCCCGATGTGCAGGTCGCCGTTCGCGTACGGCGGACCGTCGTGCAGCACGAAGCGCGGCCGCCCGGCGCTGGCCTTGCGGATCGCCTCGTACACGCGCGTCTGCTGCCATTCGTCGACCCAGCGCGGCTCGCGGCGCGCGAGATCGCCGCGCATGGGAAACGGCGTGTCGGGCAGGTTCAGCGTCGACTTGTAGTTGGTCTTGGCGTCGTCGGGCATGGCAGGGACCCTAGCTCGCGGCGGCGAAGTATTCGCGCGCCTGCGCGACGTCGCGCTGGATCTGGCGCGTCAGCGCATCGACGTCGGGATAGCGCGCCTCGTCGCGCAGCTTGTGCAGGAACTCGACGGTGATGCGCCGGCCGTAGATCGAGGCGTCGAAATCGAACAGGAATGCTTCCAGCAGCGGGGCGGCGTCACGCTTGACGGTCGGCCGCACGCCCAGGCTGGCCACGCCGCGCAACGGCGAGCCCTGAAGGCCGTGCACGCGCACGGCGAAGATGCCCTGCAGCGCCGGCTTGTGCCGCAGCGGCACGTTGGCGGTGGGAAAACCGAGGTCGCGGCCGAGCTTGTCGCCGTGCGCGACGCGCCCGCTCAGCGTGTAAGGACGGCCGAGCAAGGCGGCGGCGTGCGCGAGCTCGCCCCGCGCGAGCGCTTCGCGCACGGCCGTGCTGGATACGCGCTCGCCGCTCACGCGCACCGTGGACATCCCTTCGACGCTGAACGTGCGCGCGTGGTGGCGCAGCAGCGCAAGGTCGCCGCGGCGCGCGCGGCCGAAGCGGAAGTCGTCACCGACGAGCACCCAGCGCACGCCGAGCCCCTGCACCAGCACCTGCTCGATGAACGCTTCGGGCTCGAGCGAGGCGAGGCGCTGGTCGAAGCGCGCGACATAGGCGTCGGCAACGCCGTACGCGCGGAGCGCCTCGAGCTTGGCACGCAGGGTGGACAGGCGCGGCGGCGCGGCGGCCGGCGCGAAAAATTCGCGCGGATGCGGATCGAACGTCAGGACCGCGGGGACCAGCTGGAGGTCTTCGGCCGCTTCCATGAGGCGCGCCAGCATGGCTTGGTGGCCGCGATGGACGCCGTCGAAGTTGCCGATGGTCAGCGCCACCGGGCGCCCGGCGGCAGCCGCGGGATGCACAGCCGATAGGCGGCGATGGACGCGCACTGCAGTCTTTCGAAAGGCGCCGCGCAACGCAGCGCAAAAGCTGGAATTGTACCGTGAAAGCCCGCGTGCCCCGGCTGGGCGGCCGGCCCGCGCCGCGCTAGCATGCCGCTTGGCCAACTGATTGCACCTGTCGGACCATGCCTGCACGACCCTTACGACATCTCGTGGCCGCGCTGCTCGTCGGCGCCCTGCCCGCCCTGGCCAACGTGGTCGATCCCAGCGTCATCGATTTCGTCGTGCGGGAGAGCGGCCGTGACGAGGTCTATCTCGACATCGTCCAGCATCTGCCGTGGACACGCGACACGATGAACCTGCTCGACCGCAAGATCGACGCGTATCTCAAGTACTTCCGTTCCGGCGGCCTGCTGCACGCCTATCCGGATCTCGCCGGAAAGCCGGTAGTGATCCGCGTCGTGTATACGATCCCGCCGGATGCGGCCGCGCTGTGGAGCCTGCAGGCCATGAAGGCGCGCATCGCACCGCGCGGGCTCGGCATGACGTGGGTCGCGCTCACGCCGCCGAACGACGCGCAGGGCGAATCGTTGCCCGGCCAAGCCGCTGGCGCCAACGCCGGCGTCACTCGTTGAATTCGAAGGTGCGAAAACCGTCTTCGACCAGCGGATAGTAGAGCGCGAGGCGGATCGGCCGCGCGTCGAGGTGGCGCAGCAGCCGCGCGTAACGCTGCAGCTGGGGCCGATAGCGCTCGACTTCACGGTCCAGAAAGGCTGCCGACCCGGCGCCTTCGTGCGCACCCGTCTTGAAGTCGACGATCCAGCGCACGCCTTCGCTGACGAAGCTGCGGTCCAGTGCCACGTGGACCGTTGCGCCATCCTCGAGCCCGGCGAGCGCACACTCGGTCAGCTGCTCGGTGTGATCGGGCGCGAACAGCCAGCGTCCGCGTGGATCGTCGAGCGTGCGCTGCACGGCGCGGATCACGCGCTCGGTGGCCGCGGCGCGCTCGGACGGCGCGACGCCGGCAAGTGCCAGGTCCGCGCCCACGCGCCGCGCTGCGGCGGCAACCCGCGCCGCCGGCCAGGCGGCGAGGCCCTCGCGGCCGATCTGCGCGAGCAGGCGATGCGCGACCGTCCCCACTGCCGCGGCGGTTGCATGCGCCCAGTCGAATGGAATGGCGTCGCCTGCGCCAGCCGCAGGCGCAGCGGCGACGGCGATCGACTCGGGCACCGGAGGATCCCACGCCGCGGGCATGCGCATCAGGCGCGGCGATTCGGGCACGACCTCTTCGGCCTCCGCTTCGGCTGCGTCCACTGCCTCCGCGTCGGGCGGCTCGATGCGCTGGCCCAGCGCGGGCCAGATGCGCTCGAGCGCACTGCCGCGCACTGGCGCGCGCCACTGGGGTGCCTCCGCGTCCTTGGGCTGATGCGCTCGGGCGACGGCGAGCAGGTGCAGCCGGTGCCGGGCGCGGGTAGCGCCGACGTAGAGCAGGCGCGTGAGCTCGGCGGCATCCTCGGCGGCATCGAGTGCGCCGAGCCACGCATGCACCGGATCGTTCTGCGCGTCGGCGCCCATGCGGCTCTTGAGCGGCGCGAGCACGAGCGTACGGCGCTGGTCATGCTCGCGCACCTTCCAGCGCAGCGGGCGCGTCTCGCCGCCGCCGGTCTTCTGGTCGAGGCCCGGCAGCACGACGGCGTCGAACTCGAGCCCCTTGGCCTTGTGCAGCGTCATGATCTGCACCACGCCCTGCGGTGCCGCGGGCGGCAGCGCGTAGAGCCGTTGTGCAGCAGCGACGAAGGCATCGTAGTCCGTCAGGTCGCCGGCGCGCTCGTGTGCGGCGATCAGCGCGAAGACCCGGTCGGCGCCGTCGCGATCGAGCGGCGTCTCGGCGCACAGCGGCCCGCCGAGCGCCAGCCAGGCGGCGCGCACGCGCAACGCGAACGACGTCCGCCCGCGCGCTGCAAGCGCAGGCTCGATCGCCGCGCGCAGGCGGCTCGCGCGCGCCGCACCGTCGGCGGACAAGCGCGTCAGCGTTGCCGGATCGTCGAGCGACTGGAGCAGCGAGCGCTCGTCGCGCGGGCCGGCGAGGACCAGCAGGTCGGCCAGCGTGAGGCCGCACCATGGCGCACGCAGGATGCCGAGCCATGCGATGCGATCCGCCGGCTGTGCGAGCGCGCGTGCCAGCGAGACCAGATCGCGCGTCGGCAGCCGCTCCTGCAAGGGCTCGAGGTCGACCGCGTGATACGCGATGCCGGCTTCGCGCAACGCAGGCAGCACGGCCTGCACGTGGGCGCGTGCGCGCACCAGCACCGCGACCGACTGCGCGCCTTCGGCCTGCGCGGTGCGCACCGCGTCGACCACGGCCTGCGCTTCGGCGTTGCGGTCGGCACACAGCGTGATCGCCGGGACGGGCTCGTCACGCGCGTCGTGCGGATGCGCAGGGCGGAACGTCACCTCACCCCGGCTTGCATCCGGCAGCACGGGCAACACGCGCGCGAACACGTCGTTCACCCACTGCACGACGGCGGCACGCGAACGGAAGTTGCGGCCGAGCTCCAGCGTGCCGACCGGCACGTCGGCGATGCGGCCGCGCGCCTGCGCCTTGATGAAGATGTCGACTTCCGCTTCGCGAAAACGGTAGATCGACTGCATGGGATCGCCGACCGCGAACAGCGTGCGGCCGTCGTCGGGCTGCCAGCCGGCCGTCAGGCGCGCGATCAGCTCGAGCTGCGCGGCCGACGTATCCTGGAACTCGTCGATGAGCAGATGCTGGATGCGCGCATCGAGGGCGAGCAGCAGGGCTTCAGGCGACTCCGCGGTGCCGAGCGCGTCGAGCGCCCGCAGCATCGCTTCCGCGAAATCGGACTGGTGCTGCGCGGCCATGACGGTGAGCAGATGGGCCGCCGCGCGCGGCAGGATGGCCAGGGTGGCCTCGACGAACGCCCACGCCTCGTCGTCGAAGCGCGCCGGCGGCAGGCCGCGCACGCCGGCAAGCGCGGCGTCGAGGCCCGGCACGCCGCGGGCGCCTTCGAGCCAGCGCAGGAAAGCGTCGCGACGGGCGCGCCGCTCTTCCGTGCCCGCGCCCTTGCCGGCGCCGGGAAAACCATGGCGCTTCGTCACCTGCTGGAAGAACGTCGCGCTCTTGTCGCGCGTCATCGTCCAGTCCGCGAGCGCGCGCCAGGCGGGCAGCGCATCGGCCGTCGCCTCCGGCAGCCCCGCGCAGTCCACCACCGCGCGCAGCGCCGCAGCGGTGCCCTCTTCGCCGGGCTGGTCGGCCAGGAAAGCGAATGCTGCGCGCGCGTGCGTCGCAAGGTCGCGCGTGAGGTGGGCGGGAAAGAGCGCACGGAGCGCGCGCAGCGAGGCGCAGATTTCGTCGACGAGCACGCGCTCGATGTTGGCGCGCAGCGCGTGCGGCGGACCATCGAAGAAGCCGCGGCGCCAGCGCTCCCGCGCGGCCAGCATCTGCGCGATCAGCGCGACGGCCGCCTGCGCATCGTTGTCGATCCACTGCAGGAAGGTGCGCCACGCCGGATCGTCGGGCGGCGCTTCGGCCAGCGCAGCGCGCGCGGCGGCGCGATAGAGCGGCGTGGCGTCGTCGACGAACTCCGGCAGCGCGCCCAGCCCGGTGCGCAGCGGCGCCGCACGGGCCAGCGCGGTGGTGAACGCGTCGATCGTCTCGATGCGCAGCCGCGACGGATGCTGCGCGAGCTGCCAGTCGTGGTGCCGGTCCTGCGCCAGCGCGCGGCACGCGAGGTCGAACGTCACGCGCTCGTGCTCCGACACGGGCGCGCCGCTGCCGTGGGCTGCCTGCTGGAGGGCGGCGAGCACGCGCTCGCGCATCTCCGCGGCGGCCTTGCGCGTGAAGGTCATCGCCACCACGCGCTCGGGCGTCTCCACCGTCGCAAGCAGCGCGAGATAGCGCTGGATCAGCAGGCCCGTCTTGCCCGAGCCGGCGGGCGCCTGGACGAGCCACGAGCGCGTCACGTCGAGCGCCTGCGTGCGCGCCTGCGCATCGGCCGCCAGCATGCGCGCAGCGTCACTCATCTTCGTCGGGGACCGGCTCGCGCGCCGCGTCGTCGTAGAGGTTGCGGATGCGGCACACGGGCTGCAGGTCGCAACGCAGGCAGGCTTGTGCGTTACGCGGCGTGACGCGCGCCTCGCCGCGGCGGAATTCGTCGCCCAGGCCCGTCAGCGTATCGATCCAGAACGCTTCGAGGTCGCGCCAGTCGGCCTCCGTGCCGATGGCCCGCCTGGGCGGCGTCAGCCCTGGCCACAGCGCCTCACCGGCGACGACTCCGCTCACCTTGATCTGGCCCGCCTTGATTTGCGCGTAGGCGGCCGCGTGCACGGGGCGCGTCGGCGCGGCGGCCTTCAAGGCGAGCACGTAGAGGCCCAGTTGCGTGCCTTCGGGACGGGCCTTGAACCACGCGCTCGGCGCGGTGACGCGTCCGGATTTGTAGTCGAGCACGCCTACGCCTTCGCCATCCAGCGTGTCCACCCGGTCGATCTTGAGCCGCAGGCGCACGCCGCCGAGCGCGAGCGCCGTGTCGCTTTCGGTCATGAGCACGCGAAACGGCGGCCGCGGCTGCTCGCACAGCACGAGCCAGGTCACGATGATGCTGCGCAGGCGCTCGGCCTCCCCCGCGGCGACGGCAGGCGCCAGCGCGCGCCAGCGTGGCGCCGGCAGCTTTCCGCGCGCCGCGTCGACCGCAACCGCAACCCGCGCCTCCAATGCTGCCTGGTCCAGCTCGATCAGCGTGGCGTGGTCGCGCACGGCGTCCCAGAACGCGCGCATCGCGAAGTGCAGCAGCGTGCCGCGCTCCTTGGGCGTCAGGCCTTCGCTCGGTTCGTCCCAGCCGCGTGCATGGAGGCGGTAGCGGGCGAACGCCTGGAACGGGCAGGCGCTCTGGCTTTCGATCACGCCGGTACCGCCTCCTGCATCGGCACCGGTGCGCAGCGGCGGCGCCGCATCGTCGCGCCACGGTGCCGGACGTGCGCGCGGGACCGCCGCGATCCGATCGCGCCAGCGGGCAGGCCCTCGCTGCGGCGCGTGCTCGGGCCAGGCCGCGAACAACGGCGACAGGGCCTGCGGCGCCTCGCGCGATTCGCGCGCATGGCTGACCACGACTTGGGCCGCGGCGTGAGCGAAGTCGGCCGTCAGTGCGCGCGCATAGCCGAGCTCGCGTGCCGCCGACGCCCGCGGCACGTTGCGCGCGCGCTGCCAGGCGATCGGCAGGAACGGGCTCGGTCGCGGGGCGGGCGGCCAGGCGTCGGCGGTGAAGCCCGCCAGCCACAGTGCATCGAAGTCGAGTCCGGACGCTTCGAGCACGCCGAGGATCTGGATCGGCGCGGCATGACCCTGCGGCGCCCAGACGGTGTCCTGCGCCTGGGCACGCAGCGCGCCGAGCGCGGCCGCCGCGTCGAGCGACGGCGCAACCTCTTCGAGCGCGGCGAACGCGGCGAGCAACTGCTGCCAGCGCTCGCGCGCCTGCCATTCGGCGCTGTCCAGCGTGCGTGCGCCCGGCCAGCCCACTGCGTCGAGCCACGCGCTCCACGTGGACGACCAGTCGCGCGGCGTGGCGGCGCGCCGGGAAAGCGGCGTGCGCAGCCGCTCGGCGAGCGCGGCATCGACGCGATCGAGCGTCGCGGCCGCGTCGTTGATGCGCACGCGCGCGCGTCCCTGCTCGCGCCACAGGCGCTCGATGGTGGCGCGCCGCTGCCAAGCGTCGGCGGTGCCCGGCAGGTAAGGCGAGCGCAACAGCGACGCCGCGACCATGGCGTCGAGCCCGACGCTCGCCAGCGCAATCAGGTCGAGCGCCGCGCCGACGATGGGCACCTGCGCGAGCGCAACGCCGAGCGAGATGCCATAGGGCGCCGGCGCGTCCGGCGCAAGCGGCGCGAGGCGCGCCGGCGCCAGGATCTCGTCGGCCAGCGCGAGCGCCTCGTCGCGCCGCGCTGCCAGGTCGGCGACGACGATGCCTACGCGCGTGCCCGGTGCGCGCAGGGCGTGCTCGCGCGCGAACACCAGCGCCTGCACGAGCTCGTCGGTCGGTGTATCGCAGGCGATGCGCGCATGCTGCGCCGCGCGTGCCGGGCGCGTGAGGTGCTCGATCGTCGTGCCATGCCGGCGCAACACGTCGAGCAGGCGTTGGTGTGCCGGAGCGAGCTCCGTGAATCCGACCAGGGCGACGAGCGGATGCAGCGTCCAGCGCGCATCGTGCAGAGCCAGCAGGTCCGGCAGCTCCGCACGATCCACGCAGCCACGCACGGCAAGACGCTCGGAAAAGCGGGTGGCCCACCGCGCGAAGCTCGCGGCGTCGTCTGCGATGCCGGCCGCACGCCAGGCATGCCAATCCTCGCCCGCGTCACGGTATTCGTGAAAGCGCGCGTACGCTTCGGCAACGCCGTGCGCCGCCCCGCGCGCGTCGAGGAGCACTTGCTCGTCCGCCTCGATGATCGATTGCCACAGATGCAGTGCCGCGGCCGGCTGGACTGGCAGCGGCAGCTCGACGTCGCGTGCGATCGTTTCGGTCCACAGCGCATCGACGAAGGCGCGCCAGGGGATCGCCGCGGCGCCGAGCCAGGCGCGCCGTCCGGCTTGTCGCTGCGCCGCGTCGTGGCGCATGACCACCTGCCGCGCGAGGCGGTTGTTCGGCGTGACGATGAGGGCGCCCGCGGCGAGCGCGGCGTCGAGGCTGTCGAAGGACATTGCGTGCGAACGCATCGACGCGCACGGCCGCTCGGTGCTCCGCGCTGCGATGACGCTAAACTGTAGCAGACGCCGTGCTGCGCGGCCCTGACGTGAAAGGAGCGCCGATGTCCGCCTACATCCTGGTCGACTGCGAGGTCACCGATCCTGCGCGCTACGACGCCTACAAGGCGCTCGCCCCGGCGGCGATCGCCCGCTACGGCGGCCGCTATCTGGTGCGTGGTGGCGACACGGTCGTGCTCGAAGGCACCTGGCAGCCCAATCGCGTGGTCGTGCTCGAGTTTCCGTCGCTCGATGCGGCGCGCACGTTCTACGACTCACCGGAATATCGCGCGGCACGCGAGCAGCGCCGCGGCGCGGCGAACATGAACCTGGTGGCGGTCGAAGGGTTGTGACCTAGCGCGCGCACGCCGTCACGGCGTAGCGCGCCCTGTCCGAGTCAGTCGGCCGAAGCGGCGTGTCCGCCGATCATCGTAGCGACAGCGGCCATTGCACGCTCGGGAACCGGCCCCGGCAGCGGCGACAGTGGCGACACGCGCGGCGCGTGATCGGGCGTCGGCGCAAGCCGCGGCGGCGCGGCGACGAGCTCGCCGACGCGCGCATCGGTGCGCCGGGGCAGGACCTTCCACTCGCCGCACCAGTCGTCGTCGCGCACGTGCGGCCACACGCCCTCGATCATGTACGACTTGACGTTGACCGGATGGAGCATTGGCGCTGCACGGCGGCACTGGCCCCAGCTCGGGCCCTTGCCTTCGGTCGGGCCGGCATTGCGCCGGTCGTAGAACTGACACGTCACGCACTTCTGCACGCTGCTTCTCCTGTGTGTTCCAGCGTTCGGTGTCACTCTGCGTCTTGCGACTCGCTACGGTCCATCGTCCGCGCGGCTGACCCGGACGGTTCTGGCAACTCGTCGGAGCAAGGCGGGGTGCGCCGCTCCGGCTTCTGGTGTTCAGGCGCCTGCGCGGCGCACCCCACCTCGCTCCGGAACCTCGCTCAATGCAGCCGCGCTGGGACGAATCCGCGTACGCGCGGCGGGGGTGCTGCCCGCCGACGCACGTAGCGGCGGGACATCCCCTTGGCACGTCGGCTCGAGAGCGCGGCACGATCGACGATCGGCCGTGCGGAGGGGGTCACCGCGCGTGCGGACCGGCGCGCCGGGCGCACGGAAAGCCGCGCCGGTGCCCGCATCCTGCGCCGGGCTTTCGAAAGAAGAACGGCCGCCGACCGCATCGCTGTTTGCAGTTGGAAAGTTTCTTCCGAGGGCGGCCGCAAAACCGTGACTGTCAGGCGGCCATCTTCGCCACCGCGGCAACGAGGCCGGGTGGCACGTCCTGCACGCGCTTGAACGTCTGCGCGGCCTGCGCGTCGAGCAGCACCTTGAGCTCGCGGTCGGCCTGCGCCGCAGACTCGGCGAGCTGCGCGTCGTATTGCTGCCGGCGCGCAGGATCGGAGAGCACTTCGTAGGCGGCGTGGATCATGCGCACCAGGCCCGAAAGATCCTGGCCTGCGTCGGTCGAGCCGTATTGGAACCGCTCGAGCAGCGCGGCGTACGCGGCTTCGACGCGGGCGCGACTTGCGCCGGGTGCAAGCTCCAGGTAGTCGTAGTGCGTGTAGTTCACGATGCCGCTCCTGTAGGGGTCCGAGTTGCCCACCTGCCTCGCCACCCATCCAGCAGCAACCGTGCCACGCACCGGGGCCGTTCATCGGCACTGCAGTTAAGTGCCTGACGCTGCGATGCGCGCGAAAACTTGAGATGCCACTCATCGGCGCCGAGCGGCACCGCAGGCCGAACGGGCGGCGCGGGCGGCACCACGCCGAAGCGGGCTAGATGACTGAAATCGTCGACGGTTGCCGCGGCGGCGGAAACGCGGCGTCGAGCGCGGCCAATGTTGCAGACGACAGCTCGAGTTGCGTAGCACTGCGGTTGGCACGCAGATGCTCGGCATTGGTCGACTGCGGGATCACGATCACGTCGGGATGGCGCAGGAGCCACGCCAGCGCGACTTCAGCGCTCGTGCGGTCGAGGCCACGCGCGATCTGCGCGAGCTTGCGGTTGCGCAACAGATCACCTTGACCCACCGGCGAATACGCCATGAGCGGGATGCGGTGGGCGCGGCACCAGTCGAGCAGCCGCCATTCCACGGCGCGCTCGGACAAGTTGTACAACACCTGATTGGCAGCGCACGCGGCGCCGCCGGGGATCGACCACAGCTCCTCCATGTCGTCGACATCGAAGTTCGACACGCCGAAGCGGAGGATCAGCCCGTCGCGCACGAGCGCTTCGAATGCGGCCACCGTTTCCGCGAGCGGAATGCGGCCGCGCCAATGCAGCAGGTACAGGTCGAGATGATCCGTGCGCAATCGCTTGAGGCTGCGCTCGCAGGCCCGGCGCATGGCACGCCCGCCGGCGTTGTGCGGATAGACCTTGCTCACCACGAAGACGTGGTCCCGGCGGCCTGCGATCGCCTCGCCCACCCGCTCCTCCGCCCCGCCGTTGCCGTACATCTCGGCGGTGTCGATGAGCGTCATGCCGAGGTCGAGCGCGAGGCGCAGCGCCGCCACCTCGACGCTCGCCCGCTGCGCCGACTCGCCCATGTGCCACGTGCCCAGGCCGAGCGCCGGCACGCGCGTTCCATCGGGCAGGCTGACCGTGGGCATCGGCGGAGGCGGCGCCTTCGGCATGGCGGAAGAATACCGGGCGGCGCCGTTCCATCCTCAGTAAAATGCGACCATGCCGCTCGATCCCGTTTCCGGCGTCCCGAGCACCGGCCGGCGCGTGGTGCGCCTCGCGTGCCCGCACGACTGCCCCGATACGTGCGCCATGCTCGCCACGGTGGAATCCGGCCGCGTGGTGGAGCTGCGCGGTGCCGCGGATCACCCGACCACCCAGGGCACGTTGTGCACCAAGGTCGCGCGCTATCTCGACCGCACGTACAGCGCCGATCGCATCCTGTTTCCAATGCGCCGCGCCGGGCCCAAGGGCGAAGGCCGGTTCAAGCGCATCAGCTGGGACGAAGCGCTCGGCGAGATCGCCGAGCGCTTCGAGGCGATCGCCCGCTCGCCCGAGGGACCGCAGGCCATCCTGCCGTACAGCTATGCCGGCAACATGGGATTGCTGCAGTACGGCTCGATGGACCGCCGCTTCTTCCATCGGCTCGGCGCGTCGCTGCTCGACCGCACGATCTGCGCCTCGGCCGGCAAGGCGGGCTGGGCCGCGGTCATCGGCGCATCGATGGGGATGGACCTCGAGGAATACGAGAACAGTCGCCTGATCCTCATCTGGGGCAGCAACCCGGTCGCGTCGCACCTGCACTTCTGGACGCGTGCACAGGAGGCCAAGCGCCGCGGTGCCCGCCTCGTCGCCATCGACCCGTACCGCAGCGCCACCGCGGAGAAGTGCCACGAGCACGTGGCGCTGATGCCTGGCACCGACGCGGCCCTTGCTTTCGGGATCATGCACGTATTGATCCGCGACGGCTTGCTCGACCGCGACTACATCGAGCGTTACACGGTGGGCTTCGAGCCGCTGGCCGAGCGCGTGGCCGAATGGACGCCCGAGCGCGCCGCTGCCACGTGCGGCATTCCGGTCGACCAGCTCGAGCGCCTGGCGCACGACTACGGCACGGTGCGGCCTGCCGCCATCCGGCTCAATTACGGCATGCAACGCGTGGCTGGCGGCGGCAACGCGGTGCGCGCCGTCGCCTGCCTGCCGGCGCTGGTCGGCGCGTGGCGCGATCCGGCGGGTGGCGCGCTGCTGTCCTCGTCGGGCACGTTCCCCGTCGACGGCGCGGCACTCGAGCGGCCCGACCTGATTGCCGGCAGTCCGCGCACGATCAACATGTCGGCAATCGGCAATGCGCTCACCACGCTCGAGCATCCGCCCGTGCGCGCGATCTTCGTCTACAACTCCAATCCATTGGCCGTCGCGCCGGAATCCTCCAAGGTCGCCGCCGGGTTCGCGCGGGAGGACCTGTTCTGCGTGGTGCACGACATCTTCCGCACCGATACCGCGGACTACGCCGACATTCTGCTGCCCGCCACGACGCAGCTGGAGCACGTCGACGTCCACCATTCGTACGGCCACCTGTACGTGCAGGCGACCAATCGAGCCGTTGCGCCGCTGGGCGAAGCGCTGCCCAACACGGAGCTGTTCCGCCGGCTCGCCGCGCGGATGGGCTTCACCGAGGATTGCTTTCGCGACGACGACGACACGCTGTGCCGCAGCGCGTTCCGTTTCGGCGAAGGCCTGCTGCACGGCATCGACTGGGAGTCCGTCAAGGCCAACGGCTTCGCGCGCCTGGACCTGCCGCGCCCGTATGCGCCGTTCGCGCACGGCAACTTCCCCACGCGCTCGGGCAAGTGCGAGTTCTGGTCCGACACGCTCGCCGCGCGCGGTGACGACCCCTTGCCGGCGTACGTGGCCCCGCGCGAATCGGCCGCCAGCGCGCCGGCGCTCGCGCAGCGCTATCCGCTGGCGTTCATCTCGCCCCCCGCCCGCAACTTCCTCAATTCGTCGTTCGCCAACCTGCCGGCATTCCTGGCCGAGGAGAAGACGCCGCACCTCGACGTGCATCCGGACGACGCGGCCGCGCGCGGCATCCGCACCGGCATGTCGGTGCGCATCTTCAACGACCGCGGCGGCTTCACGGCCACCGCGCGCGTGACGCCGCGTGCACGGCCGGGCGTGGTGGTGGCACCCTCGGTGTGGTGGCGCAAGCTGGCACCCGGCGGGGAGAACGCCAACGCCGTCACCAGCCAGGCGTTGACCGATCTGGGTCGCGCCGCGACGTTCTACGATTGCCTGGTGGAGGTTGCGCCTGTCTGAAACGGGGCCGCGCGCAGGCTACGACCCGGTCGTTGCCGAGTTGACGGCGCTGCTCGAGACGGCGCCCACGCCCGGCGAGCGCCTGGGTCTCATGCTCGAGCTCGCGGATCATCTGGTCGTGCTCGAGCCCGCCGAGGCGTTGCAGTACGCCGAGGACGCGGAGAGCCTCGCCACGGCGCTCGCGCGCCACGGCCCCCGGGCCGAGGCGCTGCATCAGAAGGGGCGCGCAGCCGAATCGCTGCACGATTATCCGCGCGCGCTCGGTGCGTACGCCGATGCGCTGATCGCGTTCGAGACGGCCGACGACATGGCGGGCGTGGCCAAGGTGCTGCGCGGGCTCGGGTACCTGCACGACGTGCTGGGCGATTTTCCGTCGGCGCTCGATCACCTCTTCCGTGCGCTGGCGCTGTCCGAGCGAACGGGTGACGACGCGCTGCGCGCTGCCATCCTGCGCACCATCGGCCGCGTGCATTCGCGTTCGGGCGATCTGTCCACCGGGCTCGACTATTATCGCCAGAGCCTCGCGATCGCGAGCGAGGAAACCCACCCTCGCGAGCGTGCCAAGACGCTCAATCACCTGGGCATCAACCTGCGCATCGTCGGCAAGGTCGACGACGCGCTCGCAGCGCTCGGCGAAGCCGACGCCCTGTTCCAGCGGCTGTCGATGCCGCGCAACCGGTGCGACACCCTGAACCACCTTGGCATCGCCTACGAGCGGGCAGGTCGGCTCGGCGTGGCCGAAGCCACGCTGCGTGAAGCCTTGGCGCTGGCCCAGCAGGCCGGGTACGCCGCGGGTACCGCGCACGCGCAGCTGGCGCTCGGGCGCCTGTGCAGCCGCGCCAAGCGCGCCGACGAAGGCCGCGGCCTGCTCGAGGCGGCGCTCGCGCTCTGTCAGCGGCGGGGACTGCGCCAGCTCGCCGCCGAATGCCACGAAGCGCTTGCCGACCATCACGAGTCGCTCGGCGACTACGGGCTCGCGCTCACGCATTACCGGCGTTTCCACAAGGTGGAGCGCGAGGTTCTCTCCGAAGGCGCCGGCAGCAAGCTGCGCGCGCTGCAGATCCATCACGAAGTCGAAGCTGCGCGGCGCGAGGCCGAGATGATGCGCGAGCGCCAGGACGCCCTGGCCAAGGCCAACGCCGAGCTCGAAGCGCTGAACGCCTCGCTGACCGAAGCGAACGTCGTGCGCATCGCGCTCGTCGACCAGCTCGAGCGGCAGACCTACGAGGACGCGCTGACCGGCCTCGCCAACCGGCGCCGCCTCGACCTGCGGCTCGCCGAGTCCTTTGCGCTCGTGCAGCGGCACGGCCGCCCGCTCGCGCTCGCGGTGGCGGACCTCGACCACTTCAAGCGCGTGAACGACGCGTACTCGCACGCGGTGGGCGATGCGGTCTTGCGCATGCTGGCGCAGCTCCTCGCGAGCCAGGTGCGGCAAAGCGACCTGGTCGCACGCTACGGCGGCGAGGAGTTCGTGCTGGTGCTCTCGGAGACCGATGCCGACGCCGCGCGCGTCGTGTGCGAGAAGATCCGCGCGGCCGTCGAGAGCCATCCGTGGTCCGAGCTCGCCCCCGGCCTTGCGCTCACGGTGAGCATCGGTTATTGCGCCGACACGTCGCTGGACTCGGCGGAGCGCATGCTGGCGGCCGCCGATGCCGAGCTCTACGCCGCCAAGGCCGCCGGGCGCAACCGGGTGAGCGGATCGGGGGCCTCGCTGCTGTGCGAGGCCGACCCCCAGGCGCGTGCGCGGCTAGTCCAGTAGGTCGCAGGCGACCCGCGGCGCCGGGCGTGCTAGAGCTTGCGCACGAGCCCGACCATCACGCCGAAGATCTCCAGCGCGCCTTCGGGACGGATCACCGGATAAGCCGGGTTTTCCGCGCGCAGGATGAACTGGCCCTGCTCGAGGTCGAGGCGCTTTAGCGTGAACTGGCCGTCGACGATCGCGACGACGATGTCGCCCTTCTGAGCCGCGGGGCGCTTCTCGACGACCACGAGATCGCCTTCGAAGATGCCGGCGTCGATCATCGAATCGCCGCGCACGCGCACGAGCACCGTTTGTGACGGCCGTTCGATGAGGTAGTCGTCGATGGTGACCGCATCGGCCTCGTCGTCTTCCACCCGGTCGGGCAAGCCGGCGCGCACCGGCGTGGCTGCGAGAGGGCGGGCGAAGAAGCGCTTGGTCGGCGCGAGGCGGCGGTCGGGCGTCGATTCGAGGTAGCCGGCGAGCTTGAGCCGCGCCACCAAGGCAGCCACCGACGACTTGGATTTGAGCCCCAGCAGCGCGCCAATCGACGCATAGGACGGCAACGCGCGATGGCGGGCGTAGTAGTCTTGCAGCGTTGCGAGATAGGAACGATCGTTCGACACGGCGCTACAATAGCGAACGAACGTTCTGCCGTCAAGCGCGCCCCGCCGCCCGTGCTGCCCGTCGATCTGCCCGCTTTCGCCTTCGTCGACCTGGAGACGACCGGCACGCACGCCGCGGGCGATCGCATCACCGAGATCGGCGTCGTCCGGGTCGAGCGCGACGCACGGGACGGCGCGGTGCGCACCACCGAATGGTCGAGCCTCGTCAATCCGGGCGTGCCGATCCCGCCCGCGATCCAGGTCCTCACCGGCATCACCGACGCCATGGTCGCGCCGGCGCCGTCGTTCGCGCAGGTGGCCCGTGACGTCACGGCGCTGCTCGCCGGCTGCGTGTTCGTCGCGCACAACGCGCGTTTCGACTATGGCTTCCTCAAGCACGCGTTCGCGCGCCTAGAGCAGGCGTTCACCGCGCGGGTCCTGTGCACCGTGCGCCTGTCGCGCAGGCTGTTTCCCGACGCGGAAGGCCACGGGCTGGACACCTTGATCGCGCGGCACGGGCTGCCGGCGTGCGACCGGCATCGCGCGCTCGGCGATGCGCGCGCGCTCGTCGCCTTCCTGCGCGCCGTGTACGACGCGCTGCCGGCGGCGGCGGTCGATGCGGCGATCAAGCGCCTGCTCCGCATCCCCAGCCTGCCGCCGCAGCTGCCGCCCGATGCGCTCGACGCGCTGCCCGAAGCGCCGGGCGTCTACCTGTTCTACGGTGACAATCCGCTGCCGCTCTACATCGGCAAGAGCGTCAACCTGCGCGAGCGCGTCGGCGCGCATTTCTCGAGCGACTGGCGCAGCGAGACGGACTTGCGGCTGTCGCAGGAGATCCGGCGCATCGAGCACGAGGAAACGGCGGGCGAGCTGGGCGCGCTGCTGCGCGAGGCGACGCTCGTCAAGGCGCGCCTGCCCGCGCACAACCGCGCGCTGCGTCGCAAGGAAGAAGCCGGCGTGCTGACCTTTCGCCCCGACGGCATGCCGCAGTTCATGCCGGCCGCCGCCATCGAGCCGCACGCGCTTGCGGGCACGTACGGCCCGTTCGCCTCGCGCGCCGCTGCGCGCGCGTGCCTGCGCGAGCGCGCGAGCGAGCAGCGCCTGTGCTGGCGGCGGTTGGCACTCGAGCGCCGTCCGCAGGGGCCCTGCTTCGCGCGGCAGCTGCGCCGCTGCGCCGGCGTGTGTGTCGGCGAAGAGACGCCGGACGCGCACGACGCGCGCCTGTTCGACTCACTGGCGAGCGTGCGGATTCCGCCCTGGCCCGCACGCGGTGCGGCGTTGTCACGCGAGCGCGCGACGCTCGGCGACCGCGTGGACGTGCATCTGTTCGACGCCTGGTGCTGGCTCGGCACCGCGCGCGACGAAGGCGAGCTTGGCGCGCTGCTCGACGCCCCGCCGCGGCCCGCGTTCGACCTCGACGTGACGCGCCTTTTGCTGCGCCGTCACGCGGCGCGCACGCTCGAGCTCATCGACGCGCGCGCCTGATGGCGCATCACCGCCGCGCGAACCGAACGCGCTGGTTCGTCATCCCCGTGCAGGCGGGGATCCAGCGTCGTCGAGGGTCATCCTCGCTTCGCCCCATGCGCTGCGAGCACGTGCGCCACCGCAGCCGTCAGCTTCTTGGCATACGGGATGTGCAGGAACTCGTTGGGTCCGTGCGCATTCGACTTCGGACCGAGCACCCCCGTGATGAGGAATTGCGCGGCCGGAAAGTATTGCCCGAGCATCGCCATGAACGGAATGGTGCCGCCCTCGCCCATCGCCGCGGCCGGCTTGCCGTAGCACGCCTGCGAGGCGGCTTCGATGGCGGCGGCCAGCCATGGCTCCGTGGGCGGCGCGTTCCAGCCGGTCGCACCATGGTCGCCCTCGAACGTGACGCTCGCGCGGTGCGGTGGATCCGTTTCGAGCAGCGCCTTCAGCTCGCACGTTGCCTGCTCGCCGTCCACCGAAGGCGGCAGCCGCAGCGACAGCTGCAGCGTCGTGTACGGCCGCAGCACATTGCCGGCGCTCGCCACCGGCGGGAGGCCTTCCGCGCCGATCACGGACAACGCGGGCCGCCAGGTGCGATTGAGCAGGGCCTCGGCGGCGTCCTCGATCATCGGTTGCGTGTCGCCCGCAAACGGATACTTGCGCAGCACGCTCTGGCCCAGGATCGCCGCGGCGCGGCCGGCCTGCTCGACGCGCTCGGGCGGAATCTGGGCGTGGAACGCGGAGGGCAGGATCCAGCCGGTCGCCGGATCTTCCAGCCGATCGAGCAGCTTGCGCGCGACGCGAAACGACGACGGCACGACGCCGCTCGCGTCACCCGAATGAACGCCTTCGGTCAGCACTTGCACGCGCAGCGTACCTGCGGTCATGCCGCGCAGTGACGTCGTCATCCACAAGCGCTCGTAGTCGCCGCACCCCGAATCGAGGCCCACGACGAAGTCGACGGCACCGAGGCGCGGACGCAGCGCTTCGAGGTACGCGGGCAAGTCGTAGCTGCCCGATTCCTCGCACGTCTCGATGATCCCCACGCAGCGCGCGTGCGGCACGTTGTCGGCATCGAGCGCGCCGATGGCCGACAGCGCGGCGAACAGCGCATAGCCGTCGTCGGCCGCACCGCGTCCGAAGAGCTTGCCGTCTTCGATCAGCGGGTCCCAGGGACCATGGCCTTCGCGCCAACCGGTCATCTCCGGTTGCTTGTCCAGGTGCCCGTACAGCAGCACGGTGCCGGACCCGCTGCCCGGCACTTCGAAGAACAGCACCGGCGTACGACCCGGCAGGCGCACGATCTCGACGGCGAGCCCGCGCACCGGCTGGCGGCGCGCCCACGCCTCGCCCATGCCGATGACCCGCTCGATGTGGCCGCTTTGCGCCCACTGCGGATCGAAGTGCGGCGATTTCGCCGGCACGCGCACGTAATCCACGAGCGCGGGCACGATCTCCGCGTCCCATTGGCGAGCGATGCGCTCAGCGGCGGCATTGGTGAGCATGGCATTCACCGGTTGCAGGAAAACGCCACGATACATGAACCCCGCCGGTGCTCGGCGCAGCGCCGACTACAATGCGTCGATGAGCGAAGCACCTCCGTACAGCGGACTCACGCCCGACGTCGTCCTCGACGCGCTGGAGCAGGTCGGCGTGCGCGGCGACGGCCGGCTGCTTTCGCTCAACAGCTACGAGAATCGCGTGTACCAGGTGTGGCGCGAGGACGGTCCGCCCGTCGTCGCGAAGTTCTATCGCCCCGCTCGCTGGACCGACGCACAGATCCTCGAGGAGCACGCGTTCCTGGCCGAGCTGGTCGAACGCGAGGTACCCGCCGTGCCCGCGATGCGCGTGCACGACACGACGCTGCACGCGCATGCGGGCTTTCGCTTCGCCGCCTTTGCGCGCCACGGCGGCCGTGCCCCCGAGCTCGACGACGCGTTGACCCTCACGCGGCTCGGCATCTACATCGGTCGCATCCATGCGGTCGGCGCGGCACGTCCCTTCGTGGCGCGTCCGACGCTCTCGGTGCACGAGTTCGGCGACGATGCGCGCGATCACCTGTTGGCGCACGATTTCCTGCCGCCCGATCTGCGCGCGGCCTACGTCGCGGTGACCGAGCAGGCGCTGACGGGCGTGCGCGCCGCGTTCGCGCGTGCCGAGGGCTATGCCAACGTCCGGTTGCACGGCGATTGCCATGGCGGCAACGTGCTGTGGACCGACGCCGGACCGCATTTCGTCGACTTCGACGACGCGCGCAACGGGCCGGCCGTGCAGGACCTGTGGATGCTGCTCTCAGGCGAGCGCGAGGCCATGGCGAGCCAGCTCCGCGCGATCCTCGACGGGTACGAGCAGTTCCGGCTGTTCGACCCGCGCGAGCTGCAGCTCGTCGAAGCGCTGCGCACGTTGCGGCTCATCCACTACGCCGCCTGGATCGCGCGACGCTGGGATGATCCCGCGTTCCCCGCCGCGTTTCCGTGGTTCAACACGCAGCGCTACTGGCAGGACCGCATCCTGGAGCTGCGAGAGCAGGTGGCCGCCATGCAGGAGCCGGCGCTCGCGGTGTAGCAAAGTGCGCGCCGCCGGGCCGCCCGGAAGGCGTGCGCCCCCTCCGGGGGGACACGGCGCGCAGCGCTGTTACGGGCGAACCGTGGCGCGCCGCCGGACCGCCCCAAGGCGCGCGCCCTCTCCGGGGGGACATGGCGCGTAGCGCCGTTACGGGAGGACCTTACCCACCTGCGGGCTCACCGCCCATCACCTGCAGCACGGTGCCCGTGATGTACGACGAATCCGCGTTCGATGCCAGGAACACGTAGGCGGGCGCGAGCTCTTCCGGCTGCGCGGGCCGTCCCATCGGATTCTGCTTGCCGAATTGCGCCACCTTCTCCGGTGGCAGCCCGCTATCGGACGGATTGAGCGGCGTCCACACGGGTCCCGGCGCGACGGCATTCACCCGGATGCCCTTTTCGAGCACGTTCTGCGCAAGCGTCTTGGTGAAGGCGTTGATCGCCCCCTTGGTCGACGAATAGTCTGGCAGCTTGGCCGAGCCCAGGATGCCTGTCTCGGAGCTCGTCGCGATGATCACGCCACCCGCCTTGAGGTGGCGCAGCGCCGCACGAGCCAGCCGGATATACGCGTAGATGTTGGTCTTGAACGTCGCGTCGAGCTCCTCGTCGGTCAGCTCCTCGAGCGATTCCTTGCGCGTCTGATGCGCCGCGTTGGAGACGAGGATGTCGAGCTTGCCGAACGCCTTGACGGTCGCTTCGACGATCTGGTTGCAGAACTGGGCATCCTTGAGGTCGCCCGGCAACAGCACGCACTGCCGGTCCTCGGCCTCCACGAGGCGGCGCGTTTCCTCGGCGTCGGACTGTTCTTCCGGCAGGTAGCCGATCGCGACATCGGCGCCTTCGCGCGCGAAGAGCACAGCGACCGCGCGCCCGATCCCCGAATCGCCGCCCGTGATGAGCGCCGCCTTGTCGGTGAGCTTCCCCGCGGCCCGGTAGTCTTCCGCCTGGTAGCGCGGCGCGGGGTCGAGCTTCGATTCGAGACCGGGCTGCGGCTGATGCTGCTTGGGGAACGGTGGCTTCGGTTCCACCTGGGCTGGATTGGTCGGGGCTTTTTGCTGCTCTTTCACGTCGCCTGGCATGGTGCCTCCTCGGTTCGAGGACCGAAGCCAAGCAAGATGCCGACCACGCCGGGCGGCGCCGCGCCTGGCTCGATAGGCCGTGTGCGCATGGTGCATCCGCCTCCCCGTCTTACCGTCCGCGTTGTAGAAATGTCGGCCGAAGGGGCGTCGATGTAGGACTGACGCTGACGCGGCCACGCGACGGTGCCTGATGGCCGCGGCATCTGTACGCGGTGACAATCGCGTCACGAGGCTCGCACGAGCGCTCGCCTGATACTGCGCACTTTTCTTCTGATGGCCTCCCGGTTCACTGCTGCCGTACCCACGTCCGACACCGCGCTCGAGCTCCCGCGCGCCGCTGCGCCTGCTCCCGGTGCGGCGCCCACGCGCGCCGCGCGACGCGTGCTGATCGTCGACGACAATCGTGATGCCGCCGAAAGCCTTGCCATGCTCGTCGAGCTGCTCGGGTACGAGGCGCACGTATGCTTCGACGGCCCTGCCGCATTGGCGTCGGGCGCGGGCTTTCGCCCCGACATCGTCCTGCTCGATCTCTCCATGCCGGGCATGAACGGCTACGAGGTTGCGCGCCACTGGCGCGCGGGCGAGCACGCGCATCGGGCGCGGCTGGTGTTGCTGTCCGGCCGCCACGAGGACGACGACGACGCCAAGCGGCAGGCGGGCTTCGACGCGCACCTGGTGAAGCCGGTGGACATCGGCACCCTGCAGTCCGTGCTGCTCGCGCCCACCGCCAGCTGAAAGTCGCTGCGTGCGCGCCCGGCAGGCGCTGCGCGGCGCCTAGCGCCACATCGCCCAGAGGATGAGCGCGGCGAGGGCCCACATGAGGATGCCCACCACGATCCCGATCGCGATGCCGCGCGCGAGATCCACATGGTCGTCGTCGTCGCGCGGATCGCCCTCGAGCATGGCGCTGCAAGTCCCCTTTTAGCGTGAACGGCACCACGCATTCGCGCGCACCGGTTTGCGGTTGGGGCCGTCTGGCCACCAAGCGGCAGAGTGCCGCGTGCGTCCTGGCGCACGCGTGCAGTTGTGTTGCACAAAAAATTATGCCGGTGACTTCCCACAAAGCGCAATGCCCCTCGAGGCTGGTGCGAGCCCTGCGTGGCGTGGTTGGGCCCGGTCCTACACGCTAAACGGCACGCCGCCGACAGCCGCGCGCAGCGGCTCTGCCGATACTGGGTTTCGTCACGCATTGCGGAGAATTTCCCCATGTTCGGACTGACCAGCGACAGCCCTGGCAGCGCGACCGAGATCCTCAAGCAGGATCACGACGAGGTCGAGAAGCTGTTCGATCAATACGAGGACGCGAAGGACGAAGCGAACGCCGAGCTGAAGGCGCAGATCGTTGCGGCCGTGTGCAAGGCGCTGACGATCCATGCGCAGATCGAGGAAGAGATCTTCTACCCGGCGCTGCGGCGCACCGAGGACGAGGCGGGCGATCTCGTCGACGAGGCGGCCGTGGAGCACCAGACCGTGAAAGCGCTGGTCGTGGAGCTCGAGTCGGCGGCGCCTGACGAGGACCTGTACGACGCGAAAGTGAAGGTGCTGAGCGAGTACGTGAAGCACCACGTCAAGGAAGAGGAAGGCGAGATGTTCCCGCTCGCCCGCAAGTCCGCGCTCGACCTCGAAGCGCTTGGTGCCGAGCTGCTGGCGCGCAAGGAAGCCCTGGCCGCGGCGCCCGACGATGCAGCGCCCGCGCGGCGCCGCACCGCCCGCAACGGCACGCACAAGGCCCCGGCGCGTGGCCGAACTGCAACAAAATCGGCCGCTCGCAAGTCCGCGGCGCAGGGCGGGCGCCACTGAGCGCCACCTTCCGGGCTACCATAGCGCCCTCGCTCACGACCTGAGGAGGGCCTTGTGGCTGCTCGCTCGATCGCGTCGCTGACACTGTCGTTCGGACTGGTTTCGATTCCGGTCAAGCTGTACTCGGCCACCCAGGCCAGCGGGGCCGTGTCCTTCAACCTCCTGCACAAGGGCTGCGGCTCACGGCTGCGCCAGCAGTACCTTTGCCAGCGCGAAGGCGTGGTGGTGGAGCGCGCCGACATGGTCAAGGGCTATGAATTCGCCAAGGACCAGTACGTGGTCTTCACGCCCGAAGAGCTGAAGGAGATGGAGGAAAAGGGGACGAACCTCGTCGAGATCGACGCCTTCGTGCCCTCCGACAGCATCGACCCCGTGTACTACGACCGCGCCTACTTCCTCGGGCCGGACAAGGGCGGCGACAAGCCGTACGCGCTGCTGGCCGAAGCGATGCGCCAGTCGCAGCGCAGCGCCGTGGCCAAATGGGCCGCGCGGGGCAAGCAGTACATCGTGCAACTGCGCGCCGTGCCGGGCGGCATCGTCATGCAGCAGCTGCTCTACGCGCCCGAAGTGCGCTCGATCGACGAGCTCGACATCGCGGCGACGCCCGTGAAGGACCAGGAGCTCGCACTCGCCAAGCAGCTCATCGCGCAGATCTCCACCGACACGTTCGACGCGTCGGCGTACAAGGACGACGTGAAGGCGCGCATCGAGGCCGCCATCGAGCGCAAGATCGAAGGCAAGGAGATCGAGGTCGCGCCCACGCTCGCCGAGCCGTCGGGCCAGGTCATCGACCTCATGGAAGCCCTGCGCGCGTCGGTGCAGCAAAAGACGGCCGCGAAGGCCCCTGCCCAGACGCGCAAGCCGCCACGCAAGGTCGCGGCCGCACCCGCCGCCGAGCCGCAGCAGCGCACGAGGGCCGGACGACGTTGAAAGCAGGGCGGCGCCCCTGGACAAGCTCTATTCGTTGCAGGCGGCAAGCCGGCTGCTGGGACTCCCGAAGCGGGTGATCGATGGCCTGATCGCCGCCGGGTTCGTCGTGCCCAGCGAGGGACCCCGGGGGCAACCGCGCCTCAACTTCCAGGATCTGGTCGTCCTGCGCGCCGCGCAGGGCCTCGCCGCCGCGGCGCTGCCTGCGCGCCGCATCGCGCGCGCGCTGACCCGGCTGCGCGAGCAGCTCCCCGACGTGCCGCCAGGCCGCCTGCGCGTCGAGGCGGTCGGCAAGACCATCGTCGTGCGGGAAGGCGACGAGCGCTGGGTGGCCGACAGCGGCCAGTACCTGCTGGCGTTCGAGGTGGCCGCCGCGCAGGGCGAGGTGCGCTTCATCAACCGCGTCCCCGCTCCAGCGCCGACGGCGAACTGGTTCGAGCAGGCGCTCGACCTCGAGGAGCGCGATCCGCGCGCCGCACCCGACGCCTACCGGCGTGCGATCGCGCAGGATGCGGCGTGCAGCGGCGCGTATGCGAACCTCGGTCGCATCCTGCACGCGCAAGGCAAGCTCGACGAAGCGCAGGCGCTCTACGAAGCTGGCCTGCGGGCGTGCGACGCGGACGCGACGCTGCTGTTCAACCTGGCCGTGCTGCTCGAGGATCGCGGCGCGCTGGACGAGGCAGCCCAACGCTACCTGCAGGCACTGGCGCTCGAGCCGGACATGGCCGACGCGCACTGCAACCTCGGGCTGCTCTACGAACGCACGGGTAACGCCCGCGCCGCCCTGCGGCACCTGAGCGCCTACCGCCAGCTCACGCGCGTTCGTTAGCCGAGACGCGACGCGAAATAGAGCAGGTACGCGAGGCCGAACTCGATGTTCACGAACAGCGCCACGCCTGCCAGCGCGAGCAGCACGCCGGGCACGTACTTGCGCACGTTCGCGCTGCGGTTTGGCGCAGGCAGCGAGCGGCGCAGCGGCGCGCGGACGTCGGGAATCGGTCGGACGATCGGTACGAGAAGAGCCTTCATGGCTTCGTAGGGTACAGGCCGCGAGCCCCCTTGCCTATCGGCCAAGCGGCGGAAGCCGTGTCGGCGAGTGTCGGACGGTGTTGGACACGCATCCAACCGCGGGTCGCTCAATCGGCCGGTGTCGCGAGTGCCCGGTTCGACGCTTCGGCGCTCGCTGGCACCTGCGTCGCGAGCCATGCACGCAGCACCTCGGCCACGCTCCACGCCTGCGCGATGCAGCCACGCGGCAGGTACGGCGCCTGCGCGTCGAAGATCTCGCTGATGCTGCCGACACCGGCGTCGCGCAGATGATCGGCAAAGCCGTTCAGCAACCCGCGCGCGCTCGCCTGGCCGGGCTCGTGCTTCTGCAGCGCATCGACGAAGTGGCCGATGAGCCACGGCCATACCGTGCCCTGGTGATACGCAGCGTCGCGCGCGCGAAGATCGCCGTGATACGTGGCCTTGTAATCGGGATGATCGGGGCTCAGCGTGCGCAGGCCGTAGGGGGTCAGCAGCTTCGCGCGCACCGTGTCGAGCACGGGTCCCCAGTGGGCGCGGCCGAGCACTGGATGGCGCAGGGAGATGGCGAACACCTGATTGGGGCGGCAGCTCGGATCGTCGCCCTGCTCGCCGTCGACGACATCGTTGAGATAGCCGCCCGCCGGGTTCCAGAAGCGCTGCTCGAAGCTCTGCGCCACGCGCGCAGCGCGCGCGGCATAACGCTCGGCGTCGTCGCCACTCTCGCGCGCCCATTCGGCCATCAGGCACAGCGCGTTGTACCAGAGCGCCTGGATCTCCACCGGCTTGCCGCGCCGCGGTGTCACGACCCAGTCGCCGACCTTGGCATCCATCCACGTGAGCTGATAGCCCGGTGCGCCCGCGTGCACGAGCTCATCGGCGGGATCGACCCCGATGTTGAACAGCGTACCGCGCACGTGGTGGGCCACGATGTCCCGCAGCACCGGATACAGCTCGCGCACGAGCTTGGTGTCGCGCGTCACGCGGGTGTACCGGTCGATCGCGTGGAAGTACCACAGCGTCGCGTCGACCGTGTGATAGAGCGCCTCGCGCGCGCCTTCCGGGAAGAGATTGGGCAGCAGGCCGTCACGCACGTAATGGGAGAACGTGCGCAGGATGGCCCCCGCCTCGCGCCAGCGGCCGGTGCACAGCGTGAGGCCTTCGAGGCTGATCATCGTGTCGCGACCCCAGTCGCCGAACCAGTGATAGCCGGCGATCACGGTGCGCACCTCGTCGCCCGCCGCACCCGCCTGCAGGGTCTCTTCCAGACGGCTGCCCGGCATCACGATGAACTGGTCAGCGGCCGCGGTGAGCTGCGCGGCAAAGCCTATGCGCGCACCCGGTGCCGCGATGCCGAGCAAGCGCTCGACCCGCTGGCGCTCGGCGGCGACGGCCGCCGCGCCGTCGATCTCGAGTGCCTGCCATCCCTGCGTCGTCGCCACGAAGGACAGTGGCGCGCCGGGATGCAGCTCCACCTCGAAGTAGCCGGGGCTGAACACGTTCTCGCTGTGATCGTAGCCGCGCAGCTGCTCGACGCGATAGAGCACGTTGCGGCCGACCTTCGCGTCGCACACGAACACCCCTTGCGCCGGGCGCAGGCCGAAGCGCAGGGACAGGTGCCCATCGCTGCGATGGATTTCGTGGCGGCCGTGGCTGTAGGCGAACACGAAGGGCCAGTCCTCTTCGTGCGCGAGCACGGCATCCTGGCGCCGGAACGCGGCGAACGGACGCAAGCGCATGACCAGCGGCGCGCCGGACACGAGCCGATACGAGACGCACACCGTGTTCTGGTATTGCGGCATGACGATCGTCTTCTCGATCACCCGCGCACCGAGCTCGAAGCGCCACGTCGGCATCATCGCGTCGAGCGTGAAGCGCGTCAGGCAGCGGTGCACGTCCGTCTCCAGGCGGCCGTCGAGGAACTCGGCGCCGCCCAGGCGCACGCAGCGTCCGTCGACGTCGATCTCTTCATCGAAGCGCGAGATCATGATGTGGCGGCCCTTCGGATCCGCCAGGTTCGGGACGAAGAGGCCGTGGTAGCGCCGCGTGCCGATGCCGAGCAGCGTGCCGGACGCATAGCCGCCCAGCCCGTTGGTGACCAGCCACTCGCGATCGCGCAGGAACGCGGGATCGCCGTCGGGTGCCCAGTCGAAGACCAGAGGCGGAGGCAGCATCTCAGTCACCGGCCTTCGCGACGAGCAGCGTCGCGCCCTCGCCGGCAATGCACCAGCCCTCGTCGCGGCACGGCGAAACGGCCCCCGGCCCGCCGTAGCGCGGCGCATCGCTCGACCACACGCACGACCAGCACAGCCCGCGCGGCGGCGCGAGCAGCGGCTCGGGCGCCGGTCGGAAATCCAGGTCCTCTCCGAGGTTCACCACGAGCAGGCGGTCGCCATGCGCCGGGTCGCGCCACCGCAGGACGAAGACATGGCGCGCGAGCACCGCGCCGTCGAGCGCTGCACGCGATTGCCGCGCAAGCACCGGATCGTCCCGACGCAAGCGCAACAGGTCCTCGTGCAGCGCGACGATGGCCGCATGGCGGGCGCGCTCGGCGACGTCGAGCTTGCAGCCGTCGAAGGTCGCCCGCGCGGCCGGATCGGGGATGCGTGCCTGCGCCTCGGGCGTGGCATAGGCCTCGAACTGATGCAGGAATGCGCGGCGTCCCGCGTGCACCGTGCGCGCGAGCTCCGGCTTGTGGTCGGCGAAGAACGTGAACGGGCGGGTCGATCCGTACTCCTGTCCCATGAACAGCATGGGCGTCTGCGGCCCGAGCAGCAGGAGTGCCGTGAGGGCACGCAATCGGCCGGGGCTCGTGATGCTGGCGAGCCGCGCACCGTCGATCGTGTTGGCAACCTGGTCGTGGTTCTCGATGAAGTGGATGAACGCGGGCGCGGGCGCGTCGTCCGTCGGCGTGCCGCGCGCCTGCTTTTGCCAGGTGTAGTACTGGCCCTGGAACAGGAAGCCGTGACGCGCCGCGGACACGAATTCCTGCGCATGCCCGCGGTGATCGTGCAGGTAACCGTCGCGCCGGCCGGTGAGCGCCACGCGGGCCGAATGATGGAAGTCGTCGTTCCACAGCGCATCGAGGCCCCAGCCACCCGCTTCGGGCGGATCGAGCGCCTCCATGCGTTGCGGCTCGTTCTCGCCCACGACGATGATCGAGCGCGGCGCCGCAGCCGCACGTGCAGCCGTCACAATCTCGCCCAGGATGTGCCGCGGTGACGCGTCGTACACGTTTTGCGTGGCGTCGAGTCGCAGTCCGTCGAGATGGAAATCGGCAATCCAGTAGCAGGCGTTGCGCACGAAGAAATCGCGCACGGGTGCCGCATCCGGCCCGTCGAAGTTGAGCGGATCGCCCCAGTCGGTGCGGTAACGGTCGGTGAAGTAGCCCGGCCAGTACGCACCCAGGTAATTACCGTCGGGGCCGAGGTGGTTGTACACGACGTCGAGGATCACGCCGATGCCCTCGGCGTGCGCGGCATCGACGAAGCGCTTGAGCGCATCGTGGTCGCCGTAGCCGTGATACGGCGCGAACGGCGCGACGCCGTCGTAACCCCAGTTCCAGCGTCCGGCGAACTCGGCGATGGGCATGAGCTCGATCGCCGTGACACCGAGCGCGCGCAGCCGCGCCAGCTCCCCGATCGCCGCATCGAACGTGCCCTGCGGCGTGAATGCGCCCACGTGCAGCTCGTAGATCACCTGGCCGCGCATCGTGAGCCCGGACCACGCGGCATCGTGCCAGCGGAATGCGCGCTCATCCACGACCAGGGACGGTCCATGCGGACCCTCCGGCTGGAAACGCGAGCACGGGTCGGGATAGCGCTGGCCGCGCAGCACGTAACGGTAACCTGCGCCGGCGCGGACGCCGTGGATGTGCCCGCTCCAGTAACCATCGCCCGAGCGCGTGAGCGGATACTCCCGCGTTTCCGCTCCTTCGAGGGCCACGGCGAGCGCCGGGGCATCGGGCGCGTACACGCGAAACCAGGTGCCGCGTGCGTCGGGCGACGCGCCGAGCCATCCCGTCGCCGGCGGCGCAGGATGGTCTTCGTCGTGCGATGCCGCGGCGCGGCTGGTCTCGGCGTTGCGCGCCGTCAGCATGTCCGGATCCTCCTCGTGCGAGCGTCGAACCGCTTGGACCATCGGATGCGCCCGCGGTGCCGCCGCGTTCGTGTCGGCGCGTTCCTACGGCAGATTGCGCCGCATGCGGATGGTGTCGCCGCGCAGGCCTTCGCTACAGTTGCCGCCATGGACCCGACCCTTGCCACGGAAATCGCCCGCATCGAGGATCAGCTTCGCGCGACGCTCGAGGACATCAGCACGCGCGTCGCGGTTGGTGCCGGCCGCGAGCGCACCCACGCGCTGGTGCAGCAGGCCCGCGACCTCGCCGACGCGCTCGAGCGCAGCGTCGGACGGCTGGACGACGACGAGGACGCCGAGGGCGTGCGGCGCATGGCGGCGTATCTGGCCGCTCACCTGGTCGTGCTGGAGCGCGATTCGTCCGGCACGTCGGTCCACTGACGCGCCGGCACGTCGTCCATTGACCGGCGCGCCCGGCATCCGCACCATGGCGGGATGCCGCTCGAGCTGTACCCGTTCCGCTTTCGCGATCCGGTCACGGGCAAGTGGGTGCGCGCGCGCTACCGCGCCACGGTGCGGGACATCGCGGCCCGCTATGCCACGTGGGAAATCACTGGACCGCTGGTGCGGCCGGCATCACCTTCCAGCGGGTTCGATCCGTTTCGCAAGCTGATCGCCCACAGCGAGCTCGCGCGCATCAGCGAGCCGCCGCTGCAGCTGCAGCCGGCGCTCGACGACCATCTGGAGCTCGCATTGGTAGCAACCTTCCTGCGTCGCTATGTCACCTACTGCGCCAGGCAGCGGCGCTTCGGCGCCATGAACGGCGCCGCCGTGCTGTTGCGGTCGCTGCAACGTCCGGGTTGCACCACGCCCGTGTGAGCGTCGTCGGAATCCGCTGACACCAAAGGCGACGCAAGTCCTATAGCGGCGCGGCGGTACCGGGTTCACCATGCGCCATCCCCGGCACCTCAGAGGAGCGCCATCATGGCTGACAATCCCGGCATTCGTGGCCAGCAGGATCGTTCACGCATCAACATGAGCCAGGAGCACGAGGTCCGCTACTGGTCGGAAAAGCTGGGTATCACGCCCGACGAGCTCAAGAAGGCCGTCGAGCAGGTCGGTCCCATGGCCGACGCCGTCGAGCAGCGCGTGCGCGGCCGCGGCAACCGCAGCTGACGCAGCAGTCGCCCGTCCGCTCACCCTTCGCTCGGCTGATCGCATGGACCGGGTGCGCGCATCGGCGATTGCGCAGATCGAAGCCGCCCTGCGCTCGACGCTCGACGACATCACCAGCCGCGTTCGCAACGGCGCCGGCCGGTCCACCGTGACGGAGCTCGTGCGCCACGCGCGCGAGCTTGCGCGGCTGCTCGACCAGGCCGTGGAGCGGCTCGATCCGGACGGCGACAGCCAGAGCGCCCGGCGTGTCGCGGGCGACTTGCACATCGACCTCGAAGCGCTCGAGCGCGAGCTCGCGAATCGCGCGCTGCACTAGCGCCGTCGTCTGCGCCGGATAGCCGCGGCGCACGCGTCACTCATCGCACCACTGCAGGCACCAAAGAGGGCGCGGCAGCACGAGCGACGGCGCCCTCGTCGACGAGCGCCGGCAGGTCGAGCGCACGCACGCCAGGATAGGCGTGATGCACGCGATGATCGCGCACGATGATGATCGGCTCGACCCCGAACAGCGCCCGTGCGAGCGGCATGCAGCGCAGCACCGCGGCGGGCAGCGCGAAATGGCCGAGCGCGCCGTCGCGGCTGTGCAACAGGTGATGGAACAGGAAGCTCGAGCAGCCGATGCAGGCGCGCAACGTGAGCCAGTACGCGACGAACACGGCCGGATTCCACGCCAGCAACGCGACGAAGCAGGCAGCCCGCACGAACGCGCCACGGCGCAGCGCCGGCGCAGCGCCATGGCGGCGCACCCAGTCGAGCGCAGCGTGCTCGGGCGCCATGAGCGCCCAGGCGAAGGCATGCAGGTGCGAGCCGCGAATCTGGTAGAGCTCCGGATCGCGCGCGCTAGCCGCGTAGCGATGGTGCGCCAGGTGGATGGCGCGGTGCTCGCGATAGCCGAGGCCGAGCGGCGTGTCGAAGATCATCGCCAGCCGATGGAACCATGAAACGCGCGACGCGGCCCGCACGTGCATGAGCTCGTGCAGGGACAGTGACAGGCGCACGTAAGCCAGTGGCAGCAGCACGGGAAAGAGCCAGGGCGACACGAGCCCTGCAAGGCTTGCGGCCAGCATCGCGTGAATGCCGAGCGTAAGCACGAGCGTGCGGCGGAGGTAGCGCCGGGCGTCGGCGTCGTTGCGCAAAAGTTGAAGGGAAGGAGGCACCGCTGGCTCGAGCACGCCGTACCACGAGGGTGGCGCGCCGATGCTAGCGTGCGCGTGGCGCAAGCGTCAATGTTCGACGGGCGGCGGGCCGGGCGTTTGCCGGTGCATGCGCGATCGGCCACACTGCCGGCGTTGCGGCGCTGCCGCTTCTCTTCGATGCCATGCTGCGTGTCGCCATCGTCGGTGCCGGCCCCGCCGGCTCGGCTGCCGCCTGCCATCTTGCGCGGGCCGGCTGCCCGGTGACGCTCATCGATCGCGCCGCTTTTCCACGCGACAAGGTCTGCGGCGACTGGCTCACCCCGCTCGCGCTCGACGAGCTCGCACGCACGGGCCTCGACAGGGCCACGCTGGCGACCGCCGCGCCCACGCACGCGACGATTGGCCGTGGCGTCCTCGGCGCACCGAACGGACGCGCGAGCATGCATGTGCTCGACACGCCGGGCGCGTGCATCGTGCGGCGGGTGCTGGACGCCACGTTGCGGGCGCACGCGCTCGCCGCCGGCGCGCACGCCGAGCAGCGCGCAGTCAAGGACCCTGCAGGCGATCCGGCCCTGGGCGATCAGGACGTGATCGTCGACGCACGCGGCGCGAACGCCGGTACGCCTGACGCCGTCGGCCTGCGCGCATATTGGACGGTCGATGCCGCGGACCTTCCCGCATACGCGCGGACCACGGTCACGCTGCAGACGAGCGGCGCCTTCAAACGCGGCTACGGGTGGTGGTTTCCGGTGAGCGCGGCCGGACCCGACGTCACGTTCAATGTCGGCGTGGGCCTTCTTGCCGCCGACAGCGCGCCCGGTCATCACGTCACCGACTTCCTGCGTCATTTCATCGCCACGCAACCCGTGCTGCGCGACTTAGAACGCCGGGTGCGCGAACGCACGCGCCCGGTCGGCTATCACGTCGGGCTGGCCCTGTGGCACGCGCGCGTCGCCGACGGTCGCGTGCTGCGCATCGGTGACGCGGCCAACCTCGCCGATCCACTCACCGGCGATGGCATCGGCAACGCGTTGCGCAGCGGCCGCCTGGTGGCGGCAGCGATCGTGGCGAGCGCCGATGGCGCCGAAGCGGCCGCACGATGGCAGGCCGCCTGTGCGCACGAGCTTGCACCCGATCTGCGCATCGCGTACGCCCTGCGCCGCGCACTGCAATCCACGCTGGCCAAGAATGCAGCGGCCGCGCTGCTCGCGCGCAGCCCGGTGCTGCGCGCGCGCCTGCACCGTGCCCTGTTCGGCGTGACCTGTTATCGCGCGCTTGGTGCGCGCGGCGGCCGGCCGCCTGCAACCCGCCGGTGACTTCCGGTACGATTGAACGGACCGCCATGCCGCGCAATCACGTCACCGCCAAGGCACGCGTCGAGCCGCAGGACGCGAAAGTCGAGTCGCTGGAAGGCGAAGCGGGCAAGATGCTGGACGAGGCGCGCATGGTCCTGCCCGGCATCCAGGCGTTGTTCGGCTTCCAGCTCATCGCCGTGTTCAACCAGGGATTCATGGAGCTCAGCGCGCTCGAGAAGAATGGGCACCTGTGCGCGCTGCTGCTGGTCACGCTCGGCATCGCGCTCATCATGACGCCCGCGATCTTTCATCGCATCGCCGAGCGTGGGCGCATCACGCGGCACTTCATCGATGTCGCGTCACACCTGATCGCCTGGGCCATGGCACCGCTCGCATTGGGCATCACGCTCGACGTCACGCTCGTCACCTGGCTCATCACGCGCTCGGGCATCCTCGCGCTGACGGTCGGCATCGTCGTCCTGGTCGTCTTCACCGGGCTGTGGTTCGTCTATCCCTGGGCGCGCCGTAGGCGGCGCCACGCGTCATGAGCGAAGCGCTCGGTCGCCTCGCGCCGTTCGACGACGAGGGCAACCTGCGCGTGGTCGTTGAAACGCCGCGCGGCGCGACCGTGAAGATCGACTATGACGCTGCACATGCGGTGTTCGCGGTTGCGCGCGCCCTGCCGCTCGGCGTGGCGTATCCCTACGATTGGGGCTTCATTCCGGGCACCCGTGGCGAGGACGGCGACCCGCTCGACGCCCTGGTGCTCCATGAAGCTTCGACCTATCCCGGTGTCGTGCTCTCGTGCCGGGCGCTCGGCATGGTCGCGCTCACGCAGCGCGGTCGTGGGCGCGCGCGCGAGCGCAACAACCGCATCATCGCCCTGCCGACCTTCAACGATCGCCTGGGCGACGTGCAGGACCACACCCGCCTGCCGCCCCGCATGCGCGAGGAGATCGAGCAATTCTTTGCCACCGCGACGTTCTTCACCGGCAAGGACGTGAAGCTCGAGGGCTGGCGCTCCGCCAAGGCGGCCGAAGCGTTCATTCGCACGAGCCGGGGTTGAGTCTCGACGACGCTGGTCCCCGCCTTCGCGCGGATGACAAGCTCAACGCACAGGCGGGGTGTAGCGCCCGATCAGCGGGCGAGCGTGACCCAGGTCGGCGCGTGATCGCTCGGCTTTTCGCGGCCGCGATACTGCGCGTCGACGCCCGCCTCCCGCAGGCGCGGCAGCAGCGCGGGGCTCAGCAGGAGGAAATCCATGCGAAATCCGGCATTGCGCCGGAACGCCTGCTCGTTGACCCAGAACGTGTACACCCGCGATTCCGGATGCAGATGGCGCGTCGCGTCGATCCATCCCTGCGCGAGCAGCCGTTGGAACGCGGCGCGCGTTTGCGGCTGCATGACGGCGTCCCACTGCCAGGCCCAGGCGTTGTAGATGTCGAAATCCGTCGGCACGACGTTGAGGTCGCCCGCGAGCACGACCGGTGCGCGGCCGGCAAGCAAGGTCGCGGCGTGCGCGATGAGACGCTCGAACCACGCCAGCTTGTAGTCGAACTTGGGACCCGGTTGCGGGTTGCCGTTGGGCAGGTAGATCGAGGCGACGGTGAGGCCATCGACGCGCGCCTCGAGATAGCGCGCCTGCCCGTCCGCGTCGTCGCCCGGCAGCCCGCGCCGCAGTTCGACCGGACGGCTGCCGCGGGCGAGGATCGCCACCCCGTGATGCGCCCGCTGGCCGTGCCAGATCGCCGGATAGCCCGCCGCTTCGAGCTTGCCGCCCGGGAACTTCGTGTCGTCGGTCTTGACCTCCTGCAGGCAGGCGATGTCGGGTGACGTCTCCTCGAGCCACTCGAGGAGCCGGGGCAAGCGGCCGTTGACGCCGTTGACGTTGTACGTGGCGATCCTGAGCGTATCGGCGCGTGTGCCCACGTCGGCTTAGGTGACGTTTCACCGAGCGCGTTCCGGGCACGCGCGCTCGTGTAGGTCGAGTCCCACGCGGGCGCGCGGCGGCGTCCGATTCGAGGGCGGGCCCGGTGCACGCTATCGTCGCTGACCCCCGCCCGGGGGATCATCCGCCAAGGAGAACCAGATGAGCATTTTCGGAGCGATCGTCGATCGCATCTTCCATCACAGCACGGCGACCGCGGCAGGCAACCAGACCGCGCAGGCGGGCGGCGGCACGTCATCGGCGCAACAGGCGCAGACGCCCGCACAGCAGTCCCAGACGACCGGACAACACGCGCAATCGCCGGGCAGCATGGGCACGCAAGGCCAGCCGCGCCTGCAGTCGGTCGACGTGGAGGCGGTGCTCTCGCAGCTGGCCTCGACGAAAGGCGGCGGCGGCAACTGGCGCACGTCGATCGTGGACCTGCTGAAGCTGCTCGACCTCGATTCGAGCCTCACGGCGCGCAAGACGCTCGCGAGCGAGCTGAACGTGCATGCCGGCGCCGATGGCACGGCGGAGCAGAACATCGCGCTGCAGAAGGCCGTGATGGCCAAGATCGCCGAGAACGGCGGCAAGGTCCCCGAGAGCCTGCGTCACTGAGCCAGGCGTGGGTACGCGCGCGCGGCCTGCCGGGGCCTCCGCGCGCGTTCGGCGTAGCGGGGTGGACACGCAGCGAGCCGGGCGGTGCCCGCAGCCCCACAGCCGACCGGTCGCCGCGCATTTGTCCAGGTACCAGCGGTTGAAACCGGCCTCGTCGCCCCTATCCTCTCACCCCGTCCGCATTTGCACCGGAGAGGCTCTCATGGATTTCAACAACGAGGCGATTCCCGAGCCGACCCTGGCTCGCGTGGTCATCGACGACCCGTACGAGGTGCGGCGCTGGTGCCAAAGGCTCGTCTGCACGGAGGCGCAGCTGCGCGCGGCGGTGGCGCGGGTGGGCCCGGCCCCCGAAGCCGTGCGGCTCGAAATCGAGAGGCTTCGCTAGGGGTGCCGCGGGCTGCCGCGGTGCGCGCACGCCCGCTCGCGCCGCTGCTCGCCGCGGGTCCAGCCGGTGAGCTCGGACGGTGGCCGGGGCAGCTCCGGCCAGGCGAGCTCGCACTCGGCGAGCGCCAGCGCAGCGGAGTCGGGCGAAGCGAACGACCCGACGGTTTCGCCGTTGAATTCGATATACCAGCCGCCGCCACGGCGGGCGATCCGGAAGTCCCCTTCGGGGATGCGATAGGAAAACACGGAGTCAGTCTCTTCGGGCTACCGTGGGGATTCTAGCGCGTCCGGCGCGGGGACCCCCGCTGGCGCTTTGCCGCACGTCGGCGGCACCGGGCCATCGTGTCACCTCGCACGTGGGGCGGCCTGCTCGCGATACAGCTCCTCGAAGTGCGGCACGTCGGCCAGAGCCGAGATGCTCGAACCGGCAATCCGGCCGACGACGCTGAACGTGCCGTCGGGCTCGAGCACCACGGCAGCGACATCCTCGATGGCCGGGGAACCGTTCGAGCGGACCGCCTTGCAGATGTCCGGCTTGGTGACCCGGTTGCGCCGCATGACGTCCTCGAGCAAGCGGCCGTTCACGAGGAGCAGCACGGGCGCCGGATTGACGACGCGCACCAGGGGCGGGAACCGCACCGCACTCGCCGCGATCACGCGCTGCAAGGCGATGAGGATCACGAAGCCCGCCACCGCCTGGGCGATGGGAATGTCTTTCGAAAGCACCCCGTTCGCGAACGTGGACCCAAGGGCGACCGTCACCACCAGGTCGAACGCATACCACTTGGCCAGCGTGCGCGGTCCGGCGATGCGCAGCAGCACGATCAACGCAAGGTACGTGGCGCTGCCCGCGATGGCGGTGCGAGTGATGTCGTCCCAGCCGTTGAACCAGCCGACGTCCATGGGAAGCTCCGCAAGGGAAGGCCGTCGCCGGCCCGTCCCCGCTTGACGTTCCCGGCCGGCGTTCCGTTCCGCAGCGCTGGCCGATCCCGGCGCAGCGGCTCCCTAGGACGGGCTTGCGCGACGCCCGATCCGATCGCGCATCCAGTGGCGACCAATGATCATTGCCGCAGCGAGCACCGGAACGGACAGGAAGATGCCCGCGACACCGGCGAGCTCCTCTCCGGCAAGCAAGCCGAACAGGACCAGGATCGGATGCAGCCCCGCCTGCGCGCCCATCAAGCGCGGGCTCAACAGGTAATCCTGGAACACCCGGTAGGCCGCGATGAACACGACGATCCACAGGAGGTGCGGATAGTCGGCGAGGCCCGCCACGCCCAGGATGATGATGGCCGCGAGCAACGGCCCGAACACCGGCACGAACTCCAGCACGGCCGCGATGGCCGCCAGCAGCAAGGCGTAGGGAACGCCGATCGCCAGCAGGAACAGCCCATAGGCGACGAATGCGGCGACGGAGAGCAGGAGCAGCGCGCGAATGAACCGGCCCAGCAGCTCATTGAGGTCGTCGACGATGCCGCGTGCGAGCGTCCGATCACCGGGCAGGTGCGTCAGGCGGTCGCGAATGTCGCCTCCGCTGAGCAGAAACAGGAAGGCCAGGATCGGTACCAGCACGACGAGCAATGCGTCGCCTGCCACCTGCACGACCCCGGTTCCGATGCGCCGCGCAAGCGGCAACGCCTGGGCGGCACCGCCCTCGAATTCGCTGCGCACGAACGTTGCAATGCGCTCCGCGTACGGCTGCACGAACGCGGGCAAAGGCCATGTCTCCACCGCGCTCGCACGCCGCGACAGCTCCGGCAACTGGTCGGCAAGGCGGCTCGCCTCGTCCGCCAGCGGTGGCCCGGCCAACGCCGCGATCAGCACGAGGAGGAGCACGACGAGGATCATGGCGACCGCCGGAGCGGCCCACGAGGGCGCACGCCGCGGCCGCACGCGATTGAGCGCGCGCACCAGCGGCTGCAGCATGTACGCCAGGAACACGGCCATCACGAAGACGAACAGCGTGCGCCTGATCGCATACGCGCCATAGACGAGCGCCGTCACGACGAGCACGGTGAACGTGATGCGCGCGGCTTTGGCGTCCCACAACAGCATGCGTGCCCCTCCCGGCTCGGCACGCGCATGCTAGCAGAGGCACATGCTCACGCCGCCGCGCCGCAGCGCTCGAACCGCTTAGAATGGCGAGCGATGCGCAAGGCACCAAGCGTAACGCCTCATTGATGAATCTCCTTGCCGAGCGAACATGAAGATCACGAGCCTGCAGGTCTACATCCTGCGCGCGCCCGACACCGGTCGGCCGCATTGGGTCAGTCATTTCATCGTGCCGCGGGCCAACGAGATCCTGGTCCGCATCGCCACCGACGAAGGCGTCGAGGGCATCGGCCTCGCGACGAGCTACACACCCATCGAGGCCGCTATCCATGCGTTCCGCACGGGCCTCGGCGATCTGATCGTCGGCGCCGACGCGCTCGCACCCGAGCAGCTCTACCAGAAGCTGTTCGCGCTGACGTGGCAGCGGACGGCAAGCGAGAAGGGGTGGACGCGCGAGGCGATCATCCGGATCTCGTCCGCCGTCGACATCGCGCTGTGGGACATCGTCGGCAAGGTCAGCGGACTGCCGTTGTACCGGCTGTTCGGCGGCTTCCGCTCGCAGGTCCCCTGCTATGTCACGTGCGCGTACTACCGTGACGGCAAGACATTGTCGGAGCTGCGCGACGAGATGCAGATGCTGAAGGCCCAGGGCCATGCCGGCTTCAAGGCCAAGGCGGGCGGCGTTTCACTCGCTGAAGACCTCGAGCGGCTTGCCGTGGTGCGCGAGGTGATCGGTGACGACAAGGACCTGATGATCGACGTCAATCGCGGGTGGGATCTCGCCACGGCCATCGAAGGCGCCCGGCTGCTGGAGCCACTCCATCCGCGCTGGCTCGAAGAGCCCGTGCGCTGGGCCGACGACCGGCGTGAGCTGAAGCTGCTGGCCCAACGCACGCGCATCCCGCTGTCGGCCGGCGAGAGCGAGCTCACGAGCTATGCCTGTCGCGCGCTGCTGGAGGAGCAGGCGATCCAGATCCTGCAGTTCGACTGCACGATGATGGGCGGCTTCACCGAGGGCCGCAAGCTCGCCGCGCTGTGCGAGCTCAACCACGTGCAGGTCGCGCCTCACCATGATTGCTTCATTCACGCCCATATCGTGGCGGCGTCGCCGGCGGGTGCGATCGTCGAGTCGTTCACCGACCCCGAGCGCGATCCGCTCCAGGCCGAGCTCTTCGAGGATCCGCCGCAGATCGCCAACGGCATGCTGACGCTCAAGGAGCAACCGGGGCTCGGCCTCACGCTGTCGGAGCGCGCGCTCGCCAAGTTTGGTGAACGCATCCTTTGACGCTCCTGCGTCTGGCTGCGTGGAATAGCACCGCGGCCTGACACGTTCACTGCCACGTCGCGGTGCTCGATCGCCAATCGCCGGCGCCATGCCGATGCGATTGCGCGCGAGCGCGACGCGCGCAGCCCCGAGCGGTTCGGGAGGACGCTGCGCGCGCCCTGCCCTCATCCACTGCCCAGGAGAACTCCATGCAACGTTTGCGTACCCGACTGCTGCTCTCGGCCATCGCCATGGCCGCAGCAACCACCAGCGTGTCCGCGCTGGCCGACCGCGACAACACGGTCCGCTGGGAAACGATCATCGGCATCATGCAGGCGGGCAACGTGGTCGCCGGCGTTGCGGGTGGTGGACAACCGTGGTCCACGCTTGGCGGCAATGCAAGCGTCAACCTCGAGACGGGGAAGATCGACTTCGAAGTGCGTGGCCTGGTGCTCGCTGGCGGCAATTCGATCGGCACGCCGGATTCGATCACGCAAGTGAAGGGCACGCTCGTGTGCGACACGAACGGCAGCGCCGGCGCGCCCGTGCTCGTGGACACGCCGCTCGTGACGCTGAGCGATGAAGGCAACGCGCGCTTCCATGGCAGCGTCGGGCCGCTCCCCGCCGCGTGCACGTCCGAGCCCGATATGGCGTTCCTGGTGCGCATCGGCGCCGGGCGGTGGATCGCGAACGGCGCGGTGCTGCGATAAGACCCAGCCGTGCGCGGTTCAGCACGGATGCGCGTGCGGCTGCGGTAAGAAAGCCCGGCGTCGCCGGGCTTTTTCCGTCGTTGGGCGATCAGCGCAGCGATCGCGTCAACGCCGCATGCCCGGCTCGACGCCGGCTTTGTAGTGACTGAACGCGGTCTCCAGTCCCTGGAGGACCTCGGCGCTCGTTTCGAACAAGGCCTGCGCCTTCGGTTCGTCGAACTGCTTGACGTCATCGCGCAGGTGCTGAATGAGATCGCTCATCATCCGTTTTACATTCGTCACATGGAATTGCGGGTCCGGGTTTGGAACGCTGGGTTGCATAGGCCTCCTTCGTCGACCGGGTGAACCAGCTGGTTAGACGGCCATGCGAAAAGGGGGTTCGGCAAATTTTTGAAACGCGACGATGGCGTGCGCATCTAATGCTCACGCCGTCGTAGCGCCTGGCCGCAACACCGCGACGCGCATCGGCGCACGCATCACCCGCGAGTGTCGGGCCCACACAGTACGGCGAAGCTTTCACCACCCCTTGGCTGTTGCACATCGAGCCTGGCGGCCCATCCACCGTCGTCGCCTCGGGCGGACGCAACAGGCCGTGGACCGGCGTCACGTTCCACCCCGGCAACTCCTACGTCACCGAAGGCGGCGACCTCGAAGGCGGGCGCATCTTCCGCATCACACCGGATGGCAGATCACGGCCCGTGGGCGCAAGCATGCCCCTGATGGCGGGGGTGGTCGCGGTAGGATTCGTCATCGCGACTTCGCAAGCGCGGTTGCTCATGCACCGAAGCCGTCTTGGCCAGATCATCATCGACTGCAGCCGCACGCCGCCGGATCGTGCCGCCGACTTCTGGTCCGCGGCGCTCGGCCGCCCGGCACGGTCGCTCGAAAGCCCCGAGGACGCGGCCTATCGCCTGCTGGACGGACCTGCCGGCGAGCCGCGCGTCATGGTCCAGCAAGTCGAGCATGCGAGCCGCGTGCATCTCGACATCGAGACGGACGACGTCGAAGCCGAAGTATGTCGACTGGAAGCGTTAGGTGCGCGCCGAATCGCCTTCGTGCGGCACTGGTGGGTGCTCGAAGCGCCTACGGGCCAGAGGTTTTGCGTGCTGCCGCCGCAGCGGCCTGACTTTCCCGATGGCGCCACCGCGTGGCCTTGAATGGAGATGCGCCCGCTGGCGTGATCGGCGTCCATCGTGCGCCGCAACGCGGTTAGCACTAGGGCGAACGCAGTTTCGCGGTCACAGGGCGGCTCGATTTTCCACGCGCGTCGTCCGGTTGGGAACCTTGTCGCCGCGTGTCGGGCATGGACAGACTCGTCGTCGACACGTCAATGCGCATACCGGGCGCGATCGTGTGCGCCTCCGCAGTCCCGAGCAGACGCAGCTCGGCTGCATCTCGATCCAGCGCCTCGGCGGCACACGCGAGGACGCGCTTTTGCACGAACGCGTCGCTCGGCACCGTCACCCCGGGCAAGGCCGTCACGTGATGCACGGCGAGGATGTCGCCGCTTCGAGCCTCGTAGATGATGAAGTGGGCCGTCTGCTCGACGACTGCCGCAGATTGCGTTCGTTTAGCCATGGATGTGAACCGCGTACATGCCGACGCCCGCGGCCTTGCGCAGGGACAAGGCGAAGGTCACGAAGATGCAGCGTTCGAACGTCCCCTGGTTGCTGCGAAAGGTCGATGACAGATCGACCGTGTCGGTAGCACCGCCGCCCGGCCGCGCGATCCCGACCTTCCAGATCACCGCGCCTGCTGTGCCCGATATGGAATCCTCCCCGCCAATCGACGTCATGCTCAACGCAGCGGTGGCTGTAACGGTCACCGGATTGGGAAAGAACACCGTCTGAAACACGCGCAGCGGCGGTTCCATCGTGTCGGTCCAGCCGTCGAGCACAAAGGTCCGCGTATCGACGATCATGCGCGCATCCCTCTCATGTCCCCGGCAGCGGTACGCACATCGCGAAACGGCCGTCGACGGCGGTGCTGTATGCGCCCTCGGCGACCCACCCGAGCTGGACCATCGCGTCGCGCGTCTGCTTCGACACGGTGTAGCGGTGGTTCGCGTCGGGACGATTGTTGTACAGGCGATAGAGCGGTTGGCCCGTCGAAGGGCAAGCATTGTCAGCGCCGAGCGTGGGAAGACCGCCGCCTGGAGGGCTGTAGTCAGTCACGACGGCGCCAAACGCAGCCGGCGTCTCGAGGATCCACATCGTGGGCCACCGCTGCTGAACGTCCGCGCATTCGAGGCCCGACGCGGAGAAGAAATGCGAATCCAGGCCGGCTTCGGGAAGCCCGTAGAGCCGGCACACCGGGAGTCCCGTGGAAGGGATGGCGTCGGCTGGCAATACGGGAAAGGACTCGCCCGTCCGTTGCCAGCCGCGGATGACGCCTGCATCCAGCTTGGCGATCTCGTCCGCGTGATCGGTGACGAAGTAGTGTCCGAGCGCAGCGTTGAAATATTCGACCGCGGTGCTCAATCCCTCAGGCTTGACGAAGAACCCCACCGACGAGCCGCGGTATGACGCGACGTAGCGTCCTGCGGGCAGAGGCCCGACGTCCACCGAGAACGTGGCAACGTCCTGGCTGAACGTTCCCGTGGGCTCGAATGTCGCGGTGATGCCGATCTGGCCGTAGGGAAGCACGGTGGCCGACACGTTCGTCACTCGCCCGGGATCGCCAGCCTGCAAGCCCGACATCGTGTCGAACATCACGATGCGGATACGCTGCGAAGGTGTGGGAACCCAAGGCTGCACGCCGATGCCGGGCTGCAAGATCAGTGGGAACGCGTGCACCGCCAGGCTGAGCGCAGCCAGCAGCGCCGGAACTGTAACGAGCGCAATGCGTTTCATGCGGAATGGGCGTCGTCGGTCGACACCAACTCTATCGAACGCTACGCTTCACCGATAGTGTCGTTTCATGCCGACACATGGGTACGAGCATGGCTCCCCGGTGACACCACGCAACCGCCGGACGGACGTTGATTCGGCAACGGTGCGCGCCTCGGCGGTTGTACTATGGCGCAGGCTCATTATCATGACGATGAGAGCTACGACATGCAGCCGGTATTCTGCGAGCGGTGCGGTTTCACCTTGCGGGCCACTCCTGGCCTCCATCGTGCGAGTGAGCCGTACCTGGAGACCGATGGCCAAGGTCGGTATATCCGGTGCCCTGCCTGCGGCCACGCCAACCGAAATCTGACGCCCTTGCGTATTGCCGAGCGATCCGAGGAGCCGAGGCGAACGTGACGCTGCATGCCCCCGAGGAGGAGCAGCCGCCCCCCCCCCACGAACAGAGGCCGTCGTCCGACTCGCTGCGAAAGCCGTGCAGGAGAGCCGCGGGTTGCTCGAGCTCGTAGCGACTTCGCAGGATCAATCAGCGCGGTGGATGAGTCAGTGGCTAAGTCGAATCGAAGGGACGCGAGCCGCGCTTGACGGCGCGGCACGGTGGGTGACGCGCACGCGACGATAGGCGTTGCAAAAGACGCGATGCGGACCTCGGCGATACCTTAAGCCGCGTTCGCCGCCATACCGACGTTGTACTGGCAGTCGCACGCGGCCCGCGTACGTTGGTGCGCGCGCAGCTTCTGCAACTACGTCTAGCGTCAACGGTCGGTCGCGACGGCCGCGGGCGCGGACGCGAACAGATCCAGTCCCAGGCGTTCCGAAAGGAATCGCGTCGCGAGTCGGCCGCGGACACTATTGCCGGATGCATCAAGGCGCGGCGAGAACGTGGCCACCGCTCCCTTGCCGGGCGCGACCGTGACGATATGCCCGCTCACGCCGCTCTTGCCGGGCAGGCCGATGTCGTAGAGCCAGTCACCGGAACGTTCGTACAGTCCTGCCGTGGCCATTACCGCCAGCACGTGGCGGCAGGTTCGGGCGGACACGACGCGCTCGCCCGTGAGCGGGTTGATGCCCCCGCCGGCAAGTGTCGCTCCCATCGCCGCCAGGTCACGCGCGGAGACGAGCAGCGAGCATTGCCTGGTGTAGACGTCGGTGGCTTCATCCGGGTCACAATAGACACGCGCGTAGCCGCGCAACAGGTGCGCGATACCTTCATTGCGCTCGTTGGTGGCGGTTTCCGATTGATACACGCGCTCGTCCACCTCCAGCGAGCGGCCCGCAAAGCGCGACAGCCCGCTTCGCACGTTGTCCCAGCGCTCCTGCGCCGTTGCACCGGGAATGAGGCTGGTCGTCGCTATCGCGCCCGAGTTGACCATCGGATTGCTGGTGTGGTCGGGCCGCAGTTCCACCGACATGACCGAGTTGAATGGCAATCCCGTTGCGTCGACGCCGAGTAGCGCTGCCGCCTTTGCCGGCCCGAGCGTGTCGCACACCAGCGCGAAAGCGAACGGCTTGGAGACACTTTGGATGGAAAACGCGCGGTCTGCATCGCCGACGGCAACGAAGTCACCCCGTGTGCTCGCGACGCAGATACCGAACAGCGATGGATCGGCTTCGGCCAACGCGGGAATGTAGTCCGCTATCCTGCCTTCGCTGTCTTCGCGAAAGCGCTGGTACGCCTCCGCGATGAGTGCACGCACCTGCTCGATCCTGGGCAGCGTTCCGGTGGAGACGTGCGTTCCGTCGCCGGTCGGCGTAATGGGGCTTCGCGGATTGGTCACGCCAGGCGTTCCGTCAGTCATGGGCCACCGCAAGTGCCTGCTATGCCAGCGCCTTGCCGACCACTTCCGCCGTCTCCTTGGACAGACCCGGCGTCGCGGCAATCTTTGCGAGTGCAGCGCGCATCAACTCGCGGCGCTTCGGCTCGAAGCGCTTGTAGCGCTCGAAATTGCGCACGATGCGCGAGGCCGCCTGCGCATTGATGGCATCGAGCGCCACCGATTGCTCGACGATGAAGTCGTAGCCTGACCCGTCGGCGGCATGGAAGTTGACCTGGTTCGCAGCGAAGGCGCCGAGCAGCGCGTAGACCTTGTTCGGATTCTTCAGGGTGAACGCGGGATGGCCGGTCAACTGCTTCACGCGTGCGAGCGTGCCGGGCAGGCGCGACAGCGCTTCCGTGCTGAGCCACTTGTCGACGACGAGCGCTTCGTCCTTCCACTTCGCATAAAACGCGTCGAGCGCGGGGCGGCGCTCCGGACAGTCGCAATTGGCGATCGCGGTGAGCGCCGCCAGTGCGTCGGTCATGTTATCGGCGGCGGAAAGCTGTGCGATGCACAGGCGGCGCGACGGCTCGGCGGCGAGGTCGACCAGGTAAGCCAGGCTCAGGTTGCGCAGCGCCCTGCGGCCGATGGCCGTGGCTTCGGGTCGGTACGGTCCCGGCGTTGCATACCTCTCGTAGCTCCGGCGGAAGTCCTCTTCCAGTCGTTCCGCCAGGAAGCGACGCATGGCCAGACGCACCTGGTGCACGGCTTCGGGGTCGATCTCGGCAAGCTGCTCGGCAATCGTGACTTCGGGCGGCAGCGTGAGCACCTCCGCGGCGAACGCCGGGTCGTCCTTGGCATCCCTGAGCACGCGCCCGAAGGCCTCCGCCAGATGATCGGGGAACGTCACCGCGTGGCCGCCGACACGGTTGGCCACCCCTTGGAGCAGCACCTTCATCGCCAGGCGCTGCCCCGCCTTCCAACGGTTGAACGCATCGCTGTCGTAGGAGAGCAGGTGCTGGACCGATTCGTCGCTGTAGTCGTAATCGATGAACACGGGCGCGGAAAAGTTGCGCCCCAGTGACGGCACCGGCCGGGCCGGCACGTCGAGGAAGCGGAAAGTCTCCGTTTCCTTGCGCACGGAGAGCACCCGGCTCGTGCCTCGAGCGGCGTTCTCACCTTCCTGGCGCAAGGCAAGGTCGCGGCCCTCGGCGTCGATCAGGCCGACGGTCAGCGGCATGTGCATCGGCAGCTTCGTAGGCTGGCCCGGGGTGGCAGGACAACGCTGCGTGACGGTGAGCTCATATGTGCGCGCGGCGGCATCGAAGCGGTCCCGCACTTGCAGCGTCGGCGTGCCGGCCTGTTCGTACCACAGCTTGAACTGCGTAAGATCGATGCCGCTCGCGTCTTGCATGGCGCCGACGAGTTCGTCCGTGGTCACCGCCTTGCCGTCGTAGCGCTCGAAGTACAGGTCGATGCCCTTGCGAAATGCCGCCGCACCGACGAGCGTGTGCATCATCCGCACGACCTCGGCGCCCTTGCTGTAGATGGTGGCGGTGTAGAAATTGCTGATCTGCTCGTATGACGGCGGACGCACGGCGTGCGCCATGGGCCCCGCATCCTCGGGAAACTGGCCGGAGAACAGGTTGCGCACCGCCTGGATGCGGGCGACCCCCGGCGAATACCGATCGCCCCCGTACTGTTGCTCGCGGAAAACGGTCAGGCCTTCCTTGAGCGCAAGCTGGAACCAGTCGCGGCAGGTCACGCGGTTGCCGGTCCAGTTGTGAAAGTACTCGTGTGCGACCGTCCGGTCGATGAACGTGAAGTCCGCGTCGGTCGAGATGTCGGCGCGCGCCAGCACGAGCTTGGTGTTGAAGATGTTGAGACCCTTGTTCTCCATCGCGCCCGCGTTGAAATCGCCGACCGCCACGACATTGTATTGGTCGAGGTCGACTTCCAGGCCGTACGTCTCCTCGTCCCATCGCATCGCGTGCTTGAGCGACTCGAGGGCGAACTCGCATTGATCGAGCTTGCCCGGCTCGACGAAGAACTGCAGTTGTACCGTTCGGCCCGACCGGGTCCTGAAGGTGTCCTTGCGGCTTTCGAGCGCGGCGGCGACGACCGCGAAGAGATAGGAGGGCTTCGGAAACGGGTCTTCCCACTCGGCCCAGTGATGGCCGTTCGCCTCGTCGCCCTGACGGATCAGATTGCCGTTCGCGAGCAGGACGGGATAACGCGCCTTGTCCGCGTGCAGCGTGACCCGATACTTGCTCATGACGTCGGGACGGTCGAGAAACGGCGTGATCCGGCGGAAGCCTTCGGCCTCGCACAAGCTGAAGAATCCGGTGCTTGACGTGAAGATGCCGAGCAGCTTGGTGTTCCGTCTTGGATTGATGCGCGTGACCGTTCTCAACGTGAATGCATCGGGCACGTGCTGCACGACGAGGTGTCGATCGTCCAAGGTATAGCGATCGGGCCCCAGGCGGACGTCGTCGACCATCACCGACTCGACTTCGATCTCATCAAGGTCGAGCACCAATGCCGTGCCTGAATCCGTTGCCTCGGGATTGCGCTTGACGACCAGCTTCGCATCGATGCGGGCGTTGTCTTCCGCGATCAGAGCGATGTCCAGATCGACCGCGGGGATCCGGAACGGCGGAGGCCGGTAATCCTTGAGGTAAACCGTCCGCTTCACTGCTTGTTCCATGCTGCCCTCGCTCGCGTGCTTCAAATATCCGGTGTCGTGCGCGCGCCGGCGACGACCATTTGGATGAAATGCAGCTTCTTCACGACCGGCTTGCCGATGACGAATGGATAGAAGTCCGGCTGACCCATGCTGCGCGCGATCTCGTTCAGCACCATGACGATCTCGATCCAGCCGTTCAGGAGAGCGAGGATGCGCTCGGCGTCGGGATCGTCGGGCGCGTACAACGCATCGGTACCGAACGGGACGATGTCGCTTCGGAACCTGTCGACGTCGACGCCGAATCCGATCGCCGTGCCCAGGGCATCGACCATGTGGAGGTAATGCGCCCAGGTTTCCGCCCAGTCCTCCCATGGATGCATCGTGGCATACGAGCTCACGAAATGCTCCGCCCAATCGGCCGGCGCTCCTTTTTCGTAGTGGCGCTTGCAGGCATCGGCATAGCTCGCGCGCTCGTCGCCGAACAGTTCACGGAACGCGTCCAGCCATCGCGTATCCCAGATCAGGCGGTCCCAGTAGTAGTGGCCGATCTCGTGACGAAAGTGGCCCACCAATGCGCGATAGGGTTCGCGCAACAGATGCCTGAGGTGCTCGCGCTTGGCGTCGTCGGCTTCTTCCACGTTGATCGTGATGAGGCCGCTGGCGTGACCCGTCATCACTTGCGGCCCTCCCGCCGGTGAGCGCAGGAAGTCGAACATCAGGCCGTGCTCCGGATCCTCGTCGAGCTTCGACCGGACGGGTAAACCGAGGGCTATGAGCTGCGACACGACGCGGCGCTTGGCGATCTCGAGCTTCGCCCAGTAGCGCGCGTTGTCGCTGGCGCCAAGGTCGGGAATGGTGCGGTTCAGCCGACACGCAACGCAGTAGCCGCTCGCGTGGTGTGCGTGGAGCACCCAGTTGCAGAATGCGGGCGAATCGCGGTTCGCGCAGAACTTGAGGGTGGCGTCGCGGCCCGCGGCGCGCCAGGTGCCGGTCGTCGGGCCTGGATCGCAGGCGGCGAGACGCCCTTCGTCCGGCAGGTAGCCCAGCTGCGATCCGCACGCGAGGCAGAGCGTGTTGCGGAGGAAAATGCGGTTGCCGCAGCGGCAGCGGTACGAGCGCGAGTGCCGCGCGACGCGCTCATCGCGCTTCAGGGACGCGTCGATGCCCTTGTCCAATGATTCCAGCACATCATCCATGGTGATCTCCGTGATGGCGCTTCGACCGGCGGTCCGTGATCGAGCGGTCGTCAGACTTGCGAGGACGCGCAACGGCCACCGCTCCGGCGCTTTCCCGCGCGGGCCTGCCCACCGCAGCGCGAATATGCGGTATCGGGCTCCGCCGCAGACCGTGGCATGGCAAGGGTCCAGGCGGCGCCCGGTGGAGTCCTGGTGATGAGGTTGCGAAGCGTGCTGAACACCGTACTTCTTTGGTCGGTTCGCCTCCGCATTGGACGAACGATGTTCGATCCGGGCGACAGCCTGCGTCTTCGCACTTCTCGACATCCTGGCGCGCCATCGGTCCAGGCCCGGTGCACGGCCGCTGATCACTGATCGCGCGGGTACCGGCCGACGCGCGAGTCAGCGCCGGTTCGGGCAACCGCGCAGCGGCCGATCGTTAGTAGTAGACCTGAATGAAGTCGACGGTCTCGCGACCTGCCTGGTCGCAGGTCCCCGTGCCGACGAGCCAGACGTGCAGACCGTGATCGTGCGCGTGCAGGAGCTGCTTGAGGAGCGCGTCGCCGGTCGGCTGGCTCATGTTCACCTTGTATTGGCCCACTGAGGGCGACAGGCTTCCGTTGCAACTGCCGGCCGGGGCCGGCATCGTGAGCGACACGAGCGCGTAATCCGGCTTCATGATGATCGTGTCGAGATAACCATACACCGTCGACGCGTTCGAATCAGTGACGGCGACAACTGCCAGCAACCCGACAAGGCCACGCAGCATGCCGAACATGATGGTTTCCCGACTCGATGAAGGGAGGCGCGACCTTAGCACGGCGACGCGCGAAGGCCAGCGCCAAGTCAAGCGAGCAATCGCGCTTGCCGCTTGGGCCGCATGGGGGGTGCGCTTGCTTGCGCATGGGGGCGCCACGCAGATTCGGACGGCCGGCGCAGAACGCTCGCCGGCGCAGAATGTCGGATTGCTTACCAGCGCCGCGCGCGGGAGAATCGAACATGGATACGGAAACGCTTAACGAGTACCTCTTCGCCGATCTCGTCACGCAATGGGCCACGCGGATCGCGCGGACGCGGACATCGTCACCGGATGCTGACCCGTTGTCCGTGACGGCGGAGGACCTGCGCGCAGCGCTGGGCCAGCTAGACATGCGCCGGCGCGTGGTGCGAGCACTGAGCGAAGGGGCGGCGTAGCAAAGGAAAGCGAATGCGGCCGCCGCCCGGGTGGGCTGCGCGCGATGGCTTCAGGTGATGTTCCAGTCAAGCGCCACGCCGAACTTCACCCGCGAGACCTCCTCGGTTACGGCCACGTCGAACTTGAGCCGCTGGCTTGTGCCGCGGCCATGCATCACGAAGTAGGTCTGCCGCCCGTCGTCGCCTGCCTGCTTGTCGCCGCCGTTCATCTCGACGTTCGCCGTCTTGACGCCGCGCGCGATGTCAAACGAGCGTTTCCTTCACGAACGTTGCCAGGTCCATATTCGACACCGTGCGATAGTGGGGTCGATTCTGGGGTAGCGGCCCCAGGTTGGTGTGGCGTCCCCAGCGGGATTCGAACCCGCGTTACCGCCGTGAAAGGGCGATGTCCTGGGCCTCTAGACGATAGGGACTGCTTGAGGCTTCGCGGACGCATTGCAC
>DATILY010000106.1:0-60060 GCA_035475895.1 Casimicrobiaceae bacterium | reverse complement strand
CGACATCGCTGCCGGCTGCGCGCTCGGCTACCTGGACCTGCGCTACCCGGAGCTCGCGTGGCGCGAGCAGTACGAGAATCTGGCGCGCCTCGCCGAGCGGCTCGACAAGCGCCCGTCGTTCGCCGATACGCGTCCGCCGGGCGCGGCGACGCGATAGCGCTGACGCGGTCGTCCCTGCGAAGGCAGGGACCCAGTGTCGTCGGTTTGACGCAACGTCACTGGATTCCCGTTTTCGCAGGAATGACGAGCCTTGGCGCGCCTTACCGCGACGAGCGTTACAGCGACCGCTTCAGCTGGTCGAGGATCGCCGGATTCTCGAGCGTCGAGACGTCCTGCTTGATCTCTTCGCCCTTGGCGATGTCGCGCAGCAGCCGGCGCATGATCTTGCCCGAGCGCGTCTTGGGCAGGTTGTCGCCGAAGCGGATGTCCTTCGGCTTGGCGATCGGGCCGATCTCCTTGCCCACCCAGTCGCGCAGCTGGCGCGCGATGCGGTCGGCGTCCGCGCCTTCGGGACGCGCACTCTTCAACACGACGAACGCGCACACCGCCTCGCCCGTCAGGTCGTCGGGGCGCCCCACCACCGCGGCCTCCGCGACGAGCCCGTTGGCCACGAGCGCCGATTCGACTTCCATCGTGCCGAGCCGATGGCCCGACACGTTGAGCACGTCGTCGATGCGCCCCATGATCGTGAAGTAGCCGGTTTCCTTGTCGCGCACCGCGCCATCGCCGGCAAGATAGAGCTTGCCGCCGAGCTCGTCGGGGAAATACCCCTTGTGGAAGCGCTCGGGATTGCCCCAGATCGTGCGGATCATCGCGGGCCACGGGCGCTTGACGACCAGGATCCCGCCGTGCCCGTTGGGGACGTCGTGTCCGGTTTCGTCGACGATGGCCGCCATGATGCCCGGCAGCGGCAGCGTGCACGATCCGGGGACCAGCGGCGTGACACCCGGCAGCGGCGTGATCATGTGGCCGCCGGTTTCCGTCTGCCAGAACGTGTCGACCACCGGACAGCGCTCGTTGCCGACATTGCGGTAGTACCACATCCAGGCTTCCGGATTGATCGGCTCGCCCACGCTGCCGAGCAGGCGCAGGCTCGACAGGTCGTAGCGCTTCGGATGCACGGTGGGATCGGCCTCCGCCGCCTTGATGAGCGAGCGGATCGCGGTAGGTGCGGTGTAGAACGTCGTGACCTTGTGCCGGCTGATCATGTCCCAGAAGCGGCCGGCATTGGGATACGTCGGCACGCCTTCGAACACGACCTCCGTCGCCCCGCAGGCGAGCGGTCCGTACACGATGTAGCTGTGGCCCGTGACCCAGCCGATGTCCGCGGTGCACCAGAAGACGTCGCTGGGCTTGTGGTCGAACACCCACTTCATGGTCAGCTTGGCCCAGAGCAGGTAGCCCGCGGTGGAATGCTGCACGCCCTTCGGCTTGCCGGTCGAGCCCGAGGTGTAGAGCACGAACAGGGGATGCTCCGCGTTCACCCATTCGGGCTCGCACGTGTCCGCCTGCGGCGCCACCAGCTCGTGCAGCCAGCGGTCGCGCCCGGACAGCATGTCCACCGCACTGCCGGTGCGCCGGTAGACGACGATGCTCTTCACCGCTTCGCAGCCGCCGAGGCCGATCGCCTCGTCCACGATGGCCTTGATCGGCAGGGCCTTGCCGCCGCGCATCTGCTCGTCGGCGGTGATGATGGCGGTGGCGCCGAGGTCGACGATGCGCTCGTGCAGGGACTTGGCTGAAAAGCCGCCGAACACGACGGAATGGATCGCGCCGATGCGCGCGCACGCCTGCATCGCGACGATGCCTTCGACCGACATCGGGATGTAGATGATGACGCGATCACCCTTGCGCACGCCGAGTGACTTCAGGCCGTTGGCCAGCTTGCACACCCGCTGGTACAGCTCCTGGTAGGAGACCTTGGTGACCTTGCCGTCGTCCGCCTCGAACAGGATGGCGGTCCTGTCGGCGTTGCCGTTCTTCAGGTTGCGGTCGAGGCAGTTGTATGAGGCATTGAGCTCACCGTCGTCGAACCAGCGGTAGAAAGGCGCCTTCGATTCGTCCAGGACGTGCGTGAACGGCTTGTGCCAGAGCAGCTCCTCGCGTGCGAGGTCCGCCCAGAAGCCCTCGAAATCGCGCGCGGCCTTGTCGTTGAGCGCCTTGCAGTCGGCCACCGTGACGTTCGCCGTGCGTTTCCACTCTTCCGACGGCTCGAAGACGCGCTTCTCGTGAAGGACGGACTCGATGCTGGACGACGACATGCTGCCTCCGAAGGGTGCCTGGTTGGGCGGCCCGGCTTTGCGGCGCCGGCTCTGGGGGACGATCAGTCTACCGAACCGTCGCGGCGGACTCTAGACGGGCCGCCTGACGCCCGCCTTACGGGGAGGGAAACGCCCGATGCTAGACTGGATCGCTCTGCCGTCCGGGCCCTTGTCATGGTCGCCATCCGCCAGGCCGACGTCGTCCAGAGCATCGCCGACGCGCTCCAGTACATCTCGTATTACCACCCCGTCGACTACATCGAGGCGCTGGGTGCGGCATATGCGGCCGAGGAATCCCCGGCCGCCCGCGACGCGATCGCGCAGATCCTCACCAATTCGCGCATGTGCGCCGAAGGCCACCGGCCGATCTGCCAGGACACCGGGATCGTGGTGGCCTTCGTGCGGGTCGGCATGGGCGTGCGCTTCGACGACGCAACGATGTCCGTCACGGAGATGATCAACGAAGGCGTACGCCGGGCATATCTCGACGCCGACAACCCGTTGCGCGCGTCCATCCTGCGCGATCCTGCGGGCGCGCGCGTGAACACGCGCGACAACACGCCCGCCGTCGTGCACATCGACCTCGTGCCCGGCGAGACCCTGGACGTCCGGATCGCGGCCAAGGGCGGCGGCTCGGAGAACAAGTCCAAGTTCACGATGTTGAACCCGTCCGACTCGATCGTCGACTGGGTGCTCGCCACGGTGCCGACGATGGGTGCCGGCTGGTGCCCGCCAGGCATGCTGGGCATCGGCATCGGGGGCAGCGCCGAAAAGGCCATGCTGCTCGCCAAGGAAGCGCTCATGGACCCGATCGACATCCAGGCGCTCAAGGCCCGCGGTCCGGCCAACCGCATCGAGGCGCTGCGGCTCGAGCTCTACGACAAGGTCAACGCGCTGGGCATCGGTGCACAGGGTCTCGGCGGATTGTCCACCGTGCTCGACGTCAAGATCCTCGACTATCCGACCCACGCAGCCAGCCTGCCGGTGGCGATGATCCCCAACTGCGCCGCGACGCGCCACGCGCATTTCGTGCTCGATGGGAGCGGCCCGGCGGTGCTCGAGCCGCCGTCGCTTGACGCGTGGCCGAGCGTCGAGTGGTCGCCTGCGCCCGAATCGCGGCGCGTGGACGTCGATCGGCTCTCGCCGGCGGAAGTGGCGAGCTGGAAGCCCGGCGAGCGGCTGCTGCTGAACGGCCGCATCCTGACGGGCCGCGATGCCGCGCACAAGGGCATCGTCGACCTGCTCGCGCGCGGCGAGCCGCTGCCTGTCGATTTCACCAACCGCGTCATTTATTACGTCGGCCCCGTCGATCCGGTCCGCGGCGAAGCGGTCGGTCCTGCCGGTCCGACCACCGCCACCCGCATGGACAAGTTCACCGAGGCGCTGCTCGGCCGTACGGGGCTGATCGCCATGATCGGCAAAGCGGAGCGCGGACCGGAAGCGATCGAAGCGATCCGGCGCCACAAGGCCGCCTATCTGATCGCGGTCGGCGGTGCCGCCTATCTCGTGTCGAAGGCCATTCGAAGCGCACGCGTGGTGGCGTTCGCCGATCTCGGCATGGAAGCCATCTACGAGTTCGATGTACACGACATGCCGGTCACCGTCGCGGTGGATGCGAACGGCGACTCGGTGCACCAGACGGGCCCACGCGAGTGGCGCGCGCACATCGGACGCATCCCCGTCACGACCGCCTGACCACGTCGCCCGCGCCGCCCGTCGGCGTCGAATTGTCGCATTCCGTGCGCCGCGAATCGCGGTGTATGCTGCCGGTTCATCGCCTCTCCGGGGTGCGCAGGCGCGTGCGGCTGCGTGCGACCGGGACAACAACAATGAGACTCGCCCCTGCAATCGCGTGTGCGCGCCTGTCGCGCACCGCGCGGACGTTCTTTCCGTGCGCACGCCGCAGTAGCGGGCTGCACGCGCGCGCCCGGCGGTGATGAAGCCCGTACGGCGCCGTTTCCGACGGCATCTGTCGCCGCTCGCCGGCGAAACGATCAGCACGCTGAACCTGCCGCCGGTGCGGGTGAGCCTGCTGACCAAGTTCAACCTGCTCACCGTCGGCTTGCTGTTCATCGCTGCCGCGGCGATCACGGCGGTGCTCTTCTGGCGGCAATGGTCGGACGAGGAGCGGCAGATCCGCGTGCACGGCGAGACCATTGCGCTCATGCTGGCCGACCTGTCGGAATACGGGCTGCGCGCCAACGATCGCACCAGCGTCGCGCACATCCTCGACAGCCTGCCGGCCGATACCGACATCGCGTACGTCTGCCTGCTCGACGCCGAGCGCCGTGTCGTGTCGGAGCGTTTCCTCGCCGCGGGCTTCGACGCCTCTACGGTGCCCCCGCTCGCGCTGGAGGAGCGTCCGGCGCCGGGCAACGCAACGCGTCGCATGGAGCGCACGTTGTCGGCGGGGCGCGTCCTGGAGGTCGTCGTGCCGGTGGCCGGCGCTGCGGAGCCGCTGAACATGCGTTCGACACCGATCGCCGCCGCGGGTGCCGGTGCGGCGACGCGCATGCCCGAGCCGCTCGGCTACGTGCGCATCGGCCTCACGTTCGAGCAGCAGCGCAAGCTCCTCATCGGCCAGCTGCTCGGAGCGCTTTCCGTGGTCGGCGTGCTGCTCGTCGTCGCCGTGTCCGGCACGCTGCTGCTCACGCGCGGGCTCGTCTCGCCGATGCGCCGCCTCATGCGTGCAGCACGCGCGGTGGGCGCGGGCCGCCTCGACGTCTTCGTGCCGCCCCGCTCGGCCGACGAGCTCGGCCTGCTGACGCACACGTTCAACCACATGACCGCACGCCTCGCCGAATCGCAGGCCGAGGTGGCCAATTACCAGCGCACGCTGGAGGAAAAGGTCACCCAGCGCACGCGCGAGCTCGAAGTGGCGACCGCGCACGCGTACAAGCTCGCGCAGCACGACATCCTCACGGGCCTGCCCAATCGCTCGCTGCTCAACGCACGGCTGAAGCAGATCCTCGCGCAGGCGCAGCGCGACCAGACGCATGTCGCGTGCCTGTTCCTGGACTTCGACCATTTCAAGCGCATCAACGACACGCTCGGCCACGACGCCGGCGACCAGCTCCTGCAATCGATCGCGCAGCGCCTCACCGCCGCGGTGCGTGAAAGCGACACCGTGGCGCGCCTGGGCGGCGACGAGTTCGTGGTCATCCTCCCGGGCCTCGACCCTTCGCATGGCTCGTTCGAGGTCATGACGGTGATCCAGCGCATCCGCGAGGCATTCCACGCGCCGTTCCATCTCGGCGAGCAGATGCCCACCCTGACGTGCTCGATCGGCGTCGCGGTCCATCCGCTCGATGCGAACGACGGCGTGACGCTGATCAAGCAGGCGGACACCGCGATGTACGCGGCCAAGGAATCGGGCCGCAACGCCTACCGTTACTACACCGCCGACATGAACGCGCGCGTGCAGCAGCGGCTGCAGATCGAGACGGACATGCGGCGCGGACTCATGGACGACGAGTTCTTCGTCGTCTACCAGCCGCAGATCGACCTGCAGACCGGCCGCTCCTGCGGCGTCGAGGCGCTGCTGCGCTGGCGCGACCCGCAGCGCGGCATCGTCGAGCCGGCCGAATTCATCCCGATCGCCGAGGAGTCGGGCATGATCCAGGCGCTCGGCGCGCGCGTGCTGCGCGACGCCTGCCGCCAGGTCATGCAATGGCACCGGCAGAACATGCTGATGCGCCTGTCGGTGAATCTGTCGGTGCAGCAACTGCAGCACGACAGCTGGCTCGCCATCGTCGAGGAAGCGCTGCGCACATCGGGCTTGGCCGCACGCTACCTCGACCTGGAGATCACCGAGAGCGCCATCATCACCTATCCCGAAAAGGCGGTGCAGACGCTGCAATTCCTGAAGCAGATGGGCGTGTCGATCACCGTCGACGACTTCGGGACCGGCTACTCGAGTCTCTCCTACCTTGCGCGGCTGCCGATCCAGGGCATCAAGATCGACCGGCGCTTCGTGCACGGCCTGGAGAAGAACGCCAACGATGAAGCAATCACCCACGCGATCATCGCGTTGTCCGACTCGCTGGGTTTGCGCTGCATCGCCGAGGGCGTCGAGAGCGAGGCGCAGCTCGAGTTCCTGCGCCGCCACGGGTGCGAGGAAGCACAGGGCTTCCTGTTCACCCGTGCGCTGCCCGACGACCAGCTCAGCGGGTGGTGGCGCGCGCGCGAGGACTCCATGGCGCGCGACACGCGCCAGCCCGACTTGTGGCGCGTCGCCTGATGCGCTAGGCAGAGGGCGCGGCGAGGTCGTCGCGCCGGTCGACGTCCTGCAGCACGCCGGGGTCGTCGACGTCGACGAGCGTCAGCGTCCCTGCATGCGCGGCGACCAGCCCGCGTGCGCCTTCGTCGCCCCGCAATGCGGCCAGGGCCGCGAAATGCGCGCGTCCGAAGCCCACGGGATGACCCCGCCGCCCCGCATGCCGCGGTGCGACGATGGCGTTGTCGTCGCGCACGCAGGCAGCGACGGCCGCGATGGTGGCGGGCGCGACCCACGGCATGTCGGCCAGCGCAACGACCCACCCATGCGCATCGACCGTCGCAGCGACGCCTGCGGCGAGCGAGACGCCCATGCCCTCGTGCGCGTGCGGGCACGGCACGACGATGGCACCGGTTTCCTCGAGGCTGTGCATGAGCGCCACGTCGTTGGGCCGCACGACGGCGATGACGCGCGGCAGCGCGGCGACCAGGTGGAGGCAGGCCGCAACGCCGATCGGCGTGCCCGCGGCAACGCCGTGCGAGGGACCCGGCAGCGGCGCGATCAGCTTGCCGCCGCCAAAGCGCGCGCCGGCGCCGGCGGCGAGCAAGACACCGACGATGTTCACCGCGGACTCCGCTGCATCACTCGGGCAGCAGCCGGAACCGGCCCTCGCGCACCACGACGAGCACGCGCGCACGCTCGTCCATGCCGTTGTGGTTGTCCGGCGACATGTTGAACACGCCCTGGCAGCCGACGACTTCGCGCTCGTGCTCGAGCGCATCGCGCAATGCCTCGCGAAACGCATCGGTGCCCGGCTTCGCCGCCTTGAGCGCGACCGGAATCGCACGCTCGAGCAGGATGCCGGCGTCCCACGTGTTGGCGCCGAACGTGGCGGGCTTGGCACCGAACTGCTTCTCGTATTGCGCGATGTAGGCCTGCGCCACCTTCTTGGTCGGGTTTGCGTCCGGGATCTCGTCGATGACCAGCATGGGGCCTGCGGCCAGGACGGTCCCTTCGACCTTGTCCCTGCCGAGCTTGATGAAGTCGTCGGTTGCAACGGCGTGCGTCTGGTAGATCGTGCCCTTGAAGCCCTGGTCGCGCAGCGTCGCCTGCGGCAACACGGCGGGGCCGCCGACGGCGGCGATCAGCATCGCATCCGGCCTCGCGGCCAGCAGCTTGAGCGTCTGCCCGGTGACGCTTGCATCCGTGCGCCCGTAGCGCTCGCTCGCCACGACTCTCACGCCAGCCTTCTCCCCGAGCGCGCTGAAGACCTTGAGCCAGTTGTCGCCGTACGGGTCGGAAAATCCGATGAAGCCCACGGTCTTCACGCCGTTCTTCACCATGTGCTTCAACAGCGCGGCGGCGATGAGGTCGTCGTTCTGGGTGGTCTTGAAGACCCAGCGCTTCTTCGCGTCGATCGGCTCGACCACGGCCGAGGTGCCCACGGTGGCCATCATCGGCACTTTCGCTTCGGCAATGACGTCGAGGATCGCGAAAGCGTTGGGTGTCGTCGAAGGGCCGATCAGCGCGTCGATGTGATTTTCCTGGATCAGCTTCTTGACGTTCTGCACCGCGCGCGTGGTATCGCCCGCGTCCTCGAGCGAGACGTATTCGACGCTGGCGCCACCGATCCGCTTGGGCAGGATGTCGCCGGTGTTCTTCTGCGGGATGCCGATCGCCGAAGTCGGGCCGGTGGCCGACACCATGAGGCCGATGCGGATCTGACCGAGCGCCGGCGACGCGGTCAGCGCGCACAGGGCCATGACGGCGAACACACGATGCAGCACTGCGCTTCTCCCGCTGGACGAGGATTCGATGCTACGGAATCACAGCGCGGAGGACAAGCGCCGTACGGCTGCGCGGCGCGACCACGCGTGCAGCGCGGGGGTCAGCGGCGGCGCACGTCGTCCATGATCCAGATCACGAAGCCGATCGCGGTCCCGCCCCAGAGGATGCCCATGAGGGTCGACTCGGTGTACATGAACCACACGGCCGCATTGATGGTGCACAGCAGGATCACCATCAGCTTGAGCGCACGCTCTCCCATCGTCCAATCCTGTTCTCAGCAACGATTGCGCCACGCCGGCTTCACGCGGCGCGCGGCACGGCGATCAGCCCAGCGGCCCGGCGCAGGCGCCGCCATGCACGAAAATCGCGTATCGACCACGCGAGCGACGCGAGCGCAAACGCGGTGAGGATCCACGACAGCGCGCCGAATCCCGTGGGCTGCACGCCCGTCGGCTGCGCATGCCACAGGCGCAGCACCGGCACGAGCACTGCGATGATCAGTCCAAGGTTCAGCGTCAGCAGCACGTGGACGACGCGCTCGTTCTGCGGCAGCACGCGGATGCGGTTCTCCTCCAGCTCGTCGCGTGCGGTCACGATCATTTCTCCGGCCACGAGCGCGGCGATGAGCCAGGCAGCCGCACCTTGCCATGCGAGCCACGCCAGCCCGCCGAACAGCATCGCATAGATGCCTTCGCGCACCGTATGCAGGCCGATCTCGGCGTGCGCGTCGGGGCGATGCGGCAGGCCGGCGAGCAACTCGTGGTTGAACAACGTGTCGAAGCCGCCGACCACCGCTTGCGCGAGGAGCAACCAGGGCAGCAGTTCGAGCGGGCTCACGCGGCGCTCCGTGTCATTCCGTCGCCGGAGCCTTGTAGATGTACGCCGCGACCAGCCCGAGCAGGACCGTCAGGATGCCGTCGAAAACGATCTGCTTGACCACGGTGTCGCCCGGCATCGGTTGCACGACGTAATAGATCATGTACGTGGGCACCGCGGTGAGCAGCGCGATCGCCAGGCCGTAACGCAGCCCCTGCGCCGGCCACGGCGCCGCTTCCACGCCGCGCGAATAGATCCACGCGAATGCGCCGGACATGACGACGTGCGCGAGGATCATCCAGCCAAAATGCTGCCCGGAGTCGGCCTCGGTGCGGAAGAGGTTCGACAGGCGGGCGTAGTCGTCGTGCAGGAGCACGCCGTGCACCACGAAGCTTCCAGCCATCCAGACGATGAAAACGACGACCCACGCGATCACGAATCGCTTGTTCATGTGTGCTCCCTCGTGGCTGCTTGCGCCGGCGCGCGCAACCCTAGCACACGAACGTCGTCACCCGCCATGCCTCCCGGACACTTCGACGCTGTCGCGCTCGAGCGCGGCGCGGTCCCAGTGCGCGAGCTCGGCGGCCGCCACGTAGGTGCTCTGCAGAAAGGCGAGGAGCCGAGCGTCGGGATCGGCCGCCTGTCGCACGGCGTCGTACGGCAGGATGAATTCCCGCAGGTCCTGGTTGTACGCTGCCGCGTCCGGCGCAACCGATGCGCTCGCGAAACCCGGAGGCTCCGGGTAAGCATACGAATAGAACGCCGCGTAAGGCACGGGTCCGCCGCCGGGCCAGAAGCCGCAACTGCTCACCTCGTGCGAGTACGCCTCGCGCGTCACCCAATCGGGCAGGTTCGGGATGCCGCCCGGATGACGCGGTGCGCGGCGGCCCGAGAAGCGCGTCACCGCGAGGTCGGGCGCCCCCCAGAAAAAATGAACCGGGCTCGACTTGCCGATGAAGCGCGCACGAAAGGCCTTGAGCACGCGATCCGCCTGCACGAGCACGCGGAAGAAGCGGTTGGCGTACGCCGCATCGTAGCTGCAGTGCGTTTCGTCGCGCTCGAACGGGATGGGCTCCGCGACCTCGTTGGGCACGGCGTGGATGCGCACGTCGACCCCGATCGCCCCCAGCTCGCGCATCAGGTGCGCGTAGAACGTCGCCACCGACTCCGGCTGCAGCGCGAATCCACCGGCGCGGCCGTCGCTTGCACGCAACGCAAGGTGATGGTCGATGAAGTCGAACGCGATGTCGAACGTGCGCTCACCGTACGGGATGGGCGAGGTCGTGAGCCCGGTCGGCGATACGTAGAGCGCCACGTGCCACGAATGGTTGGTCCAGGGCGTCAGCGCCAGGCGGACCTTGCCTACGACCTGCAGCCACAGGTGCAGAGTCGCGTAGGTGTCGGCCCAGGCCTCGAGCGGCAGCGCCGGCCATGCCTCGGCCGACGCGGAATGCGCTTCATTCATCGCGCCGAGGATACACCCGAAGCGGCGGCATTGACGCCACGACGGCCGTCGGAAACAATGGATCGCCGCACCCTCTGCGGCGCAAGGGACCATCATGCCGCTCGACACGCCGGCCGCGCGCCGCGACCAGTCGTTCCATCTCCATCCGTCGACCAACCTGCGCGCGCTGCAGAAGGACGGGCCGCTCGTCATCGCGCGCGGCGAGGGCGTCTACGTGTACGACGACGAGGGCCGCCGCTACCTCGAGGGCATGGCGGGCCTTTGGTGCGCCTCGCTGGGGTTCTCTGAGCGCCGCCTGGCCGACGCCGCGCACAGGCAGATGCTGGAGCTGCCGTTCTATCACAGCTTCGCGGGCAAGGTTCCGGCCGTCGCCACCGAGCTGGCCGAGCGCCTGATCGCGATCGCGCCCGGCGGCATGGGCAAGGTGCTCTTCGCCAATTCGGGCTCCGAAGCGAACGATGCCGCGATCAAGCTGGCGTGGTACGTCAACAATGCGCTCGGCCGCCCGCGCAAGAAGAAGATCATCGCACGCCAGCGCGCGTATCACGGCGTGACCATCGCCGCTGGCAGCCTCACCGGCCTTGCCTTCGCGCACGACGACTTCGATCTTCCGCTCGAGCGCTTCCTGCACACCGATGCGCCCCACTACTATCGCGGCGCGCACGCCGGTGAATCGGAGGAAGCGTTCGCGGCGCGGCTGGCGGCCAAGCTCGAAGCGCTCATCGAGCGCGAGGGCCCGGACACCATCGCGGCCTTCTTCGCCGAGCCCATCATGGGGGCCGGCGGCGTCATCGTTCCACCGGCCACGTATTTCGAGCGCGTGCAGCGCATCCTGCGCAAGCATGACATCCTGTTCGTGGTCGACGAAGTGATCTGCGGCTTCGGCCGCACGGGCAACCTGTTCGGATGCCACACGTTCGACCTGCGGCCCGACATCGTCACGGTCGCCAAGGCCCTGTCGGCGGGATACGCCCCCATCTCCGGCACGCTCGTCTCCAACGCGCTCTACGACGTGCTGCTTGCGCAGAGCGACAAGCTCGGCATCTTCGGCCACGGCTATACGTACTCCGCGCATCCACTTCCAGCGGCGATCGCGCTCGAGACCTTGCGCATCTACGAGGAGCTCGACATCGTGACGGTCGTGCGCAAGGCCGCCCCACGGCTGCAGGACGGCCTGCGCAGCTACGCCGACCATCCGCTGATCGGCGACGTGCGCGGCGTCGGCCTCATCGGCGCGGTCGAGCTCGTGCGCGACAGTGCGACGCGTGCGAGCTTCGATCCCAAGGCAGGCGTGGGCGCGTTCCTGGTGCGCCGCGCGCAGCAGCATGGCGTGATCCTGCGCAACATGCCGGGCGACATCGTGGCGTTCTGCCCGCCGCTCGTCATCCGCGAGAGCGAGATCGACGAGCTGCTCGAAGGCTTCGGCAAGGCGCTCGATGAAACGTGGGCCATGGTCAGGAACAAGGCACCGGCGTGACGGCCGGCCTGGCCGCGCAGGCGGACGCGCCGGCCGTCGCGGCGCCGGCCGTGGCCGATGCGCTGGTCCGGTTCGTCGGCATCGGCAAGACCTACGACGGCGTCACGCGCATCGTCGACCACCTCGACCTCGACGTGCGCCGGGGCGAATTCCTCACGCTCCTCGGTCCGTCCGGGTCGGGCAAGACCACCACGCTCATGATGCTGGCCGGGTTCGAAGTGCCGACCGCGGGCGAGATCCTCTTCGACGGCCGGCCGCTGTCGCGGGTGCCGCCGCATCGGCGCGACATCGGCATGGTGTTCCAGAACTACGCGCTCTTTCCGCACATGACCATCGCGGACAACATCGCGTTCCCGCTGTCGGTGCGCAACGTGTCGCCGCAGGACGTCCGGGCGCGCGTCGAGCGTGCGCTCGACATGGTGCAGCTCGCAGGCTTCGGTGCGCGCAAGCCAGCCCAGCTCTCCGGCGGCCAGCAGCAGCGCGTGGCCGTTGCGCGCGCGCTGGTGTTCGAACCCAAGCTGATCCTGATGGACGAGCCGCTCGGCGCGCTCGACAAGCAGCTGCGCGAGCAGATGCAGCTCGAGCTGCGGCGCCTGCACCAGCGTCTCGCAGTGACGATGGTGTACGTCACGCACGACCAGTCCGAGGCCTTGACGCTGTCCGACCGCATCGCGGTATTCCATCGGGGCCGGATCCAGCAGCTCGACACGCCCGCGCGACTGTACGAAACCCCCGCCAATGCCTTCGTCGCGCGCTTCATCGGGGAGAACAACCGCCTCGACGGCGTTCTCGAGAGCGACGATGCGAGGCGCTGCACGATCCGGCTCGCCGGCGGTGGCGCGATCAGCGGCGTGCTCGGCGAGCCCGTCGCGCGCGGCTCGCCCGTATGCGTCTCGCTTCGACCCGAGCGGGTGCAAATACGCTCGCCCGGGCATACAATCGACGCCCCCGACCGCACGCTGCGCGGCACGCTGCGCGAGATCATCTATCTCGGCGACCATGTCCGCGCGCGTGTGGCGCTCGAAGGCGACGACGAATTCATGGTCAAGCGGCCGATTTCCGAAGCGCCGCTGCTGCCGCCGATCGGCACGGCGGTGGAGGTGTACTGGGCGTCCGAGCATTGCCGCGCGTTCGCGCGGGAAGGCTAGCGCCGCGTTCCGAAGCTCTTCCCACGGAGGCTCTATGAAAACGCAAGGATGGTGGACCGTCGCAGCGGGCGCGGCGGCACTTCTGCTCGGCGGTGCGGCCTGCGCGCGCGACTTGTCGGTGGTGTCCTGGGGCGGTGCCTACCAGGACGCGCAGCGCGAAGTCTATTTCAAGCCGTTCATGGAGAAGACCAAGACGCCGATGACCGAGGAGAACTGGGACGGCGGCGTGGGCACGCTGCGCGCCAAGATCCAGGGCGGCAACAACAACTGGGACGTCGTGCAGGTGGAGTCCGAGGAGCTGCTGCTCGGCTGCGAGGAAGGCCTCTACGAGAAGCTCGACTGGAGCAAGCTCGGCGGCAAGGACAAGTACCTGCCCGACGCCGTGAACGACTGCGGCGTCGGCGCCATCGTCTACAGCTTCGTCATGGCGTACGACGGCGACAAGATCAAGGGTGACGCGCCGAAGTCGTGGGCCGACTTCTGGAACGTGCAGAAATGGCCGGGCAAGCGTGCGTTGCGCAAGGGACCCAAGACCACGCTGGAGATCGCCCTGATGGCCGACGGCGTGGCGCCAGGCGACGTCTACAGGACGCTCGCCACCGACGCCGGCGTCGAGCGTGCGTTCAAGAAACTCGATGCGCTCAAGACCAACCTCGTGTGGTGGGAGAAAGGCTCGCAGCCGCCGCAGCTCCTGGCATCCGGCGAAGTGGCGATGACCGACGCGTACAACGGACGCATCGCGGCGGCCAACGACAAGGACAAGAAGAACTTCAAGATCGTGTGGAACAACAATCTCTACACGGTCGATTCGTGGGTCATCATGAAGGGCTCGCCCAACCGGGCGCAGGCGGAGAGCTTCCTGGTGTTCGTCAACGATCCGCAGAACCAGAAGAACCTGCCGCCGAAGATCCCGTACGGACCCACCGCCAAGGCATCGACCGCGCTGATCGACAAGGCGGTGCTGCCCAACCTCGCAACGGCGCCGCAGAACATGGCCTCGGCGCTTCCGATCAACGACAAGTTCTGGCTCGAGAACCTCGACAAGCTGAACCAGCGCTTCAACGCCTGGGTCGCCAAGTAGCGGGCGGCAAACGGGCACGCAGGTGCTGCGCGGCGCGGCAGCCCCGCTGCAGGCGACGCTCGCGACCCAGGAACGCTCGGCGCTGCGCCGCGACTTGCGGCGCAGCCGCCGGCGCGAGCAGGTGCGCGCAGCGCTGCTCGTGCTGCCGCTGTTCGCGTTCCTGCTCGTGTGCTTCGTCGTGCCGATCGGCGTCATGCTCTCGCATGGCGTCGTGGACACCGACATCGCGCGCATCATGCCGCATGTCACGGCCGCGCTCCGCGCATGGGACGGCACTGACGTTCCGTCCGAACAGGCGTACGCCGCCCTCGCCGACGACGTGCGCGCCGCCCGCGAAGCCGGTACGCTCGCGAGCGCGGCCACGCGTCTCAACTACGATATCCCCGGGTTTCGCAGCCTGCTGTTCGCGACGGGCCGACAGCTGCCGGCCGAGCGCCCGGCTTCGGCGCGCAAGACGCTCATCGCCATCGATGCACGCTGGGGCGAGCGCGCAACCTGGGCCGCGTTGCGGCGCGCGGGCGGTCCGGTGACCGACTTCTACCTGCTTGGTGCGCTCGACCTGCGCCGCGACGCGGCAGGCTCGATCGAGGGAGCGCCGGTCGAGCAGCGTGTCTTTCGCGACGTGCTGGCCCGCACGCTGTGGATCGCCGGCGTCGTCACCCTCGCGTGCCTGCTCCTGGGCTACCCGGTCGCCTATGTCATCGCGGCGCAGCCGCCCGGACGCGGCGCGCTCCTGCTCTTCCTCGTGCTGCTGCCGTTCTGGACTTCGCTCCTCGTGCGCACGGTCGCGTGGGTGGTGCTGCTGCAGAAGGAAGGCGTGCTCAACAGCCTCCTGCTCTCGGTTGGCCTGGTGAACGAGCCGCTCAAGATGATCTTCAACCGCTTCGCGGTGTACGTCGCGATGGTGCACGTGCTGCTGCCGTTCATGGTGCTGCCGCTCTACAGCGTGATGCGCGCGATTCCCGCGTCGTACGTGCGCGCAGCCGCATCGCTCGGTGCCCAACCGTTCACCGCCTTTCGCCGCGTCTACTTGCCATTGACGCTCGCCGGCGTCGGTGCCGGCTGCCTCATGGTGTTCATCCAGGCGCTCGGCTACTACATCACGCCGGCGCTGGTCGGCGGGGCCGAGGACCAGATGATCAGCTACTTCATCGCGTTCTACGCGAGCAAGACGGTCAACTGGGGCATGGCGGCGGCCCTGTCCATCATCCTGCTGACGGCAACGCTGGCGCTCTATGCGGTGTACAACCGCCTCGTGGGTCTCGAGCGCATGCGCCCGACATGATCACGATGCATGCGACCACGGCCACGCGCGGCGAGCGCATCACGCGCGTCGCGCTGCACGTGCTGACCGCGCTCGTGCTCGTGTTCCTCGTAGCACCGATCCTCACCATCGTACCGCTGTCCTTTTCGTCGGGATCGTTCTTCTACTACCCGCTCCCGGGCCTGAGCCTGCGCTGGTACGAGGACTTCTTCACCTCGACGTTCTGGCTCCCCGCGCTGCGCAACAGCCTCATCGTAGGCGTGTCGGCGACGCTGCTCGCCACGTTGCTCGGGACCCTGGCAGCGCTGGGCCTGTGGCGGGCGCGCTTTCCGGCGCAGCCGCTCATCCTGGCCATCCTGATCTCCCCCATGGTCGTGCCCGTGGTGATCGTCGCGGTCGGCGTGTACTTCGCCTTCGCGCCGCTCGGTCTCACCGACGGCTACCTTGGTCTCGTGCTGGCGCATGCCACGCTCGGCGTGCCGTTCGTGGTCATCACCGTGCTCGCCGCCCTCGCGAGCTTCGATCGCACGCTGCTGCGCGCCGCAACGAGCCTCGGCGCATCGCCGGTCACGACGTTCCGCCGCGTCATGCTGCCGCTGATCCTGCCCGGTGTGGCGTCGGGGGCGGTCTTCGCGTTCGCCGCCTCGTTCGACGAGGTGGTGGTCGCGCTGCTCATCTCGGGTCCGGGTCAGCGCACGCTGCCGCGCCAGATGTTCGCGGGCATCAACGACAACATCAGCCTCACGATCGCCGCGGCCGCGACGATGCTCATCGCGACCTCGCTCGTCCTGATGATTGCCGTCGCGTGGCTGCAGCGGCGCAGCGCGCGGCTGCGGGCCGCCGGCTAACGCTCGAATTTGGCGTTGAACTCGCGGTAGGCGATGGCGTCGCGCGCGAACTCGAACGTTCCATGCTCGGCGATCTCGCGTGCCGCATGCAGGAAGCCGGTCAATGCCGCGCGCGCCAACGACGATCCGACGCTGACGCGCTTGACGCCCAGCTGCGCGAGCTCCGCCGTGGAGATCGACACCGTGCCCAATCCCATGACGACGTTCACCGGCTTTGGCGCCACCGCCTGCACGACGGCGCGGATGGCCTCGGCATCGCGCAAACCGGGAGCATAGAGCACGTCCGCACCGACCTCGGCGAAAGCAACCAGGCGGCGGATCGTATCGTCGAGGTCCGGGCGGCCGTTGATGAGGTTCTCGGCCCGTGCGCACAGCATGAACGGGAAGGACAGTGCGCGCGCAGCGGCGACCGCGGCGCGTACGCGTTCAACGGCCGTGTCGAAGCCGTAGATCGGGTCGTCCGCGCGTCCGGTTGCATCCTCGATCGATCCGCCGACCAGGCCGGCTTCGGCCGCGAGGCGGATCGTCGCCGCGCACGCCTGCGGATCGTCGCCGAATCCATTCTCCAGGTCGGCTGCCACGGGCAAGGGCGTGGCCTCCACGATCGCGCGCGCGTTGGCGAGCGTTTCGCTCCGATCCACCGCGCCCCGCCCATCGGGCTTGCCGAGGGCGAAGGCGAGCCCCGCGCTGGTGGTGGCGAGGGCTGGAAAGCCGAGATCGGCGAGCAGGCGCGCGGAGCCGGCGTCCCAGGGATTGGGAATGACGAACAAGCCGGGACGCTCGTGCAACGCACGAAACGTCTCGGCGCGGGCTGACTGGGTGTTCATGAGCGAAAGCCTCCTCGGAAGCGCGCAGCGACCTCACGTTCCATCCATGCGATCGCGCGCGACGAGCGCAAGATAATCGCTAATGGAGGCTTCCGCCAGAGGCTTCACCATCACGCGGATGTCGTTCACACGCCGGCCCATGGGTATGCCTTCCCGCCGGCGCACCTCCCGGTACCCGCAGCGCTCCCAGAAGCGTTCCGCGCGCGTGTTGCCGATCACGACGCCGAGACGTCCGAACACGGCGCCCCGCCCGATCATCCACGTTTCGAGGCCTTCGTAGAGCGCGCTTGCGACACCGCTCCCCTGGAGCGGCGTCGCAACCATGAAGAGGCCGACGTGCCACACGCCTTCGGTGAAGAGGTCGGACAGCAGGTCCGCCATGCCGATCATCGACTCGCCGTCGTCCTCGGCGAAGCCGAGCACCCATTTGCGTCCATAGGGCCAACCCGCGGGTGGCCGTGCGTCGAACGTTTCCTGCGCACTGCCGGCCGGCGGCGGCATGCCCTCGACCATCTGCGAATACGCCGGATTGTCCTCGTAGAAGCGCTGCAGCGCGGGCGCGTCCGCTTCGCGCAGCTCGACGCACCGCCAGGCGCCCGCGACGAACAGCGGCTCCATCAGGCCACCTCGTTCACTTGCCACCCATCACCAGCGCGGGCAGCCACAGCGTGAGCGGCGGCCAGACCGTGATCGCCAGCAGTACCGCAACAAGCGGCACGAGCCAGGGCAGGATCGCCCGCGACATCGCCTCGTACGTCACGTCCGCGATGCGGCCCATCACGAACAGCACGACACCGATCGGCGGATGGATCGTGCCCAGGATGAGGTTGAAGATCATGACGAGGCCGAGCTGCACGGGGTCGATGCCGAAGCTCTGCGCTGCCGGCACGAGGATCGGGATGAGGATGAGCAGCGCCGCCAGCGTCTCCATGAAGCAGCCGATCACGAGCAGAATCACATTCGACACGAGCAGGAACACGAGCGGCTCGTGGATCGTCGCCACGATGGCCGGTGCGACGGTCTGTGGAATGCGCGAGATCGACATGCACCAGCCGAGCGCGCCGGCCACCATCACCAGGACCATCACGATGCCGGTGGTCTCAGCCGTGTTGATCAGGATGGCCGGCAGGTCCTTCAGCTTGAGCGTGCGATAGACGACGAACCCCAGGATCAGCGCGTAGAGATCCGCCACCGCTGCCGCTTCGGTCGGCGTGAAGAGACCGCTGAACATGCCGCCCAGGAGGATGACCGGCGCCAGCAAGGCCCAGAACGTCTCGCGCAATGCAACGGCGATCGCACGCAGGCCACCGAAGGTGTGCCGCGGCAAGCCCTGGCGCGGGGCGATGATCGCGACCATCACCATCAGCGACACGCCCATGAGCACGCCCGGGATGACGCCGGCCAGGAACAGCCGGCCGATCGACGTGTCCGCGGCGACGCCATAGATCACCATCGGCAGGCTCGGCGGAATGATGGGCCCGATGGTCGCCGCCGCGGCGCTGATCGCAGCGGCGGTCTCCGGCCGGTAGCCCGCCTTCTTCATCGCGCGCACTTCGACCGAGCCGGTGCCGGCGGCGTCGGCGACGGCCGAGCCCACCATGCCCGCGAAGATCATGCTCGACAGGATGCTCGCATGCGCGTAGCCGCCCCGCAGCGCGCCGACCAGCGAGCTCGCGAAGCGTACGATCCGGTCGGTCAGCTGGGCTGCACCGAGCAGGTTGCCCATGAGCACGAACAGGGGTGCCGCAACGAGCGGAAACGAGTTCATCGCCTGCGCCATCTTCTGCGGCACGATCGAACCGGATAACCCGCCGAGCAGCACGAACGCGAACGCGGCAAGACCCATCGAAGCGAACAGCGGCAAGCCAAGCAGGATGGCAACCAGCCACACGCCGATGATCTCGAACATGAGGTGCGTCATGCGACTTCCACCGGCGCGCCAGCCGACTTGCGCCGCGGCGCGCGCACGCATTGGATGAGCTCGACGAGACCCTGCAACGCAGTGACGACACCGGCGAGCACCATCGGCACGTACATCCATGCCATCGACAGCGGCAGCGAGGTGGCTTCCAGATCGTGATTGCGCACGACCAGGCCGACGCTGTAGGCGGCGATCAGTCCGCCGAGGACCACGAGGCCCGCCTGGATGGCGAACTCGACCGCGGCATGCGCGCGCGCGGGCAGATGGTCCTGGAAATAGCGGATGCGCACCTGGATGCGCTTGCGGCTCGCGAGGATCCAGCCGAACACCGCGAGCCACACCATGACGAAGCGCGACAGCTCGTCGGTCCAGATCAGGGGCGCGCCCATCTCGCGCGTGACGACGCCAAGCGAGACGACGACGAGCAACCCGACCACGAGGGCACAGGCGACGACTGCCGCGACACGGTCCAAAGCCGCGATCAAGCGCTAGGCCTCATGGCGCATGCACGCGTGGCCGCGGCCATCGACCGAGGGGCCACGCCCATCAAGCCGCCGCGATGCGCTCCCAGAGGCCTTTGCCCCACTTCGTCTCGAACTTCGCGGGCAGGCTCGCCAGCACCGGCTTGCGGAAGCTGTCGAGGTCGGGCTGCACGACGTTCATGCCGCCGGTCTTGAACGTGTCCACCAGCTTGGCTTCCTGGCCGAGGATGTCGTTGTCCTGGGCCTGGCCGTGCAGCGCCACGGCCGCCTTGAGCACGTCGCGATCCTTCGGGGCCATCGCCTGCCACGCCGGCTCGTTCACCACGATCAGACGCGGCGTGATGATGTGGCCGGTCAGCACCAGATACTTCTGCACTTCGTTGAACTTGGCACTTTGGATCGTCGGCAGCGGATTCTCCTGGCCATCCACCGCCCCCTGGCTGAGCGCGAGGTAGAGCTCGCTGATGTTCATCGGCGTCGGCCGCGCGCCCCAGGCCTCGGCCATGGCGCGGAATGTGTCGACTTCGGGGATGCGCAGCTTGAACCCCTGCATGTCGGCGACGGTGTTGATGGGCTTGGTGCCCGAGGTGACATGCCGCTTGCCGTAGTAGGTCGACCCGATGACGCGCATCGCGCGCCTGGCCACGAGCTGCGCGTTCATGTCGTCGACGATGTTCGACGCCAGTACCTTGCGCAGGTGCGCAGCGTCCCGCCAGATGTAAGGCGCTTCGAGGATCGAGAATTGCGCGACGAACTGACCGAACTGCGCCGCGCCTTCGTCCACGATCTGGATGGCGCCGCTCGAGGTCGATTCGATGACGTCGCGCGACGAGCCGAGCTGGCCCGCCGGAAAGGTCTGGATCTCGACGGCACCGCCGGTCTTTTCGCGTACGTCCTTCGCGACCCGCTCCATCATCGCCACGGACGGATGATTGGCCGGCAGCACGGTGGCCCAGCGCAGCGTGGTAGCTGCTCGAGCGGAGCGAGGCAGCGCAGCGCCCAGCGCAGTCGCGGCGCCGGCACTCAGGATGGAGCGCCGGGTCCAGCGTGTCGAGTTGCTCATGCATTGCCTCCCAGGGTCGGCGCTCGCGCGGGTGCGCGCACGTGACGCTTCGGGCCGTAACGATACCCGCCGCGCGCGCGGAGTCAATGGGAGGCGGTCGCAGTCAGATTCGTGACGCCTGCTGTCAGGCGGATCGCCAGCGCGCGCTCAGCGTGTCAGCGATACTCCTCCGCGCGCACATTGTCTGCGAAGAGCACGCTGTCGGTGATGGGCCGCTGCATCCACAGGTACACCTCGAGGCGCTGAGCCACTTCAGCCGTCGACGAAAAAAGGCAGCGCAGCCAGCACTGCGCCAATCAGGACCAGCCACGTCCAGCCGTCGACGAAGTACGTGTAGACGCACAGGGCGAGGCCGCACAGCAGCGGGACGTACTTCACCTGCCGCTTGCCGTACGCCATGTACGCGATGCCCAGGATGCTGACGAAGATGCTGAAGGTGAGCTGCGCCATCGATGCGCCCGGTGAGCCCGTCCGCCGGTCAAACCCTTCGCAACAAGCGGTCGCCCGGCACGAGCTCGAGCCGATCACCGGTGTGCAGCGCGCTGGTGATGTCGCAGTCGAATCCGGCCAGCATGGGCAAGTCGGCAAAGGCCGTTCCCTGCGCGATGATCGGGTTGACGCTGTTGAACACGAGCGCGAGTGGCGTCACGCCGCGCACCTTCATCTCGCGCAGCATCCAGGCCGAAGCGACGCCGCCTTTGGCCGTGTCGAGCACGAGGATGCGCCCCACATAGGACTGGCCGGCCAGCTTGTGCTGCGGCCGCGAGAACACGCCGCGCACGCGGTCGAGATCGTAGCGCGCCGAGAAGCCGTCGCGCGCGACGAGGGCGATGCCGCTGACCGGCTCGCCCATTGCGTGGACAGCTCGAAATTGTTGCGCACTCACCGCAGGTACCCCGAGCACGCAGCCTCTACGCATGCCTCCATCGAGCCGAGCATGGGCTGGTAACCGTAGCCTCCCAGGATGTTCACCATCTTGGCGCTGTTGGTGGCGAGGCGCTTCCAGCCGTTCGCCTCGGCGATCTCGCGCGCGTACGACTGATAGAAGCACATGCCAGCCAGCAGCGTTCCACCGGCCGATTCGATCCGGCGCGTCAATCCCATGCGATCGGCATCCGGCTTGACCTGCGGACTGGTGACGGCGAGCAACGGCACGACGAAGCGCCGGCCGTCGCACAGCGCCGCAAGATCGCGCAGCTCGAGCAGGCTCAACTGCGGTCCGGAGAACACCACGACGTCGACCCGCTCGTCACTGTGATACGACGCCTTCAGGGCATCGATGTCGCTGCGCGCCACCTGCCTGCTCGGGATGCCGGATGGCGCAACATCCGCGAGGCGCGCAGCTTCGGGCGTGACGCCGACGATGTGGTAGAGCGCCACCGAGCCGAAGCTCGCCATGGCCGCACCAAAATGCTTCAGCGCATCGGAGCCCGGAGCGCCGTCGATGCCCTCGATCACCGGCACCGTCCAGTAGTTGCCCGCCAGGCGCCCGATCACGCCGCCGAGCGCGCCCCACTCGTTCAACGACGCCGGCGTGAACCCCACCGCGACGTGCAGGCTTGCCTGCCGCGCTGCGTCGAGGTGAAAGCCGTAGCGCGGCGTGCGCCCGGTGAGGCCGGCCGCAATCGCGGAGGGACCGCCTTCGAAATTCGACCGCGCCCCGCACACTGCATTGGAATAGATGACCACGCCCGTGTCGCCGAAAGCCACGTGCTCTCCTCGCGTCGCGGGCTGCACGGTCTGGTAGTTGATGCACGTGTCCGTCATCATGACGCCGAGCTTCACGAACGCGTCGATGGCGCGCTGCTCGAGCTTGAGCATCCAGGCCGCCTGGCGCAGCACGGCCGCTTGCGAAAAGTCGGTGCCGCGCGGATCGGTGATCGTCGGGATGCGCACGGCGCGATCCTCCGGCGCATGCGCCGCCAGCGTCTCCAGCCACGCCACGCCGGTCTCGCCCAGGCTTTCGGTGTCGGCCATGACGTGTGCCTGCGTGACCGGCACGAAATCCCCTGCCCCGAAGAAATCGCCGACCTTGATCTGATGCTGCAGCGCGAGCTGCCGCACGGGCCCCAGGCCACCGGCCAGCATCGCCTGCTCTTCGTCGCTCAATCGCATGTCGATCCCGGCGCGGGTCAATCCACGGTTGCGCCCGAGTCGCGCACCGCCTGGCCCCATTTGCGCAACTCGGCATCGCCGAAGCGCGCAAACACCTCGCGCGAGCCGCCGCGCACCTGTACCCCGCGTGGCTCGAGCAGCTTGCGGAACGGCTCCGAATGCACCACGCGGTCGATGTCGGCGTTCAGCCGCGTCGCGATGTCGGCAGGCAAATTGGCCGGCGCGTAGACGCCCCACCATGCGGTCGCCTCGAAATCCTTGAGGCCTGCTTCGGCGAACGTCGGGGCCTCCGGCGCGGCGGTCGAACGCGACGCGCTGCTTACGCCGAGCAGCACGAGCTTGCCTGCCTGCACATGCTGGAGCACCGACTGCAGGGGATCGAACATCACGTTGATCTGTCCGCCGAGAAGATCGGTCACGGCCGGTGCGCTGCCCTTGTACGGCACGTGGCGAAGGTCGACACCCGTCGCGGCCCGAAACATCTCGCCCGTCAGGTGCCCCGGCGTGCCGTTGCCGGCTGTTCCGTACGTGAGGCTGCCCGGCTGCGCCTTCGCGCGCGCGACGAGCTCGGCAATCGTGTGCACGCCAAGCGAAGGATGAACGACGAGCGCGACCGGTGCCGCAGCGACCAGCGCCACGGGTGTGAAGTCCTTCGCCGGGTCGTACGCGAGCTTGCGATACAGCGTGGCGTTGATCGCGTTGGTGCCGACGGTGCCCATCAGCAGCGTATAGCCGTCGGGCGGCGACTTCGCGACGACCTCCGCGCCGATGCTGCCGCCCGCCCCGCCGCGGTTGTCGACGACGACCTGCTGCTTGAGCTCGTCGGACAGGAACTGCGCGAGCGGACGCGCGACGATGTCGGTGGGCCCGCCCGCCGGGAACGGGACGATCAGGCGTACCGGTCGGGTGGGAAACGCCTGCCCGTTTGCCGGCAACGACGCGAAGCCCGTGGACAGCGCAGCGATCACGCACAGCATGGTCCACCGGCGCCCCATGCGGCTCATGAGAGCGCCGCGCTGCCGTGCAGGCGCCGCGTGGATGTCATTCCGCCTTTGCGCCGGATACCTTGATGAGCTTCGCATACTTGGCCTTTTCCGACTGGATGAACGCCGCGAATGCCTCGCGCGTGTCGCCGACGGCTTCAGCGCCCTGCTCGGCGAGCCGGGCCTTGACCGCCGGCTGCGCCAGCGCCTTCACCACCTCCGCATTGAGCCGGTCGAGCACGTCGCGCGGCGTGCCAGCCGGCGCCAGCACCCCGAACCAGTTGCTGATGTCGAACCCGGCGATGCCGGCTTCCGCCATCGTCGGCACGTCGGGCGCCGCGGGTGAGCGAGCGGGTGTCGTGACCGCCAATGCGCGCAGCTTGCCGGATTTGACATGCGGCATGGCCGGCGGCATGCCGGAGAAGAACATCGTGACCTGACCGCTCAGCACGTCGGTCAGCGCTGGTGCTGCACCCTTGTACGGGACGTGCACCATATCCGTCGACGTCAGCACTTTGAGCAGCTCGCCGGACAGATGCTGCACGCTGCCGTTGCCGGCCGACGCGAACGACACGCGCCCGGGATGGGCCTTCGCGTCGGCGACGATGTCCGCCACGGACTTGTACGGCGACGCGGGGTTGACGACCAGGATGAGCGGCGTGATGCCGGCAAGCGTTACGGGAACGAGGTCCTTGTCGGGGTCGTACGCCATCTTCGCATACAGGCTTGGATTGATTGCGACCTCCGCGGTCGATCCCATGAGCAGCGTGTATCCGTCCGGTGCGGCCTTCGCGACCGCATCTGCACCGATCATGCCGCTTGCGCCGGGCCGGTTGTCGATGACGACGGGCTGTCCCATGCTCTCGGTGAGCTTCTGTCCCACGACGCGGGCGATGAGATCGGTCGCACCACCCGCGGCGAAGGGCACCACGATGCGCAGCGGCCTGCTCGGAAAGCCCTGCGCGCAGAGCATGGAGCTCGTCAGCATGAGAAGGGCTGCTGCGAAGCGGACGACGCGGATCATCGATGCACCTTTCGAAGCAATGAACGGCGGCGCAGCATCAATCGAACGCGACGGCGATGCCGGGTGCGGGCGTGAAGCCCAGGTCACCGCGCGCGATCACCGCGTCGCGCCCGCCGTGCTGGGCGAGAAGCTGAGACTGCCGGCGCTTGGCGCGCGCGTCCACCTCGGCGGGATCGCAGATGCGCAGCAGCTGCGCGCGGCACGCCGCGAGCGCATCGGCGGCACCGGGGTCGGCCGCCAGGTCGTGCAGCTCGCCGGGATCCGTTTCGAGGTCGAACAGCTGCGGGTCGTACGCCACGTAATGCACGTATTTCCAGCGGCCGTAGCGCAGGCTGAACGCGCCCGTGGTCGAGCCCATCCCGTGGTATTCCGCCAGCACGCCGCGGTCGGGCCGCTGGCCGTTTGCCAGCGCGAACAGCGACACGCCCGGATGATCGTCTGGTGCCACTGTGCTGCGCTCGCCGGTTGCCTCGAGGATGAACGGATACGCGTCCACGTGACTTGCCGGCGTCTCCACCACGGCGCCCGCCGGAACGCCCGGTCCGGCGACGATGAGCGGCACGCCCACCGTTTCCTCGTACATCGTGGACTTGCCCCACAGGCCGCGTGCGCCGAGGTTGTCGCCGTGGTCGCTCGTGTAGAGGATGCGCGTGGACCCACGCAGACCCGCAGCGTCGAGCGCCCGCAGCACCAGGCCGACGTTGTCGTCCATGAACGTGCACAGGCCGAAGTACCCGGCGAGCGCACGCTTCATCGCCGCGTCGTCGAAGTAGTCGTCGAAGTTGAACGTGCCGCGATAGTCGCGCACGTACGGATGATCCGGGCGCTGGTGCGCGTCGTACAGCTTGGGGCGCGGGAGGTCCCGGTCGAAGTACGGATAGTAGAACTGGGGCGGTGCGGTGAGCGGGTAATGCGGACAGACGAACGAGACGAACAGCACCCAAGGCTTGTCGCGCCATTTCGGCGCCTCGTCGTGCAGCCATACCTGTGCGCGCGCGGCGATCTCGCGATCGTAGAACGTGTACGAGCTCTCGCCCGGCCCCGCCATGCCGGCCATCTTGTACGCGCCCTTGCGCACCGGCATGTTGTCGCGCACGAGGCCCATCAGGTCGCCTTTGCCCTCGACGAGGTGCATCGGGACGATTTCCTCCGAGAACCCGTGGTCCTCGCCGCCGGCACGAAAGTGCAGCTTGCCGATCGACACGACGCGATGGCCGGCTTCGCGCAGCCGATGATGCCAGGACGGCACGGCACCTTCGTAGGCATCCGCGTTGTCCCAGTAGCCGATCTGGTGGACGTACTTGCCGGCGGCGAACGCCGCACGCGCGGGTACGCACACCGGGGACGTCGTGTACGCCGCATGGAACCGTGTGCCGCGCGCGGCCAGGGCGTCCAGGTTCGGTGTGCGCACGATCGGATGACCTTCACAGCCCATCATGCTGCGGCTGTGCTGGTCGGACATGATGACGAGCAGATTGGTTGGTTGCATCAAAGGACGACTGGGAATGGTCTTCGGGCGCTACCCCCGCGGCAGCCGAGACGATCAGGCGATGCGTGCAAGCAGGCAGCAATAGCGGCTGGCCTATTTTACGTCATCGTTCGATCGGGATTTGCGGGTTGGCCGCGCGCGTCGCGCGGTCGGAACAGCCGGCGCCACGCCAACACCGCGATGAGCGACACGACGACGCCCATTGCGCCGAACGCGATGCGTCCGATCGTTTCACCGCCACCGCCGCCAACGGCCAGCGGGCCGATCGAAGCGCTGCCACTGAAAGCGCGCGGCCCCGGGCCGAAGCCCACCCACAATCCAATCGCGGCGAATGCGCTGAAGAGCAGCGCGCCGAGTGCATCGTGGACGCGCGACGGCCGCTGGGGCAGTGCGATGGCGATGCCCGCCAGGGCGAAGACGGCGCCTGCGAGTCCGGCGATCCAGTAGGGAACGCCCGGCGCCGGGCGCACGTCGATCCAGCGCAGTGCCGCGGCGCAGATGAATGCGCCGAAGCCGATGCAGAAGCACGCGACCGCCGCGCGGCCCCAGCCGGACAGCACGCGCCCGGGAATCGCGGGTCCTTCGGACACAGCCACGATTGCGTCGGTACCTGCGCCGTGCGCTTCTCAGTTCAGCAGGACCGTGTCGTCTGCGGGCTGCGGCGGAATCTTGATGGCCAGCGCCTTCACCGGGCCGCTCGCCACCAGCGTGCCGCCGTGCGCCGTGCCTTTCGGAATGATGATGATGGTGCCTGGCTTGAATTCCTTGCGTTCACCGCCCAGCCACATCGCACCGCTGCCTTCGATGATGTACTGGATCTCGTCCGTCTTGGGATGCATGTGCTTGGCGACGTTGCCCGACTGGAGCGCCACGGTTGCGTTGTCGGTGATCACCAGCGGACGGTTGTTCATCTCGGGATTGGCCGTCTTGGGCAGGTCGTCGTGCTTGAGGGACGCCAGATCGACCATCGTCGCGGTCAGAGGCCCCGCTGCCGCCTGCGCGTCGGAGATGGCGTGACGTGCGAGCGGCGAGACGACGATCCCCACCGCGAACGAACCGGCGATCGCGATACCGACTGCGAGGGACTTGAAGCGCACGATGATCTCCTTGGTCATGGTTGAAGGAATCCGTCAGGCACGGTCGTCGACCCAGGCAAGCGCAGCGATGCGCCAGCCCGAGTCGAGCTCGACGAGCTGGAAGCACTTCGTGCCCGATCCGGAATAGTCTCTGCCATCGAGCAAGCCGGACTTGCTGTAGCGCGACGTGCGCGTTGCGATGCCGTCGAAAAGCTGGGTCGTCGCGCTCGTCTCCCATTCGTGGAACTGGAGCAGCGCGCCGGCAGACAGCAGCTCGATGCGCGGAAGCACGAATTCGCCGACGGTGTAGAGGTCCACGCCAGCGCTCGAGCGACGCACGATCGTCGCCTTGTCACTGAAGCATTTCATCACGTCGGCGAGCCGTGGCATCGCACCGCCGCGATTGTCGAAGAACGAGTAGAAATGTGCGACGAAGGCGTCGATGGTTGCCTGGACGTGTGCGTCTTCCATGCCGTGTCTCTCGATCAGGCCGCCAGATTACCGACAACGGCGCGCAAAAGGAAACCGCCGGTCCAGCCGGCGGTTCTCGCTTTGCAGACGCTCCAGGCACGTCCTAGGGCCCGAAGAAATCCTTCACCTTGTCGAAGAACGACTTGGCGCGCGGGCTGTGCGCGCCGGGATCCTGGTCGTTGATCGACTCGAACTCGCGCAACAGCTCCTTCTGCCGCGCGGTGAGCTTCACGGGGGTTTCGACCGCAACGTGGCAATACAGGTCGCCGGTAACCGAGCCGCGCACGGGACGGATGCCCTTGTTCTTCAGCCGGAACACCTGGCCCGATTGCGTCTCGGGCGGGATCTTGATGGTCGCATGACCGTCGAGCGTGGGGATCTCGAGCTCGCCGCCGAGCGCTGCGGTGCCGAAGCCGATGGGCATCTCGCAATGCAGGTCGGCGCCCTGGCGCTGGAACACGCTGTGCGGCTTCAGGTTCACGACCACATACAGGTCGCCATGGGGACCGCCGTTCATGCCGGCTTCGCCTTCGCCCGTGAGCCGGATGCGATCGTCCTGGTCGACGCCAGCCGGGATTTTTACCGACAGCGTCTTCTGCTTCTTCACGCGCCCGGCACCGCTGCACGTTGCGCATGGCTCGGGGATGACCTTGCCGGTGCCGTGGCACTGCGGGCACGTCTGCTGGATCGAGAAGAACCCCTGCGACACGCGCACCTCGCCGCGGCCATGGCAGCTCGGGCACTGCTTGGGCTGCGTACCGGGCTTGGCGCCCGTGCCCTTGCACGTGGCGCACTCTTCCAGCGCCGGAATGCGGATCTTGACCTCGGTGCCCTTCGCGGCTTCCTCCAGCGACAGCTCGAGGTTGTAGCGCAGGTCCGCGCCACGATAGACGCCATTGCCACGGCCACCGCCGCGGCCCTGGCCGAAGATCTCGCCGAAGATGTCGCCGAACGCGTCGGCGAAGCCACCGAAGCCTTCCGCGCCGCCCCCGAAGCCCCGCGCCCCGGCGCCGAATCCCGCCGAAGGATCGACGCCCGCGTGGCCGAACTGGTCGTACGCCGCGCGCTTGCGCGCGTCGCACAGGACCTCGTAGGCCTCCTTCGCTTCCTTGAATTTCTCCTCGGCGCCCTTGTCGTCCGGATTGCGGTCCGGGTGGTACTTCATCGCGAGCTTGCGGTAGGACTTCTTGATGTCCTCCTCGGACGCTTCGCGTGAGACGCCGAGTACGGTGTAGTAGTCGCGTTTTGCCATCGTCGCCATTGTCCATGCCGCGCGCGGGCAAGCGTACTTCCGCTCGTCCGCTACCCGCCCTTACGCGGCCCTTCCCCTCGAATCAACAATCCACGCGAAAACGGAGAACCCGAATCGCTCCGGGCTCTCCGTGAATCCTGCTCGACCGGCGCGGTTACTTGCGGTCCTTGACCTCGGTGTACTCCGCGTCGACCACTTTCTCTTCGTCGCCGCCGCCGGCGTTGCCGGCGTTCTGCGCGCCACCCGCCTCGGCGCCTCCGCCCTGCTGCCCGGCTGCCTGCTGCGCTTGCGCGTACATCGCTTCGCCGAGCTTCTGCGAGGCCTTGGCCAGGCTTTCGGCCTGCGATTCGAGCTGCTCCTTGGAGGCGTCCTTGTTCTTGAGGAGCTCGTCCGCTTCCTTGAGCGCCGCTTCGATCCTGCCTTTCTCGTCGGCGTCGACCTTCTCGCCGTATTCCGTCAGCGATTTGCGCACGCTGTGCACCAGCGCATCGAGTCCGTTGCGCGCCTGCACCGCTTCCATCAGCTTGCGGTCTTCCTCGGCATGCGCCTCGGCGTCCTTCACCATCCGCTGGATTTCGTCCTCGGACAGGCCGGAGTTCGCCTTGATGGTGATCTTGTTCTCCTTGCTCGTGGCCTTGTCCTTCGCGGACACGTGCAGGATGCCGTTGGCGTCGATGTCGAAGGTCACCTCGATCTGCGGCATGCCGCGCGGCGACGGCGGAATGCCTTCGAGGTTGAACTGGCCGAGGCTCTTGTTGCCCGAGGCCCGCTCGCGCTCGCCCTGCAGCACGTGGATGGTGACCGCCGGCTGGTTGTCGTCGGCCGTCGAGAACGTCTGCTGCGCCTTGGTCGGGATCGTCGTGTTCTTCTGGATCAGCTTGGTCATCACGCCACCGAGCGTCTCGATGCCGAGCGAGAGCGGCGTCACGTCGAGCAGCAGCACGTCCTTGCGCTCGCCCGCGAGCACCGATCCCTGGATCGCCGCGCCGACGGCGACGGCTTCGTCCGGATTGACGTCCTTGCGCGGGTCCTTGCCGAAGATCTGCTTGACTACGTCCTGCACCTTCGGCATGCGCGTCTGGCCGCCGACGAGGATGACGTCGCCGATGTCGCTCAGCGACACGCCGGCGTCCTTGATCGCCGTCTTGCAGGGCTCGACGGTACGCTGGATCAGGTCCTCGACCAGCGACTCGAGCTTGGCGCGGGTGATCTTCATCGACAGGTGCTTCGGACCCGTCTGATCGGCCGTGATGTACGGCAGGTTGATCTCGGTCTGTTGGCCGCTCGACAGCTCGATCTTGGCCTTCTCCGCGGCTTCCTTCAGCCGCTGCAGCGCGAGCACGTCGTTCTTGAGATCCACGCCGGCTTCCTTGCGGAACTCGCCGACCACGTAATCCATGATGCGCTGGTCGAAGTCCTCGCCGCCGAGGAAGGTGTCGCCGTTGGTGGAGAGCACCTCGAACTGATGCTCGCCTTCGACGTTCGCGATCTCGATGATCGAGATGTCGAACGTGCCCCCGCCCAGGTCGTACACCGCGATCTTGCGGTCGCCTTCCTTCTTGTCGAGCCCGAACGCAAGCGCCGCTGCGGTCGGCTCGTTGATGATCCGCTTGACCTCCAGGCCCGCGATGCGGCCGGCGTCCTTGGTCGCCTGGCGCTGCGAGTCGTTGAAGTACGCCGGGACCGTGATGACCGCCTCGGTGACTTCCTCGCCGAGATAGTCCTCGGCCGTCTTCTTCATCTTGCGCAGGATCTCGGCGCTCACCTGCTGGGGCGCGATCTTCTTGCCGCGGGTCTCGACCCACGCGTCGCCGTTGTCGGCCTTGACGATCTTGTAGGGCATCAGGGCGATGTCCTTCTGCACTTCCTTTTCCTCGAAGCGCCGGCCGATGAGGCGCTTGACTGCGAACACCGTGTTCTTCGCGTTGGTGACGGCCTGCCGCTTGGCGGGCGCGCCGACCAGCACTTCGCCGTCGTCCGCATATGCGACGACCGAAGGCGTCGTGCGCGCGCCTTCCGAGTTCTCGATCACCTTCGGCGTGCCGCCTTCCATGACGGCGACGCAGCTGTTGGTGGTGCCGAGGTCGATGCCGATGATTTTTGCCATTTGTGTTTGCCTCCGAATGCCTTGGGGTATTCCTGACCTGTTCGCCAAGTGGGGATTTTCAGCGCCGGTTCAACGCCGGCGCGCTTCGATCGCGATCAGCTGCCGTCGCTGCCCTTCGCCACGGCGACCATGGCGGGCCGCAGCACGCGGTCGTTGAGGACGTAGCCCTTCTGATAGACGCTCACCACCGTGTTGGCCGGCTGGTCGCTGTCGACCATCTGCACGGCCTGATGGCGGTGCGGGTCGAACTTGTCGCCCGCGGGATCGATCTCCTGCACGTTGGCACGCGAAAAGGCGGCCTGCAGGTTCTTGAGGGTGAGCTCCGTGCCCGACCTGAGCGTCTCGACCGTGAGGTTGGGCGCGGCGAGCGCCTGCTCCAGCGCATCCTTGACGGGCAGCAGGTCGGCCGCGAACTTCTCGATGGCGAACTTGGTGGCGCGGGCCAGGTCCTGCTGCGACTGGCGGCGGGTGTTCTCGGATTCGGCGCGGGCACGCAGCCAGGCGTCCTTGAGCTCGGCTGCCTCCGTCTCCGCCTTGCGGAGCAGGGCCTCGATGTCCTCGCCGGCGTCGGCGCCCGGCGGCGGACCGCCTGCGGTGGCGTCGGCCTCGGTGGGCTGGCCTTCGGATCGGGGATCGTGTGGGGTCATGTCCAAAGTCGTCGCGAAAATCACTAGACCGCAATGACATTGGGGGGATTGCGCCCTTTTTCAACGATTTTTCGAGGCCGGTGCGACGATCGCGGGCAGCCGGCACCACGAGTCGCGGCACGCCTGCACGACGGGGCCAAGGCGACGCTTCGCTGCCCCGACCGGCTAGCGCGCCGCCCCGAGCGCCCGGGCGCGCAGCTGCATCGCCTCGCGGGCCGCGGGCTCCGGGTACGGGCCCAGCCACCCCCCGAGCTCGCGCAGGGCAATCTCGGCGAGCGCGGCAATCCAGGCCGGATGCTCGTTGAGGCACGGCACCACCCGCATCGCCTTGCCCCCCGCGGCGAGAAACAGCCGCCTCGCCTCGATGCCGATCTCCTCCAGCGTCTCAAGGCAGTCGGCGGCGAAGCCGGGACAGTAGACGTCCACCCGGCCGGCACCCTTGCGGGCGAGGTCGCGCAGGACGTCGAGCGTGTACGGCTGCAGCCATTGCGCGCGTCCGAAGCGCGACTGGAACGAGAGCGTCCATTGGCCCGAGTCGAGCCCGGCCTCGCGGGCGAGCAGCCGGGCGGTGCCCTGGCAATGGCAGTGGTACGGATCGCCGAGGGCGAGCGACCGCTTGGGCAGCCCGTGAAACGACAACACCACATGATCGGGCCGGCCGTGCTTGACCCAATCGTCGTTGAGGTTTCGCGCGAGCGCCTGGATGTAGCCAGGGTCGTCGTGGAAGCTGTCGACGAACCGCAGCCCTGGCACCCGGCGGAGCGTGGCGCAATGCGCCCCGATCGCATCCAGCGCCGATGCGCTCGTGCTGGCGGCATACTGCGGATAGAGCGGCAGCACGAGGATGCGCTCGCAGCCTGCCGTGCGCAGGCGCTCGAACGCATCGGCGATGGACGGGTTGCCGTAGCGCATGCCGAGCTCGACGGGACACAGGTCGGCCGGCAGGCTGGCTTTCTTGAGGCGCTGTCCCAGGTAACCCATCAACAGCACCTTCTGCCGTTGGCTGTGGATGAGCAGCGGCGATCCGTCCTTGTGCCAGATGGCCGCGTACTTGCGCGCCGAGCGCGCCGGGCGCGTGCGCAGGATCACCCCATGCAGGATCGGCCGCCAGGCGATCGGCGGGATCTCGACCACCCGCGGATCGGCGAGGAATTGCGCGAGGTAACGCCGCACCGCGGCGGGTGTCGGCGCATCCGGCGTGCCCAGGTTCACGAGCAGCACGCCGACGCGTGCGACGCGATCGTGGGCGAACGGACGCTCGGGGCGGTAGGCCATGGTCAGGCGTCCCCGTGCGCAGCCATCATGGCGTCAACACGTAGTGCCAATGCCGCATAACGGGCCGTGGCGATTGCCGCGTCGCTCATGCCGTTGCGATTCCGACGACGATCGAGCCGATGGTGAGCACCATCGCGACGGCGAAGCCAAGTGCCATGAGGACCACGGTCTTGCCGATGGCGATGGGCCAGGTCTCGCCATAGACGCGGTGCACGGATGCGGCCATGTAGCTGGCATTGACCAGCATGACCAGCGACGCGACCAGTGGATGGTCCGGCAGCTGCGTGTGCCAAAGGCGGGGGATGCTGAACGCGAGAGTCGAGACGATGAAGTTGAAGCACATGTAATGGATCGCGGTCGCGAAGTGCACCAGCCACGCCTTGCCCCGGCGCCGCTCGAGCAGGCCGAGAATCGCGCCATAGGTCAGCGCCTGCACCACGACGAGGATCGAGTACACCGCCTTGAAGCGCTGCTCGACGCGTTCCCGGAACAAGGGCAGCACCACGCCCTTGCGCTCCGCACGCATCGCCACGCTCGCCGACAACTGACCGGTCGGATCCTGCGCGATGAACGAGCCGACGCTGAAGCCGGCATTGCCGCCGCCGAACAGGAAGAACAGCGGGATGAGGTTCAGGAGCAGCGTGAGCGGTCGCACGGCGAGCCGGTCCCGCCCGCGATCGATCTCCTGGGCCAGCGCGCCCGGCTGCAGCAGGCGTCGCAGCGTGTACAGCAGCTTGCCGGTCTGCCCGGTGAGCGCATCGCGCAATCCGCGCGGCGCGGTGGGGCTCGGCTGGCCGCACCGGTGGCAATAAGGGCCGACCAGGGAGGCGCCGCACACCGCGCACGGGTGCGTGGCTGTGGTCTCCACCATCGCCGCGCTCACGTCCCGCTCGGCGCACGGCCTGCGTGCGCCGCCATCCATGCATCGAGCGTGCGCCGCGCATCACGGCGCACGCGCCGCGCGAGCCATCCCGACAGGCCCGGCAGCACGGCGACGGGGCCGACGGCCATGCGCAGCCAGCGACCGAGGTGGAACGCGTCGCGCTGCGTCACGATGCGTCCGGCGCGGAAGGTGAAATCGGAATGGATGCGGTTGTGCACGCGCCGACCCGTCGCCGCGAAGGTGTAGCGCGCATCCCAGTCACCCTGCCCCGACGCATTGCCCGCCTCGACGTTGCGCCATTCGACTGCGAGATCCCTGGTCCGGCTGCAGAGCATGGACCACATCGCGGCGACTTCGCCGCCACGCAGGTCGAACACCGGATCGGTGAACGTCGCATCGGGCGCGTAGCACGCGGCCATGGCGGGTGCGTCGCGCCGGCTGAGCGCGTCGTACAGCGACTCGACGAGAGCGGCGTTGGCGTGCACGCCGCGCGCGATCAGTCTTCGGCCAGTTCGCGCGAGAGCGCGTTGGACAGCAGCTTGGCCGTCACGTCGACGATCGGAATGACGCGCTCGTAGGCCATGCGCGTGGGGCCGATGACGCCGAGCGTGCCGATGACCTGGCCACCCACTTCGTAGCGCGCCGTGACGACGCTGCATTCGTCGAGCGGCACGAGGCCCGATTCGCCGCCGATGTAGATCTGCACGCCATCCGCGTTCTGCGACACGTCGAGCAGGTGCAGCAGCGAGGTCTTCTGCTCGAACAGGTCGAACAGGCGGCGCAGGCGCTCCATGTTGGAGCTGAGATCGCCGGCGTTGAGCAGGTTCTTCTCGCCTGTCACGACGAGCGCCTCGCTGGTGGCGAGCGCACCTTCGCCCGCATCGACGGCCGCGTTCATCAGTCCCGCGATGTCCTCGCGCAGCGCACGCAGCTCGTCGGCCATGCGGGCACGGATGGTCGCGAACGGCTGGCCGGCGAAATTCTGGTTGAAGAAGTTCGTCGCTTCCATCAGCTGCGACGGCGTGTAGGCGCGGTCGGTGTGCAGGATGCGGTTCTGCACGTCACCGTCGGGCGAGACGATGATGAGCAGCACCCGCCGGTCGGACAGGCGCAGGAATTCCAGATGCCGGAACGCGGCTTCGCGCCGGCGCGGTGTCATCACGACGCCGGCAAAGTGCGTGAGTTGCGACAGCACCGAGGCGGCCGCGCTGACGATCTGGTTCGGCATGTCAGCCGCGAGCTCGCCTTCCACCCGGTGCACCTCGGAAGCCTCGAGCGGCTTGACGACCATCAGCGTATCGACGAAGAACCGATAGCCCCGTGGCGTAGGCACCCGCCCGGCGGAGGTGTGCGGGCTGGTGATGAGTCCCATCTCCTCCAGGTCCGCCATCACGTTGCGGATGGTCGCCGGCGACAGGTCGAGACCGGAGTGCCGCGACAGCGCGCGGGAGCCCACCGGCTGGCCCTCGGTGATGTACCGCTCGACCAGGGTCTTGAGCAGGTGCTGGGCGCGCGCGTCGAGCATGGAGCTTATCTTACCGTGCAGCGCGCCTTCTGACGCGAGGCGTGCGATCGGCCGTCCGAGCGATCCGGGAACCCGTGGCCCCTGTGGTTTAATCGCCCCATGCCCGCGCCGGCCCCCGTCCGCTTCCCGCGCATCGCGCTCGTCGGGCGCCACGGCAGTCCGGACGCATCCGAGCCGCTCGCCCATCTTGCCCGGCTGTTGCGCGGGCGCGGACATGACGTCGCGGTGGAGCTCGAAACCGCACAGTGGTCGCCGCTGCCCGGTTGCGCCGTGGTCGACCCCGCCGAGGCGCATGCGCGCGTCGACCTCGTGATCGTGCTGGGCGGCGACGGCACGATGCTCTCGATCGCCCGCCGGCTCGCGCCAACGGGTGTCCCGCTGATCGGCGTCAACCTCGGCCGGCTCGGCTTCCTCACCGACATTCCGCTCGCGCGCATGGAGCCCTCCGTATTCGAGATCCTCGACGGCAGCTACGTCGAGGAGCGCCGCTCGCTCATCGCCGCGCGCATCGAGCGCGCGGGTACGGGCGGGCACGTCGAGCACGCGCTCGGGCTCAACGACGTCGTGGTGAATCGCGGCGCGCTCGGCAGCCTGATCGAATACGCGATCGACATCGACGACCGCTTCGTGTTCGCCATGCGGGCCGACGGCGTGATCGTGGCCACGCCCACCGGATCGACCGCGTATGCGCTTTCGGCCGGCGGACCGATCCTGGCACCCGAGGTACCCGCGTTCGCGCTCGTCCCCGTCGCACCGCACGCGCTCACGCATCGGCCGATCGCCGTGCCCGACACGGCCCGCATCGCGATCACCGTGCAGCATGGCCGCGATGCCTCCGTCCACTGCGACGGCCAGGCGCACTTCGAGCTCGGCGAAGGCGATCGCGTCGTGCTCAATCTCGCGCCCTATCACGCCCGCTTCCTGCATCCGGCGGGCTACGACTACTTCGCGATGCTGCGGCAGAAGCTGCACTGGAGCGAGACGCCCGAGCGGCTGCGCCAGACCTAGGGCGCCCGCGCGATGCTGCGACTCCTGTCCATCCGCAACTTCGTCGTGGTCGAATCGCTCGACCTCGAGCTGTCACCCGGGTTCACCGTGCTCACCGGCGAGACGGGCGCCGGCAAGTCGATCCTGCTCGACGCGCTCGGCCTGCTGCTCGGCGACCGGTTCGAACTGCGGCAGCTGCGGCCTGGCGCCGAGCGCGCCGAGCTCGCCGCCGAATTCGACATCGCGGATGCGCCCGGCGTGCGTGGCTGGCTCGCTGACGCGGAGCTCGGCGAAGACGACGCGTTGCTGCTGCGCCGGGTGCTCGACGCGGGCGGGCGCAGCCGCGCCTGGATCAACGGCCGACCGGCTACGCTGGCGCAACTGGCCGAGCTCGGCGAGCGCCTCGTTGCGCTGCATGGGCAGCACGCGCATCAATCGCTGGCAGCGGCCGACGCCCAGCGCGCGCTCGTCGACGGCTTCGGCGGCTTCACCGCCCTCACGCGCGACGTCGCCGACGCGTGGCGAGCGTGGCGCGCAGCCGTGGAACGGCGCGACGCCGCCGCCGGTGCGGCAGCCGCGATGGCAGCCGAGCGCGAAACGCTCGAAGAGCAGGCACGCGAGCTTGCCGCGCTCGGCGTTTCGGACGACGAATGGCAGGCCCTCAACGCCACGCAATCACGCCTCGCGCATGCCGCTGCGCTGATCGAAACCGCCGAGGCGGGCGAAGCTGCGCTCTACGACGATGACGACGCGCTCGCGCGTAGGCTGGCGCAGCTGGTCCAGCGCATCCAGGCGGCAGCCGCGCACGACCCCGCGCTCGGCGACATCGCGGCGTTGCTCGAACCGGCATCGATCCAGCTCGAAGAGGCGGCGCGTGCGCTACGCGATTACCGGCGCAGGCTCGACGTCGACCCCGCCGAGCTCAGCCGCGTCGAGCAGCGCCTGACCACGCTGCATGACGCCGCGCGCAAGCATCGCGTGCGGCCGGACGGCCTCGGGGCGCTGCTCGCGCAAACGCATGAGCGTCTTGCGGCGCTGGCCGAATCCGCGGATGCGCAAGCGCTCGAGCGGCGTGCAGTGGAGAGCGAAGCTGCCTACAGGCGCGTCGCGAACGATCTCGCCGGCAAGCGACGCTTCGCTGCGAGCGAGCTGGCGCATCGCGTCACGGACGCCATGCAGGAGCTCGCCATGGCAGGCGGTCGGCTCGACATCCTGTGCACGCCGCACGAGCCGCCGGCGAGCTTCGGCCTCGAGGACATCGCGTTCGCCGTCGCCACGCATCCCAAGCAGCCGGCCGGACCGCTGTCCCGCGTCGCGTCGGGCGGTGAGCTGTCGCGCATCGCGCTCGCCATCGCGGTGGTCACCAGCGAAGTGGCATCCGTGCCCACGTTGGTCTTCGACGAGGTCGATACGGGCATCGGAGGCGCGGTTGCTGCAACGGTCGGACGCCTGCTCCAGTCGCTCGGCGCACGGCGCCAGGTGCTGTGCGTCACGCATCTGCCGCAAGTGGCCGCGCACGCCGACCAGCACTACCGCGTCGCCAAGATGGGCAAGGGCAGCCACGTCACGAGCGAAGTCGTCGCGCTCACGCGCGCCGCGCGCGTCGATGAGCTCGCCCGCATGCTGTCCGGCGCCGAGGTCACGGCGAAAACGCGTGCGCACGCCAAGGAGCTGTTCGAGCAACACCAGCGCACGGGCCAGTCGTAGGTGTTGCGCACGCGGAGCGCGCTAGCGCAACTCCGCGAGTTCGACCACGCCGCGCTCGAAATCCTCGGCGTCTACGCGGACGCAGCATTGCATCACCGCAAACAAAGAAGCCCGGCGAGCCGGGCTTTTTTTGGAACGGCGCGCAAGCGCGGTCAGTGTTGGCGTGCGCTCGTCTTGGCCAGGCGGGCGGGGAAGGTGCCGCTCACCCGATGCCTGAGATGCGCACGCGACGCGGCGCCCTTGATCCCGCCGCGGGGCGCGCGTTCCGCCATCACCGTCGAAGCGGGCGCCGATTCGCCGGTTTCGAGCCAATGCTTCACGCGCTGCGCGTCGGCCACGCGCGTGTACTTGCCGAGTGAATCGAGCAGCACGATGACAATCGGCTTGCTCGCGATGGTAGCCATCATCACCAGGCACTTGCCCGCTTCGCGGATGTAGCCGGTTTTTTGCAGCTGGATGTCCCACTGGCCGCTCTTGACCAGCGGATTGGAGTTGTTGAAGCCGAGCGTCTGGTTGGTGCCTTCGACCTGCACGAATTGCGATGGCGTGGTGGTGAACTCACGGATCGCGGGATACTCGGCGGCGCTCTTGACCAGGCGCGCGAGGTCCTTGGCCGTCGAGACGTTGTGCGGCGACAGGCCCGTCGGGTCCTCGTAATGGGTATTGGACAGGCCCAGCAACGCCGCTTTGGCGTTCATGGCCTGCACGAAGGCCGCCTTGCCGCCGGGGTAATGACGCGCGAGCGAGCTGGCGGCCCGATTCTCGGAGGACATCAGCGCCAGCTGGAGCATCTCGCGGCGGGGCAGCGTGGCACCCATGCGCAGCCGCGAGCTCGAGCCCTTGAGGAAGTCGAAATCCTGCATGTCGACGTCGAGCAGCTCGTCCATGGGCTGGTTGGCATCCAGCACCACCATGGCAGTCATGAGCTTGGTGACCGAGGCGATCGGGGTGACCTCGTCGGCCGCCTTCGAATAGATGGGATTGTCGCCCTCAGCATCGAGGACCAGCACGTTGGCCGAGGCGAGCTTCAGCTTGGCCGGGTCGCGGGCAGGCTGCGCCGCGGCCAGCGCCGGGACGGACAGGACGAGAGCAAAAACAATGGGTAACCAGCGATTCATCAGAACAAGCCTCAGGACGAGCTGCCTTATCGCACGAAGGCAACCTTTTCGTCAATGCCCGTCCGAATCAAGGGCTTGTAGACTTCAGGTGGCGCTCCTCAACGTGGCGGCCGCCGCTGCGGCGGACGCTGCGTTGGGCTCGGTAACGGCCGGAGGGTCCGGACGGTTGACCGATTCGTCGCCGGGCGGCGACGCAGGCTCCCGCTGCTCGTCCTGCTGGAGACGCCACATGCGCGCGTAGGCGCCGCCCGCAGCGAGAAGGCCGGCATGGGTGCCGCGCTCCACGATGCGGCCGCGGTCGAGCACGAGGATCTCGTCGGCGTCGACGATCGTCGACAGGCGGTGCGCGATGGTGAGCGTCGTGCGATCGCGCGCGATCTGCCGCAGCTCCGCCTGGATGAGCTTCTCGGATTTCGAATCGAGCGCCGAGGTCGCCTCGTCGAAGATCAGCACCGCAGGCTGCTTGAGGATCGCGCGCGCGATCGCGACGCGCTGCTTCTCGCCGCCGGACAGCTTGAGCCCGCGCTCCCCCACGGGCGTGGCGTAGCCCTGCGGCAGGCTGGCGATGAAGTCGTGGATCTGCGCAAAGCGTGCGGCCGCGACGATCTCGTCGTGGGAAGCATCCGGGCGTCCGTACGCGATGTTGTACTCGATGGTGTCGTTGAACAGCACGGTGTCCTGCGGGACGATGCCGATCGTCGCGCGCAGGCTCGCCTGCGTCACGTGGCGGATGTCCTGGCCGTCGATCGTGATGCGGCCGGACGACACGTCGTAGAAACGGTAGAGCAGGCGCGCAAGCGTCGACTTGCCCGAGCCGGACGGACCGACGACGGCCACCGTGCGGCCCGCGGGAATGACGAACGACACGTCGTGCAGGATGCGCCGGTCGGGCTCGTAGTGGAAGTCGACGTGCTCGAAGCGCACCTCCGCGCCGGCCACGCGCAGCGGCCGCGCGCCGGCCACGTCGGCGATCTCGGCGTGCTCTTCGACCAGCGCGAACAGCCGCTCCATGTCGGCGAGCGCCTGCTTGATCTCGCGATAGATCACCCCGAGGAAATTCAGCGGGATGTAGAGCTGGATCATGAAGGCGTTGACGAGCACGAGGTCGCCCACCGTCATGCTGCCGTTCACCACGCCGACCGTCGCGCGCCACATGATCAGCGTCACGGCGGTCGCGATGATCAGGCTCTGGCCCACGTTGAGCGCGGACAGCGACGTCTGGCTCTTCACCGCCGCGGTTTCCCAGCGCTGCATGCTCTCGTCGTAGCGCCGCGCCTCCCATTCCTCGTTGCCGAAGTACTTCACCGTCTCGTAGTTGATGAGGCTGTCGATCGCGCGCGTGTTGGCCCTGGAATCGAGCTCGTTCATCTGGCGGCGAAAATGCGTCCGCCATTCGGTGACGCCGACCGTGAAGGCGATGTAGAGCACGAGCGCGGCGGCGGTGATGGCGACGAACGACCAGTCGTAGCGGGCGAGCAGGATCGCGGACACGAGCCCGATCTCCACCAGCGTGGGCAGGATCGAGAAGAGCGTGAAGCTGATGAGGCTGGAGATGCCGCGCTGGCCGCGCTCGACGTCGCGCGTGAGGCCGCCCGTCTGGCGCGCGAGGTGGAAGCGCAGCGACAGCGCATGCAGATGACGAAAGACCTGCAGCGCGATCTTGCGCACGGCGCGCTGCGTGACCTTGGCGAACAGGAATTCGCGCAGCTCGGTGAAGGCCGTGGTGGACAGGCGCAGCGCGCCGTAAGCGACCAGCAGGGCGAGCGGGACGTACAACGCCGCGCTGCGCGGATCGAGCGCGTCGACGATGCGCTTCAGCAGGAGCGGCACGCCGACATTGGCCAGCTTGGCGGCCACCAGGCACGTGACCGCGAGCACCACGCGCACCTTGTATTCCCACAGGTACGGCAGCAGCGTGCGGATCGTCTGCCAATCGCCGCGGTGCGTGCGGGGAACGCGACGCTCGGCGGGCAGCGGCAGAGAATCGTGGCGGCGCACGTGCCGATTCTAACAGCGGGGCATGGCCAACGACTGCGCCGGGACGACCGCGGTGGCCGTCAACCGCGTCCGCGCCACCATTCGTTGCCGCCGTAGCGCAGCATGCCCATGGCGACGCGCACGACGCCATACGCGATCCACGACAATGCCTTCTCCGCACGGGACCGATGAGCCCACCGCTCCGTCGGCACCGCGCTCGAGCCGGTGTCGACGATCATGCCGAGCTCGAAGCGCAGCTGCTCGGCGAACCATGCGTCGCGCACGAAGACGTTGGCCTCGCGGGACATCAGGAACGAATAAGGATCGATGTTGGATGATCCGACCGTCGCCCAGCGGCCGTCGACCACCGCGACCTTGGCGTGCAGGAACGAGCGGTGATATTCCTGGATCGCGACGCCAGCATGCAGCAGCTGCGCGTAGAGCGCGCGCGACGCGTAATGCAGCAGGCGGTATTCGACGCGCGCCTGCAGCACCAGCGTCACCCGCACGCCGCGCGCGGCTGCAGCGATCAGCGCCCGGCGAAAATCCGCGCCCGGAAAGAAATACGCGGTCGCGATGACGATCTCGCGGCGTGCGGTGCGGATCGCGGCCATATAGGCGCGCTCGATGTCGCGCCGGTGGCGCAGGTTGTCCCGGATGACGAACTTGGCCGTCTGCGTGCCGACCCGCTGCGCTGGCGCACGGTCCGGGAACAGCCGCACGTCCGTGCGCCGCAGCTGGGCGATCTCCACGATGGCCCAGACGCGCTGCATCGTGTACATGATCGGCGCCAGCAGCGGGCCTTCGATGCTCACCGCGAAGTCGACGCGCGGCGGCTTGTGGCCGGGCGTGTGGAGGTCATCGATGATGTTGATGCCGCCGACGAACGCAATCCGCCCATCGACGTGGCACAGCTTGCGATGCAGGCGCCGCAAGCGGTTGCTGCGGAAATCCCATGGCTTGATCTCGGGCCGGTAGGACATGAGATCGACGCCGCCTTCGAGCATGAAGCGCCGCAGCCCGTCGGTGAGGTAATGCCGGGCGCCCCACCCGTCGACCAGGACCCGCACCGCCACGCCGCGTTGCGCGGCGCGCACGAGCGCATCGGCGACGAGGCGCCCGGCCGGGTCGTCCGCGAAGATGTAGGTCTCCAGCCAGACTTCGCGCTGCGCCGTTTCGATCGCGGAGACCAGCGCCGGAAAGTATTCGCGGCCGCTGCGCAGGAGTGCGACGCGGTTGCCAGGCGTGAAGCGAGCCGTCAGGGCGCGCATGCACGCAGCCTAGCGGGCGTGACGATCCGTGAGCTCGAACGTCGCCGCGAGCGCGGCGTGATCGGACATGCGCGATGCGGGCCATGCGTAGTGCACGCGCGCGTCGTGCACGTTGAGTCCGCGCGCATAGATCCGGTCGAGGCGGAACATCGGCATCATCGACGGGAACGTGCGCGCCGGCCGTCCCGTGACGTGCTCGAACACCTCGACCACGCCGAGGGTCTCGCAGAGCGTGCGATTGGCCTTGCGCCGCCAGTCGTTGAAGTCGCCGGCGATGATGAGGGGATCGGTGCGCGGCACCATGGCGCGGATGCGCTCGACCAGCGCGCCGATCTGCCATTGCCGGCCGCGCTCGAACAAGCCGAGGTGCACGTTGAAGCAGTGCAGCACCGGCAGGTTCTTGCCGAGCTCGAGCTCGCAATGCAGGAGGCCGCGCTCCTCGAACGCATGCGCCGAGATGTCGAGGTTCTCGTGCCGGCGCATGTGGAAGCGCGACAGCAGCGCGTTGCCGTGATGCCCGTGCTGGTATTCCGCGTTCTTGCCGTACGCGACTTCCTGCCACACGGAGCCCGCGATGAACTCGTGCTGCGGCCGCACGGGCCATTCGTGATAGCGGACGGCATGGCGATCGTTGGCGCCCAGCACCTCCTGGAGGAAGAGCACGTCGACGGCCAGGCCGTGCAGGCGCTCCTTCAGCTCGTGGATCACCATCCGGCGGTTGAGCTGCGAGAAGCCTTTGTGGATGTTGTAGGTGGCGACCGTGAAGCGCACGACAGGAGCGTCCGGGGAAAGGGCTTCATCTTAGCGCGGCGGGCGGAGCGGTCCTTGCTGCCCGTGCAAGCAGGAACGCGACATCGCACCCGGATGGTGCGCAGGCCCGAGTCGGGTAATCTGTTCCCTGCCTGTTGGGCCATTGTGCTCAGCAGGCGCACAAAGACCTTCCATGCGTCTTCTGCGCCATCTGCCGGTCTTCGTCGCAGCGCTCCTGGCAGCCGTTGCGCCGGGTGTCGCGCCGTCCTTCGCAGCCGTCGTCGTGGCGGACACCATGGAGGCGCGCGCCGCTCCATGCATCGCCTGTCATGGCAGCCGCACCGAGCAGAACCGCGACGGCTTCTCGCCGCGCATCGCCGGGAAGCCGGCCGGATACCTCTTCAATCAGCTGGTGAGCTTTCGCGACGGTCGCCGCACGTATGGCGCCATGGTCTACATGGTGCAGTACATGACCGACGACTACCTGCGCGAGATGGCGCGTTATTTCAGCGCTCTGCAGTTGCCGTATCCGCCGCCCGAAGCCGCCGCGTTGTCCGCCGATGCGCAAGCGCGCGTTCGCACGCTGCTCGAGCACGGAGATCCCGGCCGCCAGGTGCCAGCCTGCATCGCGTGTCATGGCGAAACCCTCGCCGGGGTCGATCCAGCGATTCCCGGCCTGCTCGGATTGCCGCGGCATTACATCAATGCGCAATTCGGCGCGTGGCGCCAGGGCCGCTTGCGCTCGATCCCGCCCGACTGCATGGCCGAAGTCGCCAATCGCCTGGCACCCGAGGATGTGCCGCTGATCGCGGCATGGCTCGCCGCACAGCCGGTGCCCTCCGGCATGCATGCCGCGCCCTCGATCCGGCAGCCGCTCCCGCTTGAGTGCGGCAGCGTGAACGCCACGCGATGATGCGCCGGTCGCAAACCACAGCGCTGCTGCTCGTCGCGCTGCTCGTCGTTGCCGGGTTGGTGTATTGGCTCAACGTGCGCGGCGACGACATCGCCACCTACAGCGAGGGCTTGGACAATCAGGCACCGGACCTCGCGCGCGGCCGCGCGCTCGTGGTGGCTGGCGACTGCATCGCCTGCCACACCGTGCGGGGCCAGCCAGCGTTCGCGGGCGGCCGCCCGATCGAAACACCGTTCGGCACGGTGTACTCGGGCAACATCACGCCCGATCGCGCCACCGGCATCGGCAGCTGGACCCGTGCCGACTTCTGGAGAGCGCTGCACAACGGCCGCTCGAAGGACGGCCGGCTGCTCTACCCCGCCTTTCCGTATGCGAACTTCACCCGCATCACGCCGCGCGATGCCGACGCGATGTTCGATTACCTGCGCTCGCTCCCGCCCGTACAGCAGCCGCCTACCGCGCATGCGCTGCGCTTTCCGTACGACACGCAGCTGGCGCTTGCGCTTTGGCGCGCGCTGTTCTTCCGCCCCGGGGTGTTCGAGCCCGACCAGGCACGGACCGCCGAATGGAATCGCGGCGCCTACCTGGTGCAGGGGCTTGGCCACTGCGATGCGTGCCATGCGGCGCGCAACGTCTTCGGCGCGGTCAGTCGACAGCTCGATCTTGGCGGTGGGCTCATTCCGATGCAGAACTGGTACGCGCCCCCGCTCCTGTCGAGCACGCGCGGCGGCATCTCCGGCTGGTCCGCCGACGACATCGAAGCGCTGCTGCGCACTGGCACCTCACGGCGCGCCAGCGCGATGGGGCCGATGGCAGAGGTGGTGTTTCGAAGCACGCAGTACCTGCCCGCGTCGGACACGCGCGCCATCGCCACCTATCTGCTCGCATTGCCACCGGCCGAGCACAATGCCGCCGTGTCGCCTTCGCCGTTCGATGCCGGAACGCTCGCGCGCGGCGCGTCGATCTACCGCGATCATTGCACGCAATGCCATGGAAACGAGGGTGAAGGCGCACCTCCGGCGTATCCGCCGCTCGCGCACAACCCGAGCGTGATGGAGCCGGTCGCCGCCAATGCGATCAAGGCCGTTCTGAGCGGCGGCTATGCGCCGGTCACCACCGCCAACCCGCGTCCGTACGGCATGCCGGCGTTCATCGTCAAGCTGGATGATGCGGACATTGCGGCGGTGCTGAGCTACGTGCGCGCGTCGTGGGGCCAGGGCGCAGGCCCGGTGACCACGTTCGACGTGCAGCGGTACCGTTAGTGCGGCGATCGTCGGGCCGCACCGCGACGCCGCTTCGGTCTACCGGATCGCGGCCTCCAATGCCAGGAGCCGTCCGAAGTCCACGATCCGCACGCCGCCTCTGACGCAAACGAGCACGCGCTCGCGCTCCAGGCCCTGCAGCAGCGCATTGATCGTTTGACGGCTGAGCGAAAGCATCGATCCGAGCCGTTCCTGGGAGACGTGCAACGCCTGCGCGGGGCTTGCGTCGCGCTCACCATACGCACGCGCCAGGGACACGAGGCAGCGGATGAGGCGCTCGCGAGGCGGGTGCAGGCTCACGTCCTCGATCGCTGCGAACATCACCCGCAGCTTGTGCACCGCCAGCTGCCCGATGTACTGCCAGTGTGCCGGATGCTGCGCGAGCCAGTCGGTGATCGCCGCGAGCCGCACGTGTGCGAGCGTGGCATCCGAATCGGCCCACGCATGGTGCGTGCGCAGACCTCCGTCGATCAGCGCCACCTCGCCGAACCACTGCGGCGGCTCGGCCAGCGCCACGATGGCTTCCTTGCCTGCCAGGTTGACGGCTCCGAAGCGTACGGTACCGTCGAGCATGCCATACAGGCCGTCGTTGTCGTCGCCGCGCTCGAACAGGAGCTCGCCGGCGCGAAGCACGACGACGCGTGTCTCGCCGAAGAGCGCCTGCTGGAAGGCCGCTGGCAAGCCGGCGAACCAGCGGCCGCCCGCGAGGACCTCGCGTTGCAGGGGAAGCAGCTCGGACGTCGACATGCGGCGATGCGGATGAAGGAAATAGGCGTTTGTGTCAGGCAGCCGACAGACGCGCCCGGCCCGCGCGCTCAGCATTGCTGCACATCAACGCACATCGCCGCCGAATCGGTCGTGGCGCAATGCGCCGCAGGCAGGCTTCCGCCATAACCTCCCGGAGACAGTCATGAACTTGAGGAGCGATCACCCTGTGCTCGATCGTCACGAAACCCGCGTCGTCGGCCACCCGCTCGACGTCGCGGCACTGCAGCGCGCCTTGGACGACGTTCATCGCGCGGGCATGCCCGGCGCGTTCGCCGAAGTGCGCGACGGCGAGCACGTATGGCGCGGCGCGGCCGGCGTCGCGGATGTCGCCAGCGGCCGCCCTGTCACCGCCGGCATGCGCCACCGGGTGGGGAGCATCGCGAAGACGTTCACCGCCGCCGCCGTCCTCCAGCAGGCCGAGCACGGTGAGATCGGGCTCGATCGGTCCATCGCCCATTACTTGCCGCAATTGGTACGCGGACAACGCGGCGACGCGATCACGGTCCGGATGTTGATGAACCACACCAGCGGCCTCGCGGACTACCTGCCCTATGCGTATCCGTCGCTCAGGCGCTTTCCTTCGTTGGCGCACACGACGCCCGCAAGCTTGGACGAGCAGCGGTTCACGCGGTTTCACCGCACCGAGCTGATCGAGATGGGCGTCTGCGCGCCTGCCGCCGGTTCGCCCGGTGACACGCCTGGGAGGTATTCCAATACCAACTACCTGCTCCTCTGCGAGCTCCTGGAGCGCGTCACCGGAATAGCCGCGGAGCGGTGCATCACCGAGAACGTCATCGACCGCGCTGGATTGCGGGACACCGAGCTGCCCGCCGGCACGAAGGTCCGTGGCTTGCATTCCAGAATGTACGAGGCCTGGTTCGGCATGCTCGATCCGCCGCGCGATTACAGCATCTACGACATGTCATGGGTGGGACCTGCCGCTTCGCTGATCTCGACCATGGCGGATCTCAACCGCTTTTACGCGCTGCTGCTGTCCGGCGCCATCGTCAACGACGCGTCGCTCGCGCAAATGCAGTGCACGCTGCCCGTGATCTCGTTCGACGGCAAGACGATCGATTACGGTCTTGGTCTGCACAGGATGAACATACCCGGCCACGGCACGTTCTGGGGCCACGACGGCACGGTGTGGGGTGCCGGCGCCCTGTCCATGACCCGGGCGGACGGCAAGCGACAGATGTCCGTCGCGATGAATCTCATCCGGTGGAACGCGCTCGACACTGCGGGGAAGCCGCGGCCTCATCCACTCGATCACGCGCTGTCGGCGTTCCACCGGCTGGCGCTATGCGGCAGCGCTCGCTAGAGGTCGCCGCGAAGAATGGGGTGGCCGATGGGATTCGAACCCACAACGACTGGAATCACAATCCAGGACTCTACCGTTGAGCTACGGCCACCACTTGGAACCGGTGCTGCATCGCGCGCCGTTGCAGTGCGCGAGCCGGGCACGCCCGACAGGACTCGAACCTGTAACCGCCGGCTTAGAAGGCCGGTGCTCTATCCGGTTGAGCTACGGGCGCGAAGCCTGTCGAGAACGCGTCGGGCACGGCGCGTCGTAGCGCAGGATGCTCGGAAGCGTCGCGCGCATGCCGTATCGGCGTTGGGCGAGGATACCACAAGGCCTGCCTGTCGCCTGCGAAATCCGGGGCTTGCGCGAATGCCGGCAGCGCGCGGCGCAGTGGCATAATCGGGACTCGGCGGGGTGTAGCGCAGCCCGGTAGCGCGCTTGCTTTGGGAGCAAGATGTCGGAGGTTCGAATCCTCTCACCCCGACCAGTCGTTTGACGGGCCGCACCACCCGGCGGTCTTTTTGCTGATGTGGCGCGAACGCAGCTTTCGTCTGCGCTTCTAACTCCGATCGCGCCGCAACGCCCTCCATCCTCTGAAGGAGCTCCAGCCATGGCCACGTCATTCAAGGTCGCAGTGCTCGTCGGGAGCCTGCGCAAGGAATCGTTCACCCGCAAGGTCGCCAATGCCATCGCGGCGGTGGCACCCCCCTCGCTGGAGTTCTCGCATGTCGACATTGGATCGCTGCCGCTCTACAACCAGGACCTGGACACGGACAGTCCTCCGGCGGCCTGGTCGGCGTTCCGCGATGCGGTCCGGCCGGCCGACGCGCTCCTGTTCGCCACGCCCGAGTACAACCGCTCGGTTCCGGGCGTGCTGAAGAATGCGATCGACGTGGGCTCGCGGCCGTATGGCAAGAGCGTGTTCGACCGCAAGCCAGGTGCAGTGGTGAGCGTATCGCCGGGCGCCATCGGTGGTTACGGCGCCAATCATCATCTGCGCCAGTCGCTGGTGTTCCTCAACGTGCCGGCCATGCAGCAGCCGGAAGCCTATGTCGGCGGCGCGGACAAGTTGTTCGACGCCGCCGGCAACGTGACCAACGACGGAACCAGGCAGTTCCTCGCCAAGTTCGCGGCAGCATTCGCAACGTGGATCGAGCGCAACGCCGCGCGTTGACCTTGCGCTGCCTCAGCGAGTGAAGCGGCGGATCACCGCCAGCGCCTCGTCGATCGCGTGGTCGCCATCGCCCGACCGCACGGCCTGCTGCACGCATCCATGCAAGTGGTGCTCGAGCAGCTCGACGCCCACCGCGTCGAGCGCCGAGCGCACGGCCGCGAGCTGGGTGAGCACGTCGATGCAATAGCGGTCCTCGTCGATCATGCGGCCGATGCCGCGGATCTGGCCTTCGATGCGGTTCACGCGTTTGGCGAGCGCCTCCTTGCGCGACGTGTCGCGCGGCACGCGCACCTGCGCTTCCGGCGGCTGTGCGGCGGCGCGCGCGCGCTTGCCCACGGCGGCCCGTTCAGGCGACGTCATAGCCGGCGTCTTCGACCGCGCGCCGCAGCTGGTCGATGCTCGCGCGCGCGGGATCGAAGCTGACCTGGGCTTTGCCCGAGGCCAGCTGGACATCCACCGACTCGACGCCCGGCGTCGCCTTCAGCACGCGGGTGACACTGCCGACGCAGCCTTGGCACGACATGCCCTTCACGTCCAACGTCACGGTTTGCATGGCGATTCCTTTCACGTTGAGCTGCGCGGGCGAAACCGCCGCAGCAGCAATGCGTTGCCCACCACCGACACCGAGCTTGCCGCCATCGCCGCACCCGCGATGACAGGGTCCAGCCAGCCGAAGGCAGCGAGCGGAATGCCGAGCACGTTGTAGGCGAAGGCGAAGAACAGGTTCTGACGGATCTTGCGCAGCGTCGCGCGCGCGAGCGCCAGCGCGTCGGCGAGCGCGTGCAGGTCCGTGCGCACGAGCGTGACGTCGGCTGCGTCGACGGCGACGTCGGCCCCCGTGCCCATGGCGAAGCCTACGTCCGCCGCTGCCAGCGCGGGAGCATCGTTGATGCCGTCGCCGACCATGCCGACGTGCCGGCCGGCGGCGCGCAGGCGCGCGATGATCGCCACCTTGTCGGCCGGCAGCGCGCCGGCCTGCCATGCGTCGATGCCGGCTTCACCGGCGACGCGACGGGCCGCACCGGCGTGGTCGCCGGTCACCATCGTGATGGTCATGCCCATGGAGCGCAGACGCTCCACCGCCGCCGCGGACGTCGGTCGCACGCGATCGGCGAGTGCAATCCAGCCCACGAATGCGCCATCGGCTGCGACGCCGACCAGCGTTGCTTCGGCGTGCGCCTGGTCGACCGGCGCGACATCGGCGACGCCGGCCTCCGCCAGGAACCCGGGCGATCCGACCAGCACGTCGCCGCGCGCTTCGACCCGTCCGCGCGCACCCTTGCCCGGCACCGCCTGGAAAGCTTGCACCGTCGGCAGGTCGATGCTGCGGCCGTCGGCGAACGAGCGGATCGCCTGTGCGAGCGGATGATGGGCGCCGCGCTCGAGCGCCGCGGCCAATGCGAGCACATCGTCCGACGCTCGGCCAGCGGCCGGCAAGACCGCCAACACTTCCAGATGTCCTTCGGTGATCGTGCCCGTCTTGTCGAGGACGAGGTCGGTCAACGCGGCTGCGCGCTCGAGCGCTGCGGCGTCACGGACGAGCACCCCGAGCTGGGCTGCACGCCCGGTGCCGACGATCACCGCCGTGGGGGTTGCAAGGCCGAGCGCGCACGGACATGCGATGACGAGCACGGCAACCGCGTGCACCAGTGCGCGCACGGCATCGCCGGTGACGAGGAGCGTGGCGACGAACGTAACGGCCGCGACAGCGAGAACCGCGGGCACGAACACCGCCGATACGCGATCGGCGACGCGCTGAATCGGCGCGCGGGACCCCTGCGCCGCCGCCACGAGACGCACGATGCCGGCCAGCAAGGTGGACGCACCGACACCCACCGCTCGGGCGTGCAGCGCACCTTCGCCGTTGAGCGTGCCGGCATGAATGCGCTCGCCCGGCCCCTTGGCGATCGGCCGGCTTTCGCCCGTGAGCATGCTCTCGTCGACGCTCGATATGCCCGATTCGACGACGGCATCGACGGGAATCGCCTCGCCCGCGCGCACCACGACACGATCACCGAGTGCGACGTCCGTCAGCGGCACATCGAGCAGCGCGCCGCTGCGCTCGACGTGCGCGACTTTCGGCTGGAGGCGGACAAGGCCCTCGAGCGCGGCCGAGGTTCCTGCACGCGCACGGGTCTCGAGCCACTTGCCGAGCAACACGAGCGTGATGACGGCGGCGCCTGCCTCGAAGTAGACGTGCTGGTCGGCGTGCATCAGTGTCACCACGGCGCTGAACAGGAACGCGGCGCTCGTGCCGAGCGCGATCAACACGTCCATGTTGGCCCCGCCGCCGCGCAAGGCGTGCCATGCACCGACATAGAAGCGACGGCCGCTCCAGAACTGCACCGGCGTGGCCAGCACGAGCTGCCATGCGCGCGGGATGAGGTCGCGCTCGCTCATGTGGGCGCCGGGGACGGCCATGGCGAGCATGGGCAGCAGCAAGGGCAGCGTGAGCACGATGGCGATGGCCACATCGGCGCGCAGCGCGCGCAGGCCCGCCGCGCGGCGGCGCTCCTCATCGCGACGCTCGAGCTCGACGTCGCGCTTGACGTGCGCCTTGTAGCCCGCGCGCTCGACGGTGGCGATCAGCGGCGCAGGATCATCGAGCGAGGTGTCCACCGACGCGCTCTCGGTGGCGAAGTTGACGCGCGCCCGCACCCCGGGCATCCGGTTGAGCGTCTTCTCGATGCGCGCCGCGCACGCCGCGCAGGTCATGCCTTCGAGCGCGAGGTCGACATGAGCCGTTTGCGCTTGAACGGAGGACGGTGCTGGTTCGGCAATCGCAGCCATGCAGTGGATCATATACCCCCATGGGGTATGAATGCAAGCGGCGGATCACCACGGGATGCGCCCGATCAGCATGTCCCTGAACATCGCCCAGTCGCCCGCCAGGCTGTAGAGCGGATGCGAGAAGGTTGCCGGACGGTTGTGCTCGAAGAAGAAATGCCCGACCCACGCGAAGCCGTAGCCCAGCAGCGGGACGGCGATGAGCCAGCGCGCCTCGCCGGTCCACAACGCTGCAACGAGCACCAGCACGACGAGGACGCTGCCGATGAAGTGCAGGCGCCGGCACACCGGGTGCGCGTGCTCGCGCAGGTAATGCGGATAGAACTCGCGGAAGCTCGCGAAACTGCTTTTCATGATCCCGCCCCGGAGCTACGCAACCGTGGCAGCAAGGCACACCCGCCCGCACATGCCGCGGATGCGCTACGCCTCGCGCTTGAGGTGCGGAAAGAGGATGACGTCGCGGATCGACGGCGCATCGGTGAGGAGCATCACCAGCCGGTCGATGCCGATGCCTTCGCCAGCCGTGGGCGGCAGCCCGTATTCGAGCGCGCGCACGTAGTCGGCGTCGTAATACATCGCCTCTTCGTCGCCCGCGGCCTTGGCTTCGACCTGTGCGGCGAAGCGCGCGGCCTGGTCCTCCGGATCGTTCAGTTCGGAGAAGCCGTTCGCGATCTCGCGCCGGGTGATGAAGAGCTCGAAGCGATCCGTCACCGCGGGATTGGCGTCGTTCGCGCGCGCGAGCGGACTCACGTCGGTGGGGTGCGCCACGATGAATGTCGGCTGGACGAGCAGCTGCTCGGTCGTCGCCTCGAAGAGCTTGAGCTGCAGCAGCCCCACGCCGTCGCTCGCGAACACGTCGATTTCGAAAGGCGCGAGCGCCCCGCGCAGGTAATCGGAATCGGCGAGGTCGGCCAGCGGATACTGCGGATTGAAGCGATGGATCGCCTCGGCCATCGTCAGGCGCGCGAACGGCTGCGCGAGGTCGATGGTCTCCCCCTGATAGGTGATCGTCGTCGTGCCGAGCACCTTCTGCGCCACCTCGCGCAGCAACGCCTCCGTGAGGTCCATGAGGTAGCGGTAATCGCGATAGGCCTCGTAGAACTCCAGCATCGTGAACTCGGGATTGTGCCGGGTCGAGATGCCCTCGTTGCGGAAGTTGCGGTTGATCTCGAACACCTTCTCGAAGCCGCCGACCACCAGGCGCTTGAGGTACAGCTCCGGCGCGATGCGCAGGAACATCTGCATGTCGAGCGCATTGTGGTGCGTCACGAACGGGCGCGCAGCGGCGCCGCCGGGAATCGGGTGCAGCATCGGCGTCTCGACCTCGAGGTAGCCGCGCGCGACGAAGAACTCGCGCATCGCCTGCACGATCTGCGAGCGCTTGACGAACACCTCGCGCGACGCCGGATTGGTGATCAGGTCGACGTAGCGCTGGCGGTAGGTCTGCTCCGTGTCGGTGAGCCCGTGGAATTTCTCGGGCAGCGGGCGCAGCGCCTTCGCGAGCATGCGCACGCGATCGCACTTGACCGACAGCTCACCTGTCCTGGTCTTGAACAGCGTGCCCGTCGCGCCAACGATGTCACCCAGGTCCCAATGCTTGAACGCGTCGAGCGCTTTTGCACCGACACCGTCGAGCGTGACGTAGAGCTGGATGCGGCCCGACATGTCCTGCAGCGTGGCGAAGCATGCCTTGCCCATCACGCGCTTCAGCATCATGCGGCCGGCGATCGCCACGCGAATCGCCTGCGGCTCGAGCACCGCATTGTCCATCGCGTCGTAGCGCGCATGCAGGTCGCCCGCAAGCGCATCGCGCTGAAAGTCGTTCGGATACGCGTGAGCGGCGGCGCGCAGGGCGCCCAGCTTGGTGCGCCGCTCGGCGATGATCTGGTTCTCATCCTGCGGCGCGATGTCCGCCGGCCGCGCGTTCGGTGTCGCGTCCTGGTTGTTCGAAGGGGCGCTCACGGTACGATCCATGACGACGACCAGTGGTCGCCGATCCACGCGAAGCGCGCGCGGCGCATGTCCTGCGGGCCGAGCCACAGCCAGTCGAGCGCATCCGCCTCGACCACCAGCACGGCGAAATTGGTGAACCCCGCATCGGCCTCGGCGGCGACGTCGAGCGTGCCGAACGCCTGGGCGGCATCCAGCGGCGAGCCGGGCTCGGCCTGCACCGCGCACGCCGCCCGGCGCAAGCCCGAAACGTCGCGCCAGGCTGCCGCTGCGACCGGATCCGCGTGATGGACGCGACAGATGCCGTCGAAGCGCGCCTGCACGGCGTCATCGCGGTCGAAGAACAGCAGCGCGACGCGCTGATCGGCCGCGACGTCGCGCAATTTCTCGGAGCGGGCGTCGGCATGGAATACGAAGGAACGTGCCGTGCGATCGACACCGCGCAGGGCCAGCACGCGGGCGCGGGGGGCACCGTCTTCGGCCACCGTGACCAGAGTGGGCAGCGCCCAGGCGGGCCAGCGTCCGTCGAGCGCGCTGCCGATGCGCGACCACACGGCGTCGAGCACCTGCGGAAGCGTGCGTGGCAGCGTGTCCGCAGCAGCCGCGATGGGCATCGAGAGCGGAGGGACGCTCATACGCCCTGCTTCAGGCTTGCCGCGATGAAGTCATCGAGATCGCCGTCCAGCACCGCCTGCGTGTTGCCGACTTCGTAGTTGGTGCGCAGGTCCTTGATGCGCGACTGGTCGAGCACGTAGCTGCGGATCTGGTGCCCCCAGCCGATGTCGGTCTTCGAGTCCTCGAGCTTCTGCTGCTCCTCGCGGCGCTTGCGCAACTCGAGCTCGTAGAGCTTCGACTTCAGCATGGCGAAGGCCTCGGCCCGGTTGCGGTGCTGCGAGCGATCGGTCTGCGACTGCACCACGATGTTGGTGGGAAGGTGCGTGATGCGCACCGCGGAATCGGTCTTGTTCACGTGCTGGCCGCCTGCGCCGGACGCGCGATACGTATCGATGCGCAGGTCGGCCGGATTGATCTCGACCTCGATGGAATCGTCGACCTCGGGGTAGACGAACACGCTCGCAAACGACGTGTGGCGCCGCGCGTTGGAGTCGAACGGGCTCTTGCGCACGAGGCGATGGACCCCGGTCTCGGTCTTGAGATAGCCGTATGCGTAGTGGCCGTCGACCTTGATCGAGGCGCTCTTGATGCCGGCGACTTCGCCGGGCGATTCCTCGAGGATCTCGACCTTGTATCCCTTGCGCTCGCAGTAGCGCAGGTACATGCGCAGCAGCATCGAGGCCCAGTCCTGCGCCTCCGTGCCGCCGCTGCCCGCCTGGATGTCGACGAACGCGTTGTTCGGATCGACCGGGCTGGCGAACATGCGCCGGAATTCGAGGTCCTCGACGGTCGCGCGCAGCTTGGCGATGTCCGCCTCGACTGCACGCAGCGTGTCCTCGTCGTCCTCGCTCCGCGCGAGCTCGAACAGCTCCTGACTGTCGCCGAGGCCCGTTTGCAGCGCGGTCAGCGTGCCGACGATGCCGTCGAGCAACTTCTTCTCCTTGCCAAGCTCCTGCGCGCGCTCGGGGTCGTCCCAGACTTTCGGGTCCTCCAGCTCGCGTGAGACCGACGCGAGGCGCTCGGCCTTCACGTCGACGTCAAAGATACCTCCGCAGCTGGCTCGTTCGATCGGCGAGATCGGCGAGCGTGTTGGCGATGGCGTTCAGCTGTTCGGCTTCCATGACGAATCCCGCGAGGCAAAGCGCGATTATAGCGGCCGCAGTCCACTAAGTGCTTGGCGCTCCGGCTGGTTTTTGCGCGCCGCGCAGCGTCGCGTTGCGCGTGCGCGCAAGGAGGCTACCATCTGCCTTTTGCCCTTCCGGGAGCCTGCGATGCCCACTTTCTTCGTCAACAAGGAGCGCGTCGACATCGCAAACAGCGTGCCGGGTGACACGCCTCTTCTGTGGATCCTGCGCGATTCGCTCAATCTCACCGGCACGAAATACGGCTGCGGCATGGCGCTGTGCGGCGCATGCACCGTGTTCGTCGAGGGCCAGCCGGTGCGCTCGTGCCAGACGCAACTGTCCACGCTCAAGCAGGGCGCCGACATCACGACCATCGAAGGCCTGCGCACGCGCGAAGGCCAGGCGCTGCAGGCGGCCTGGCAGAAGCTCGACGTGCCGCAGTGCGGCTACTGCCAATCCGGCCAGATCATGTCGGCTGCCGCATTGCTCGCGAAGAAGAAGCGCCCGACCGATGCCGACATCGACGCCGCCATGGCGGGCAACCTGTGCCGCTGCGCCACCTACGTGCGCATCCGTGCCGCGATCCACGAAGCGGCCAACAGCCTGGGCTGAAGGAGACGACCATGCGCAACCTCCGCTTTCCGCCGCAACCGGCGCCCGCGCAGCGGGACAGGCAGCCTGTTTCCCGCCGGGCCTTCCTGAAGGTGTCGGCCGCGGCGAGCACGGGGCTCACCCTCGGCCTCTACGCGCTCGACAGCGCAGGCGCCGACGCCGCGCCGGCGGCGGCAGCCGCTGCACCACCCGCGCCTGCTGCGCCGGCCGTCACGCCCACGGCGTTCATCCGCATCGCGCCGGACAACACCGTGACGGTGATCAGCAAGCACGTCGAGATGGGACAAGGCACGTACACGGGACTGCCCACGCTCATTGCCGAGGAGCTCGACGCCAGCTGGGCCCAGATCCGGGTGGAAGGCGCACCTGCGGACGCCAAGGTGTACGGCAATCTCGCATGGGGCGGCGCGCAGGGCACGGGCGGGTCGAGCGCGATCGCCAACTCGTTCCTGCAATACCGGCAGGCGGGTGCTGCGGCGCGCGCCATGCTGGTGGCTGCCGCGGCTGCGCAATGGAAGGTGCCGCCGGAGAGCATCGCGGTGAAGAACGGCGAGCTCAGCCATGCCAGCGGACGCAAGGCCACGTTCGGCCAGCTCGCGCAGGCTGCGGCGGCACAGCCGGTACCCCAATCGCCCAGGCTCAAGGATCCCCGCGACTTCGTCTACATCGGCAAGACGTTCGCACGCACCGATGCACGCGCCAAGTCGAATGGCACCGCCAAGTTCACGCAGGACCTGAAGCTGCCTGACATGCTCACGGCGGTGGTCGCCCATCCACCGCGCTTCGGCGCGCGCGTGAAGAGCTACGACGTGGACAGCGTGCAGGGCATGCCGGGCGTGCGCTACATCGTCGAAGTGCCTACCGGCGTGGCGCTGATCGGCACGAGCTTCTGGTCGGTCAAGCGCGCACGCGACAAGCTCAAGGTCGAATGGGACGAAGCGAGCGGCGCCAAATTCTCATCGTCCGACATCACTGCGGAGTTCAAGCGGCTTGCGGCCACGCCCGGCGCGATCGCGAAATCGACCGGTGACGTGGCAAAGGCGCTCGCGGCGGACGGCAAGGTCGTCGAGGCCGCGTACGAGTTTCCGTATCTCGCGCACGCGACCATGGAGCCGATGAATTGCGTCGTGAAGATCACCGCTGATCGATGCGAGATCTGGAACGGCGAGCAATTCCAGACCGGCGACCAGATGGCCGTCGCGCAAAAGCTCGGCATGAAGCCTGAGCAGGTGCTCTTGAACCAGCTGTTCGCCGGCGGCAGCTTCGGGCGGCGTGCGAGCTCCACCTCCGACTACGTGCTCGAGGCCGTGTCGATCGCCAAGGCCATCGCGGGTGAAGCAAGAGCGACCGGCGTGCCGGTCAAGCTGGTGTGGACGCGTGAGGACGACATGCGCGCGGGCTACTTTCGCCCCGCGTACTACCACACCATCAAGGCGGCGCTCGACGGCGAAGGACGCCCCACCGTGTGGCAGCACCGCATCGTGGGCCAGTCCATCCTGACCGGCACGCTGTTCGAATCGGCGATGGTGAAGGACAAGGTCGATGCGACGAGCGTCGAAGGTGCGGCCAACCTTCCCTACGCCGTGCCGAATCTGCTGGTCGACCTGCATTCGCCCAGCATCGCCGTGCCCGTGCTGTGGTGGCGCTCGGTCGGCTCGACGCACAATGCGTATTCCACCGAAACGTTCATCGACGAGCTTGCCACCATTGCCGGCAAGGATCCGGTGGCCTACCGCCGCGCGCTGCTCACGGCGCATCCACGTCATCTCGCGGTGCTCGACCTGGCGGCCGAAAAGTCCGGATGGGGCAGCGCGCTCGCGCCTGGGCCGGGCGCCAAACGCGCACGCGGCATCGCAGTGCACGAGGCGTTCAATACCGTCGTGGCGCAAGTGGCGGAAGTGACGGTCACCGGTGACAAGTTCACGGTCGATCGCGTGGTGTGCGCAGTCGATTGCGGCCTCGCCATCAATCCCGACGTCGTGCGCGCGCAGATGGAGGGGGGCATCGGCTTCGGGCTGTCTGCGGCCCTGTATGGCGCGATCACGCTCAAGGATGGCGCGGTCGAGCAGTCGAACTTCCATGATTACCCCGTGCTGCGCATCAACGAGATGCCGGCCGTCGAAGTCCACATCGTGCAATCGAGCGACCAGCCGACCGGCGCCGGTGAGCCGGGTGTGCCGCCGATTGCACCGGCCGTGGCCAATGCGCTCGCGGCCGCCACCGGCAAGCGCCTGCGCAAGTTGCCGTTGTCGCTCGCTTGACCGGCGCGCCCGTCGCAGCGGCGGCGCCGGCGGCGTCGCCCACGCGCGCGATCGTGGCGCTGTCGTTCGCCGCGTGCGGGTCGGCGGCCTCGCTGCGCGTATGCGATCCGCTGCTGCCGCGCCTGACGACGGAATACGGCGTCGGGCTCGGCACGGCGGCGCAGACCGTGACCGCGTTCGCCATCGCCTACGGCGTGCTGCAGCTCGCGTACGGCCCGATCGGCGATCGCTACGGCAAGTACCGTGTCGTCACGCTCGCCTGCGCGGCCTCGGCGCTCACCGCGATCGCATGCGCCGTCGCGCCGACGTTCGGCACGCTGGTCGCGGCGCGCCTCATCGCGGGTGCCACGACGGGCGCGCTGATTCCACTGTCGCTCGCGTGGATCGGCGACACGATCCCGTACGAGCGCCGCCAACCCGTGCTCGCGCGCTTCCTGCTCGGCCAGATGTTCGGCATCGCGCTGGGACAGCTCATCGGCGGCCTCGGCGCCGACCATTGGGGCGCGGGACCCGTGTTCGCCATCCTCGCCGCCTGGTTCGCCGGTGCAGCCGTGCTGCTGTGGCGCTCGGCACCGGACGCGACGCCGCCGCATCCCGAAGCGCACACGGGCACGATCGTGGCGCGCTTCATGGCCGTGCTGCGCATCCCTTGGGCGCGCCTCGTGCTCGCGTGCATTTTCCTCGAAGGGGTGATGCTGTTCGGCGCGCTTGCGTTCATTCCCACGCATCTGAATCGCGCGTACGGGATGCCGCTGGCGGTCGCAGGCTCGGTGCTCATGCTTTATGGCGCTGGCGGCATGGTCTTCGCTGCACTATCCGTGCTCCTCGTGCGACGCCTCGGCGAGGTCGGCCTCGCCGCGGGCGGCGGCGTGGTGATCGTCATCGCACTGGGCATCGTGGCGCTTGGAACTTCCGCCGTCGTGGCGGCCGCTGCGGTTCTGTTCGCGGGCCTCGGCTTCTACATGCTGCACAACACGCTGCAGGTGAACGCGACGCAGATGGCACCCGCGCAGCGGGGCAGCAGCGTCGCGCTCTTCGCGGCTTCGCTGTTCATCGGCCAGTCCGCCGGCGTCGCGCTGGCGGGGTTCGCGGCCGAGCGCTTCGGCACCGGCAACGTCATCTTCGCGTGCGCGCTCGGCGTGCTCGTGCTTGCGCTCGCCTTCGCGGCGGCGCGGCGCCGCCACGCGGTCCTCCACGCGTAGCGCGAGCGCCTCGCCTGGTGCGTGCGGCGACATCGAGGTATCCGCCCGGCTTCCCCGTGTTCGCTGCAGGCGATGGGATAATGGCCGCGCCATGAACACGCCCGACGGCTTCTCGCCCGCCCACGCGTTACCGGACGCGCTCGATCCTGCAGCGATAGCGTTCACTTATGTCGACGGCCGGCTCGTCGTGCGCGAGGCCGAGGACGCGCCTCGACTGCCTTCGCTCGGCGAGGTCCGCGCCTTCGCGCAACCCGCTGTCCTGCACTATCTCGGCGAGCTGTGCGGACGCGGCTGCGTGGCCGTCGGTCTTGCCGCCGACGCGCCGTTGCCGCCGGGCTGGAAGGCGAGCGGCCTGCGCGCGCTGTTCTTCCGCCTTCCCGACGACCTCGTCGCGCTCGCCGGACGCGCCTTCCAGATCCTCGAGTGGGACTCGACCCATCGCTTCTGCGGACGGTGCGCTACGCCAACCGTCATTCGCGCCGGCGAGCGCGCGCGCGAGTGCCCGGCGTGCGGCCTCATCGCCTATCCACGCGTCTCGCCAGCCATGATGGCGCTGGTCATTCGAGGCCAGGAGATCCTGCTGGCGCGCGCGCCGCGCTTCCCGGGCGCCATGTACAGCGCGCTCGCCGGATTTGTCGAGCCCGGCGAGACGATCGAGGATTGCGTGCGCCGCGAGGTCCGCGAGGAAGTCGGCATCGACGTGGACCGCATCGAGTACTTCGCGAGCCAGGCGTGGCCCTTTCCGCATTCGCTCATGATCGCCTTCACCGCCCAC
>DATILY010000105.1:0-51383 GCA_035475895.1 Casimicrobiaceae bacterium | reverse complement strand
GGTCAGGCCCGCCCACGTGTTGTCGCCGGCCCGGAAGAGCATCGACGGCTTGACCTCCGCCCCGTCGCGCGCGCGGAACGCCCGCGCGGCGGGGCGGGTCACGACCTTCTGCAGGTACTTGAGATGCACCGCGGCAGAGGGATGGCCGCAGGCGCCGCTCCAGTGCTGGAAAACATGGGCATGACAGTCGACGATCATCGCGGGATGCGCGTCACGCCGCGCCCAGCTTCTCCATGTGCAGCTTGAACAGCCGCTCCATCTCGCCGTTCACGACGAGGAACGCGCCGTACATGTCGAGGAAGTGCTTCCACTCGGTGTCGCCATAGCGCACGGCCCACGTGTTGGGCCGCTTGTCGATCGGCACGTTCGGCTCGAATACGTGCGCCCAGTTGTTGCGCTTGGCGAAGAGGAGCACGTCGCTGTCGCCGCTCATCCACACGTCCGCCTTCTTGGCGCGCACGGGCTCGGCGCCCAGCACGACCTGGCCTGCCGTGGTGATGAGCTTGGCCTTCGGGAAGAGGATCGGGATGCGCGGCTCCTCGCTGCCGCCGGCGACCACGGAGAACGTCACTTTGGGATCGTCGAAATCGGACAGCTTCTTGAAGCGCGCGGCGTTGTCCTTGTGAACCATGAGCAGGCTGCCCTTCGACCACAGCGGGCCCACGTAGTCGACCACCACGGCGCGCGCCGTGGTGTAGGTCAGGGAGGACCCGTAGAGATCGTAGTCGCCCTTGCGCAGGCCGACCGTCGAGTTCTGGAAGGTGACTTCCTTCCAGTCGACCTTCACTTCCATTTCCTTGGCAAGCCGTTCCACCGCGTCCTTGTAGATGCCGCCAAGCTCCCCGGTCTTCGCGTCCTTGTAGAACCACGGGCCGGTCTGCGAATAGCCCACGCGCATCACGCCTTCCTTGCGCACCTTGGCAAGGCTCGAATCCTCGCGAATGCCGGTCTCGAGCATCTGGGCCATCGCCGCGCGCGGCGCGATCGCGCTGCCGAGCATGCCGCCGGCCACACCGAGCACCGCGGCGGTGCGGAGGAAATCGCGCTTGCCATCATTGATGTCATCGGTCATTGCAGTCTCCTTGGAGGGGAAGGTAGGGCGCCGGTGAAGGACCGTGCTGCGCACGCAACGTACATGAGGATTCGGGCGAAGGTCAAAGCAGGCGACGGCGCGGATTGTGGGCCAGGCGCGGTACGAGCTCGATCAGCGGCACGCCGGTCGCGGCGACGATGTCGTGGATCGTGATCGCCTCGTCGCCCTGCGCGCCGAGCAGGACGACCTCGTCGCCGAGCGCCACGCCGGGCACGTCCGTGACGTCGACCAGCGCGTGCTCGGTGTGCCGGGGCCCGACGAGCGGCGCACGGCGTCCGCGCACGAGCACCGTGCCGCCGGCCGGGAAGCGCGGATAGCCGTCGGCGAACCCGAAGGGAATGACCGCAACGAGCGTGTCGCGGCGGATCGCGCTTGCCGAGTACCCCGGCACCGTGCCCGCGGCAAGCCGCTTGAGCGAGATGATGCGGGCCTTCACCGCAGCGAGCGCGCTGCGCGCATCGACACGGTCGTTCCACGGCGGCTCGAGCATGCCGTAGACGAGGCGCCCGGGATTGACCGCGTCGAGCGCAAGCTCCGGCGACGCGATCAGGATGCGGCTGCTCGCGACCATGCGCTCGCAGCCGCGCCATCCGGCGGCTTCGATGCGCGCCGCCATGGCGTGAAAGCGCTTCACCTGCGCGGCGACCGCCGCAGGAACCTCGTTGTCGAAGAGATGCGTGTAGACGCCGCGCACGCGGGCGCGGTCATGGCGCGCAGCGGCTGCCAAAACCGGCCCCAGGTCCTCGTCGCGAAACCCGAGGCGGTTGAAGCCCACATCGAGCTTGAGGCTGAAGGCGAGGTCGTGCGCGACGCAGACGTCCAGCGTGGCCTGGTCGTGCGCCGTCACGATCACGTCGAGCGACGCCAGCGATGGCAAGTCGCGCGCGTCGGTCACGCCGTAGAGGAGGATGGGCAGGGTTACACCGGCAGCACGAATCGCGCGCGCGTCGTCGGGATCGCCGCAGGCGAGGGCGTCGATGCGCTCCGCGGCTGCGATGCACGCCACGGTCGCGGCATCGAAGCCGTACGCGTCGCCCTTGCACACGGCGTAGACGCGCGCCGTCCCGGCCAGGCGGCGGATCAGGCGCAGGTTATGGCGGATCGCGGCGGCGTCGATCTCGATCCAGGACGCGCGTTCGCAGCGCAGGTCGCGCGACTCCCTGCGACCTGGCGCAACGGTGGGGGCCCGGTCGACCAGAGCCACTGGAGGCGTCGCCTGGGAAAGCATGGTGGGTGCCGCAGATTATCGGCGAGAAACAGAATAAGGGATATTTTGGATATTTTTAGTGCTTCATAATAGATTCTTATCGTCTGGCAGGCAGGCGGCGGGGGCGCCGCGCGTGCAGCAGCACGCTTGCGCGGATTCGCTCGACGAACCGGCGCAGGCGCGCCGGCGGCGCGTCGCGCCGGTACGAGATGAACAGCGGAAAGCGGGGGATGGCCGGGCGCGCTGGCAGCACGCGCAGCGTGCCGGCCGCCAGCTCGGGTTCGATGAGCTCCCTGGGCAACAGGCTCACCGCCACGCCTTCCACGGCCAGCGCCTTGCTGATGAACAGGCTGGTGCAGGTGCTCAGGTGCAGCGGCGTGAGGTTCGCGCTGGTGAACCATGCGTGGATCGTCTCGTAGAGCAGCGATGGCGCGGGATGCGTGACGATGGGCACCTTCGCCAGTGCGGCGGGAGTTGCGAGCTTCATGGCCCCGAGGCGCCTGGGCGAGCCCACCCAGTGGTGCGGCAGATCGAGCAGCCGTTCGAACGCCAGCAGCGGGGAGAGCGTAGGACCGGAGATCACCGCGACGTCCAGCTCGCCGTGCAGCAGCTTCTGGTAGAGGTTCACGCTGAACTCCACCACCAGCTCGACGCTTGCCTGCGGATAGTGCGTCTCGATGTCGACGAGCAGCGACGGCAGGTAGCGCGTCGCGTACGTATCCGTGGCGCCCATGCGGATGAGGCCACGGATGTCGTCGCCCGCCGGATCCGGCTCGCCGATGCGCTCGGCGAGATCGAGCATGCGCTCCGCCTGCTGCGCGACTTCCACGCCGAGCGTCGTGAGGCTGGCTCGATACGAGTCGCGGTTGAGGAGCGGGCCGCCGACCGCGGCTTCGAGCTCCTTGATACGCAGCGACAGTGCCGGCTGCGTGAGCGAAAGCCGCGCCGCCGCGGCGCGGACGCTGCCGAGCCGTGCGATCCAGAAGAGCGCCTCGAGCTGCGCGAGCGTCAGCTTCAAGGCGGTCGGCGAGTGCTAGGCGCTAGCGCCGCGCGCCGTGATGGGCCAGAGCGTCTCGACGCGACCGTTGCGCACGCCCACGAACCACTCGTGCAGATTGATCGTGGGATCGCAGTGGCCGGGAATCAGCATGACCTTGTCTCCCAGCTCGAGTCGTGGCGCGTCGGGCGCGATGCGGATCCTTCCATGCTCGTCCGACACGCCGGTCACCTCCAGGCCTGGACGCCCGTGCACCCAGGGGAATCCCTTTTCGGCGCTGTACGACTTCAGTCCGGCGTCGACGATCGCGCGATCCGGCGCTGGCGTGCTCATGACGGTGGTGAGCACGAACAGGCTGTGCGCAAATTCGTCATACGCGCCGCCACGCTCGCCCCCGATGCGCGCGTATTCGGTGTCCATGAACAGATAGGAGCCCGCCTGGAGCTCGTTCCACAGCCCGCTGGCGCCCTCCATGCGAAACGTGCCCGTTCCGGCGCCGCTGACGAAAGCGCAGTCGAGTCCCGCGGCACGCAAGGCGTCCAGGGTGCCGCGCACGACGGTCGCTGCGCTGTCGATGGCCGCGCGGCGTTCCTGCCAGGTCGCAAGGTGCTGTGCACTGCCGTGATACGCCTGGAGGCCGCGGAACTGCAGCCCGGGGGCGTCGGCGATCCTTTGCGCGAGTGCCACGGCGGCCTGCGGGCTCGCGACGCCGCAGCGCTGCATGCCGACCTCGATCTCGACCAGGCCGCCGAGGACCACGCCCGCCTCGACAGCGGCCTGCGACGCGGCGGCGACCTGCGAGGCCGCGTCGAAGCACAGGCCGACCGTGGCTTCGTGCGCAAGCGCCGCAAGCCTGCGCAGCTTGTGCATGCCGACGACCTCGTTGCTCACCAGCACGTCCCGCACGCCGCCACGCACCAGCGCCTCGGCTTCGCCTACTTTCTGGCAACATTGGCCCACGGCGCCGGCGGCGATCTGCAGGCGCGCGATGGTCGGGCATTTGTGCGTCTTCGCGTGCGGGCGCAAGCGCACGCCACGCTCGGCGGCGAACGCGGCCATCTTGTTCAGGTTGCGCTCGAACGCATCGAGGTCGACGACCAGCGCAGGCGTGTCGATCTCGTCCTGCGCAGCACCGATCCGGGCCGGGCACTGGTTCATCGCATTTCCTTCCTTCGCTTGCCAAGGCGGCTTTTCCTAAGTGATGATAGCGCAGCCCCTTGCCGCGATTCCGCGCCAAGGCTCGCGCGGATCCCTCCACCTCGATCGCGTCCCCGCATTGAAGCGATGAACGACCTGCCGATGATTCGCGTCGTCGACGTGCACAAGCGCTTCGGCACGCTCGAAGTGCTCAAAGGCGTTTCCTTCGACGTGCACCGTGGCAGCGTGGTGAGCATGATCGGCGCCAGCGGCTCGGGCAAGAGCACGCTCCTGCGCTGCATCAACCACCTCGAGGTGCCGAGCGCCGGCGACATCTTCATCGAAGGCGAGTCGCTGTGCTTTCGCGGCGCTGCCGACGGGGCCCGCAAGCCGCGCTCGCTGGCCGAGATCAATCGCATCCGGCGCGACCTCGGCATCGTGTTCCAGCAGTTCAACCTCTGGCCTCACATGACGGTGCTCGGCAACGTCACCGAGGCGCCGCAGCGAGTGCGCGGCATGTCGCGCAAGGACGCCATCGCGCTCGGCGAGGCGTGTCTTGCACGCGTGCACCTGCGCGACAAGGCACACGAGTATCCCGCGCGTCTGTCGGGCGGGCAGCAGCAGCGCGTGGCGATCGCGCGTGCGCTGGCGATGCAGCCCAAGGTGATGCTCTTCGACGAGCCGACGTCGTCGCTCGATCCGGAGCTCACGGACGAGGTGCTCGCCGTGATGCGCGAGCTGGCCGATGACGGCACCACGATGATCGTCGTCACGCACGAGATGGGATTCGCGAAGGACGTGTCCGATCAGGTGATGTTCCTGCACAACGGCCTGATCGAGGAGGAGGGCCCGCCGGCGCAGGTCTTCGGCGCCCCGCGCTCCGAGCGGTTGCGTCAGTTCATCTCGAAGTACGTGCAGTAGGATCGCATGTCCGATTCGCTGCGCGAGATCCTCGACCTCCAGCTGTTCTGGGAATTCCGCACCGTCCTGCTGCGGGGCCTGGCGGTCAATTTCTACGTGTTCGCGGCCGCGGCGGTGCTGGCGCTCATCCTGGGGCTCGGCGCCGCGCTGCTGCGCAACAGCCGCTTCTCACCGCTGCGCTGGCTCGGTGCGCTGCACGTCGAGGTCTTTCGCAATGCGCCCGACTACGTGATGGTCGTGTGGGTGCATTTCGTGCTGCCGCTGCTCATCGGCGCCGTTCTCCACAGCCGCTTCGAATTCGATCCCTTCGTGTCGGCGATGATCGCGCTGGGCTTCGTCTACAGCGGCTATTTCGCCGAGACGTTCCGCGCCGGCATCGAAGCGATCCCGGCGGGCCATCTCGAGGCGGCGCGCTCGCTCGGCATGGGCGAGGGGCTCATCCTGCGGCGCATCATCCTGCCGCAGGTCGTTCGCAGCATGCTCCCCGAATCGATCAACCAGTTCATCTCGTTGTTCAAGGCCACGACGATCGTGTCGCTCATCGCCGTGCCCGATCTAATGTATCAGGTGTCCATGATCACGCAGCAGCAGATGCGTCCGCTGCCGCTCTACACCGGCGCCGCGATCACGTACTTCGTCATCGTGCTCGTGGCGGGCTCCTCGCTGCGCGTGCTGGCCGATCGCTGGCGCGCGAAGATCCTCGCCTGACGCGCCATGAACAACTGGCACCGGCTCGTCTGGAACCAGCGCGACGCACTGTTCGCCGGCCTGCAGGTCACGGTCGAGGTCTGCTTCATCTCGTTCGCCTTCGCCGTCCTGGGCGGGCTCGTGCTGTGCCTCGTCCGCATGTATGTCCGGCCGCTGCGTCCCGTCGCCACCGTGCTGATCGAGTTCTTTCGCGCGACGCCCATCCTGGTGCAGCTTCTATGGGTGAACTACGCGTGGCCGGAGCTGTTCGGCTGGCCTACCACCTTCTACCAGGCCGCATGCACGGCGCTGGCGCTCCAGTCGAGCGGCTATCTCGCGGAAACCTTTCGCGGCGGCATCGAGGCCATCCCGAGGGGACAGCGCGAGGCGGCTTTTTCGGTGGGCATGTCGCCCCTGCTGGTCTTCTGGCGGATCATCCTGCCGCAGGTGCTGTTGAGCTCGGCGCCTGCGATCGTCAACCAGTTCACCGTGATCGTGAAGTCCTCGACGCTCGTATCGGTCATCACGGTCCAGGACCTGATGTTCCAGTCGCAGAAGATCGTGAACATCGCCTACGAGCCCATCGAGATCCTCACCGCGACGGCTGCCATGTACATCGCTTTCATCTACGTCGTCTCGATGGCCGGCAAGCTGCTCGCCGACCGCCTGCGACGCAGCTACGGCATCGCCGTGCGCTGACGCCGCGCGAAGGACAGCGCGTACGCCGTGGTTCGCAGCTGTGGCAAGGGGTCGTCGGAGAGCTCGATGCCGTCGGTAAGGGCGGTCGGGAAGAACACCAGCGCTCTTGCCGCTGCTTCGCTGTCCGCGACCACGGACGTGATGCTGATCGTGCCCATGTCGACGATCGTGCGATCGTCCGGCCACACCAGGGACGCATCGTTGGTTGCGTCGCCGGGGTTCGCGAGCTGCACGACCAGGCGGAACTTGACCGGTCCTTTGGCAAGACGCGTTCGCAATTCGTCGGACAGGAAATTCGGCGACATCGCTTTCGCCTCGTCGTCGCGCAGGTCGCGCCGTCCGTCGACGGGGCGGAACTGATAGCGCCCGGCCCGCTTCGCCCCGTCCTTGTTGACGAAGACGAACGCGTTGTTGGAAAAGTACGCTGCGGTGCCGAAGCTCGCGGGCACGACGGCGGTCTCCTGCACGAACTTCAGCGCGCGGGGATGCGCGGCCATGAATGCTTCGATCGGCCACGGGTGCGGGCGGCCTTGATCGGTCGCGGCCGCCGCCTTCAGGAGCGCGAGGAACTCTTCGCCGGTCCCGACGGCGAAACCGTTGTGCGAGATGCCTTCGACGTCCGTCAGCCCGCCGCCCGGAATCTGGAAACGCACGCCCATCCCGCGCGGTCCGGCATTGGGCGAATTGTCCGCGACGAAGGGGTCGGCCGGGCCATCGGAAAAACGAACCGTCACCGGAATGGCGCCGCCACGGAAATGCGCGGCCGCGGACAATGCAGCCGCACCGGCCGACGGCTCGAACGTGCCCTCGCACACGATGCCCTTGGCGTGTGCCACACGGTGGCCCGGCTTGGTGCCCGGATCCTGCACCATGGCCTCGAAGATCTGCTCCGCGACGCTCTTGTCGCCGGCGCCCGCGTCCGCCGCCAACGTCATGCCGCCCCACAGCGCGCCCGCCGCAAGCACTGCCGCGCCGATGGCGATGCGGCGAACGCCTGTCGAAGTGCCCATGAGCCGTTCCCTTGCCGGTGTCGACGCGACGTTTGCGCCAACCGGCATGAGACCAGAAACGTGCGCGCGGCTCTATTGGACGATGGTGTGGGTCTGCCGACGCCGGTGCGCCGCCGCGCGGCGGACTACTGCGTCGCCTGGTCGTCCCCCATGATGCGGATGACCTCGGTGAGCTGGGCGCTCATCGGCAGGTTGAGGCGCTGACCGGTCGGGAGCTGACGCAGGAACCATTTGGTGTACGTCTGCTCGAGCTCGCGTGACGCGGCCAATCCGTGCATCGTCGACGTCACCAGCGCCGCGAGCTGCGCGTCGTTGCGGCGAAACATGATGCCGTAGGGATCATACGAGAGGAAGTCGCCGACGACCATGAGCTGGTCCTGCGCACGGTTCATCGCGATGAAGCCGTAGAGCAGCACGTCGTCGGTCGCGAATGCGTCGACTTTGCCGGACACCAGCTGCGCGTACGAGTCCGCGTGATCGGTGCCGGTGACGATCGTCATGTTGAGCTTGAACTTGGCCGCGAGATCGCGCATCGCCTTCTCGTTGGTCGTGCCGCTCGTGACGACGACCGAGCGTCCGGCGAGGTCCCGGAACGACTTGATGGGTGAATCCTTCTTCACCATCAGCTTGGTGCCGGCAATGAAGATCACCGGTGAAAAGTCGACCACCTTCTTGCGTTCCAGGTTCGAGGTGGTCGATCCGCACTCGAGATCGACCTGTCCGCTCGTCACCGCGTTGATCCGGCTCTCGGAGGTCACCGGGACCCACTTGATCACGAGGTCGCGGCCCACCTCGGTGCTCATGGCGTCCACGATGGCGCGGCAGATATCGATGGAGTAGCCGATCGGCTCCCCGCGCGCGCTGACGTACGACAGCGGGATCGAGGCGTCGCGATAGCCGAGCAGCACCTCGCCTCGCGTGCGCGCTTTCAGCAGCGTACCGGCGAGCGCACCCTCGGGGATTTGGGCGAAGGCGGTGCTGCTTGCGATGCACGCGAGCAACAGCCCCGCGAGCGCGGCCTTGGACCATCGGAGCTGGCGCAGCGTCATGACGAAGCCGTCAGGCCGGTGTGGGCACGACGTCCGGCGGTAGTGACCGGGCGCGCTCCGCATCCAGGCGCACGTTTCTCGCCTCCGCCTCCGCGTCGGACAGCAGCCCGCCTTCCCACTTGGCGACGACCGATGCAGCGACCGAATTGCCGACCGCGTTGGTGGCCGAACGGCCCATGTCGAGGAACGTGTCGACGCCGAGGATCAGCAGCAAGCCCGCCTCGGGGATGTTGAACTGGTTGAGCGTCGCGGCGATGACCACGAGCGAGGCGCGCGGAACGCCCGCCATGCCCTTCGAGGTGAGCATGAGGATGGCCATCATCGTCAGCTGCGTCGCGATGGGCAGGTCGATGTTGTACGCCTGCGCGATGAACAGGGTGGCGAACGTGCAGTACATCATCGAGCCGTCGAGGTTGAACGAATAGCCCATCGGCAGCACGAAGCTCGAGATCTTGCGCTGCACGCCGAACCGGTCGAGCGAGTCGAGGATCTTCGGGTATGCGGCCTCGGAGCTCGCCGTGGCGAACGACAGCATGAACGGCTCCTTGATGAGGCTGACCAGCTTCAGCACACGCGGCCCCAGGAACACGAAGCCGGCGAAGATCAGCAGCGCCCACAGGATGATCAGCCCGATGTAGAAGTCGCCCATGAAAACGGCGAACTTCAGCAGGATCTCCAGTCCGTTCGTCGCAACCGTGGCGGCCATCGCCGCGAACACCGCGACCGGGGCGAGCAGCATCACGTAGCCCGTGATCTTGAGCATGACGTGCGCGAGCGCGTCGATCACCTTGGTCAGCGCCGCGCCAACCTCGCCCAGCGCGGCCAGCGCGACGCCGAAGAACATGGAGAACACCACGATCTGCAGGATCTCGTTGTTCGTCATGGCTTCGGCGAAGGACCGCGGCACGAGGTGCGTGACGAATTCCTTCAGCGTGAAGGAGGCGGTCTTGAGGTTGGTGGCTGCGCCGATGTCCGGCAGCGGCAACCCGAGGTTCTTGCCCGGCTGCAGCAGGTTTGCGAGGAGCAGGCCGAGCAGCAGCGAGACGATCGACGCGATGACGAACCAGCCGAGCGCCTTGGCGAAGATGCGTCCCACGCTCTTGGCGTCGCCCATGTGCGCGATGCCGACGACCAGCGTGGAGAACACGAGCGGCCCGATCAGCATCTTGATCAGCCGCAGGAACACGTCGGAGAGAATCGAGATGTAGCCCGCGATCTGCGTCGCGGTCTTCTTGTCGGGGTAGCTCGTGAAGACCATGTACCCGACCAGGATGCCGAGCACCATCGCGATCATGATGTACGCCGCCATCGGAAGCTTCTTCTTCATCGGAGCGCTCCTGTGCAGGGAATCTTGGCGATGCATTGCGCATCGCGTCCACAGCGACGTACGGTGCTTCGATTGCGCGGCGTGCCGGCCTGGCCGGCTTGCACCGGCACTAGCTTAGTGCGTTTGGGACAAAAGGCAAGATGCCCTTCGCGCGTGACGAGGGAGCGGATCGGCCTCGCGGTGGCACGCTCCGGGGGCCACTACCCGCGCGGCTTGTTTCGACGCGCGCTCGCGATGCCCACTCCAGCGAGGATGAAGGTGGCCACAAGGGGAACCCAATCGACCGTGCCCGACTTGAAATAGCCGATGGCGAACGCGACCAGCGCGAGGAATGCCGCAAAGAACCAGAGCCCCGTCAGCAGCCGCGGTGAGGGCGCGTTCACGTCAAGCCTCCCTGGAATGGATCGCGTACGATGCCCCATTCTGGAGCCGTGCGACACCGGCCGGCAAGCCCCTCCGCCCGGCCATCGATTGCCTGCTCATGCAGATCAACGCCCTGCTGTCCTATCCAACCCGCACCTGCCAGACGCGACGCCGCGCGAACGCCAATGCGGCCAAACCGACTGCCAGCAGCGCGAACGTGCCGGGCTCCGGCACGGTGGCCTGGAACAACAGCGGGACCGATGCGATCGGCGGGCCGGCAAATAGGTGGGATACGAATGCGAACGGCGAGCCGATATCGGCCGTTCCGACATCCAGGGTAAAGCGCACGGAGAAAATGCCGTCCAACAGCCCAGGGTCACTCGTACCCGCGACGATCGTGATCGGCACGCTGAACGGGCCCGGAAGGGTTCCCGGACCGATCGGGACCCCGCCCTCGTTGAGATCCGGAAAGAAGGTGACCGAAACATGCTGTCCTGCCGCCAGCGACGCGACCACGAACTGGACGTTCGCCCAGTCGTACGGCATTGCCGCGGTGAAATCCAGGTTGAAATCGTAGCTGCCCGCGGTGATGATCGTTGCGCGAGCGGGGGCAGCGGCCAGTCCGGCAGCCAGTGCCAACGCAACAACGATACGTCGTGCGATCGTCATGATGGTCCCCGAGTCGTCCGAATGCCTGCAAGGCCCGCGGCCAAGCACGTTTTGCGCCCGGCACCGAAACAGCAGGATCATCAGGCGCCTGCAATGAGGCACTCGAAGTGCGCCGAGCTGACATGTAAGGCCGGCCGACGATTCGCCTCCTGTCCTGCAATCGCCGATTTCTCCGTAAAGGATGGTCAGCATGCCGCTCGCCCGCGCTCTGCTCATCGCAATCCTTGGTGTCGTGTCGACCAGCATGGCCACTGCTGCCGGTGAAGCCGGTTCGGCGCCCGCGGACGACCCGTTCTTCTGGCTCGAGGACGTGGACGGTCCGCGAGCGATGGATTGGGTGCGGGCGGAAAACGCGAAGACCGCGGCCGTGCTCGAAGCGGATCGGCGCTATCGGGGCTTCTTCGAGGACGCATTGACCCTCGGCCAGGCCAAGGACAGGATCCCCGCGCCGCACTTCATCGGTGGGCAGGTCTTCAATCTTTGGCAGGACGCCGATCACGTGCGCGGCATCTGGCGCCGCACGACACTTGCCGACTACGGCACCCCGGCGCCGGCTTGGAAAACGGTGCTCGACCTCGATGCGCTCGCGCGCGCGGAGAACGCCAACTGGTTCTGGTCCGGTGCCGAATGCCAGGAGCCCGCGGAGCGCCGCTGCATGGTGGCGCTGTCCGACGGCGGCGAGGACGCGGTCGTGCTGCGCGAGTTCGACGTGCCGCGGGCAGCGTTCGTCGAGGGTGGCTTCGCGCTGCCCCGGGGCAAGCAGTCCGCGGCCTGGCAGGACGACGATACGTTGCTCGTCGCACGCGAATGGTCGGCGGGCGAGCTGACGCGCTCGGGGTATCCCTTCGTCGTCAAGCGTCTCGCGCGCGGACAACCCCTGTCGTCGGCCGTCGAAGTGTTTCGCGGCACCGCGGACGACGTGGGTGCATCGCCATTGACCCTGCACGACGGGGCGGGCCACCAGGCCGTGATGGTCGTGCGCTCACTGTCGTTCTACGAGCAGGAATATCGTCTCGTCGGATCCGACGGCACGACGCGGCTCGACCTGCCGCCGAAAACGGACGTTGCGGCGCTGGTGGATGGTCGGTTGATCGTCAACCTGCGGGAGGATTGGAACACGCCCCGAGGACAGCACTTCGCGCAGGGATCGGTGATCTCGCTCGACCTGGCAGCGGCCAGGCGGGCACCGCAGCACCTGCAGCCCACGCTCGTGTATGCCCCCGGGCCGCGTGAAGCGTTCGTCGCGGCGCGTGCCACCCATGGCAGGCTCCTCGTCTCGGCGTTGGACAACGTCAAGGGTCGCGCGTACGTGTACACGCCAACGCGCGGTGGCGGATGGTCGAGACGCGCGCTGGCGCTGCCGGACAACGCGTCCATCCACGTTGCCGACGCGGATCTCCACAGCGACCGCGCGTTCGTCAGCGTCACCGGTTTCCTGACGCCGACGACGCTATGGCTGGCCGATCTCGGGAGCGGCGCGCTCACGACGGTCAAGACGCTGCCCGCGCGGTTCGATGCATCGCGCAGCGTGGTCGAGCAGCTGGCTGCAACGTCCACGGACGGAACGCGGATTCCCTATTTCCTGGTGCGCCCGGTCGACATGAAGCTCGACGGTACGACACCCACCATCCTCAACGCGTATGGCGGATTCCTGTCGACCGAAACGCCGTACTACTCGCCCGAGACCGGCAAGCTCTGGCTCGAACACGGCGGCGCGTTCGTCCTTGCCAACATTCGTGGTGGCGGCGAATTCGGCCCCGCGTGGCACACGGCCGGCCTGAAGACGCAACGGCAGCGGATCTTCGACGATTTCGCGGCCGTCGCCAAAGACCTCGTCGCACGACGCGTCACGAGCCCCGCGCACCTCGGGATCATGGGCGGCTCCAATGGCGGCCTGCTGATGGGCGTCGAGATGATCCAGCACCCCGACCTGTTCGCCGCGGTCGACATGCAGGTGCCGCTGCTCGACATGCTGCGCTATGAGCACATCGCCGCGGGCAGCTCGTGGGTGGGCGAGTACGGCAGCGTGTCCAACCCGGCGGAGCGTGCGTTCCTCGCGTCCATTTCGCCGTATCAGAACGTGAAGCCCGGTGTAGCCTATCCCGAGCCGTTGATCTGGACCACGACGAAGGACGATCGCGTCGGGCCGCAGCATGCACGCAAGTTCGCGGCAAAGCTCTCCGCCATGGGCATGCCGTACCTGTACTACGAAGTGATCCAGGGCGGCCACGGTGCCGGGGCGACGCTCGAGGAAAAGGCTGCGATGCGCGCGCGCGAGTTCACGTATTTCGCCCGCAAGCTCGGACTGCAGTGACACGTCGGCCGCGACCGCCGGGGGCGGGCGCATGGACCTGCCTCACTCGACCCGACCGAGCTTCGCGTTGTTGGTGCCGAGATACCACAGGCGCCCCTGCTGGTCGACGACCATCTTGCGGATGGCAGCCCGCTTGCTCGGCAGCGGGATGACCTGCATCGATTCGTCGCGCGGGTCGAATCGCACGAGCGTGTCCGACTTCAATTCATTGACCCACACGGTGCCCGCGCCGTCGATTGTGACCGCATAGGCGTTGCCCTGCGACCCGGCGGGCAGCTTCCAGCGCTTGTCCACCTTGCGCGTCGCCGGATCGATGCGTGCGAGCTCGTTGGGTCCACCCAGCGTTGCATAGAGATGACCCGCCTGGTCGGCGGCCAGTCGAAACGGTTGCGCGCCCGCGCCCAGGTCGATGGTGTCGATCGCGCCGGTGTGCGGATCGAGGCGCGCGAGCTGGTGCTCTTCGATGAGGCACACCCAGATGCTGCCGTCGGGCGCGGCCGTGATGCCGTACGGATGCCCCGGCATCGACCACTCGGTGATCGCGCCGCTCGTGCGGTCGAGCCTGCCAACGCGGCGCGCGCCCGCCATCGTGAACCACAGGTTGCCATCGGGCGGCAGGATCTGGGTATGCGGGTCGCCGCCTGCCCTGACGCGATACCACGTGAAGCGCTCGGTCGCAGGGTCGAAGCGGCCGATCGCGCCCGCGCCTTGCGCGGTGATCCAGACGATGCCGGCGGGATCGACCAGCACGTTGTGTGGGCGAGTGCCCCGCGGCAGGTCCCATTCCTTGAACTTCTCGGTGACCGGGTCGAAATGCGAGAGCTTGTCACCGAACAGCAGCACGTAATAAACGGACCCATCGGGCGCGATGGCCGGATCGCGTGGAAACGACGGAGTCGGAACGTCCCATTCCTTGACCACGCCCTTGAAGGACGCGGGCGCACCGGGCGGTGGACCGTTGAACGAGCCGCCGGCGAGCGCGACAGAGGCGTTGCAACAGGCCACTGCAAGGATGACGAAGAGTCGCATGCGAGGCTCGCGCGCTGAAGAAAACGGGAGCATGCCGGCGCTCGCGCTGCAGCGCGATTCGAATGGGACGACGCGCCTCGTCCGCGTGACAAGCGGTCAGCCGCTGCGCAAGCGGCTCGCAACGATGCGACGCCGGCCGCGGCTGAGAGACGCGCTCGACCCGTCGGCGAGCATCACGAACGAGCGCTCGCCCGTCGTCTGCAGCGCGGCGATGCGCGCGACGTTCACCAGCGCCGACCGATGCACCCGCTCGAACCCGAAGGGCGCGAGCATCGACTGCGCCTCGGCCATCGTGAGGCGCACCATGTAGCGGCGCGCGCCGCTGTGGATATGCACGTAGTTGCCGTCGGCCACGACGCGATCGATCGCGGTGGCCTCGAGGAGCACGGTGCGCCGGTCGACCTTGAATGCCAGGCGTTGCGGCGGCGGGTCGGGGCGCTCCACGGCGCAGGAGCCGCGTACGCGGCCGCGCAGCATGGTGCGGGTTCGTGCCAGCGCGGCAGCCAGGCGCGCAGCCTCGACCGGCTTCAGCAGGTAGTCGATGGCGCGCGCTTCGAAGGCGCGCAACGCGTGCGCGTCGTATGCAGTGACGAGCACCGTGAGCGGTGCAGCGGGGCCGGTGAGCGCCTGCAGCACGTCGAAGCCGTCGATCTCCGGCATCTGCACATCGAGCAGCAGAAGGTCGGGCACGAGCGTGCGCGCCATGGCGATCGCCTCCCGTCCGCTGGCCGCCTCGCCGACCAGCGCAACATCGGGGTGCACGCCGAGCAGGCGCGCGAGCGCGCGCCGTGCGAGCGCGACGTCGTCCACGATCAGCGTGCGGATGGGCGTCACGATCGCGGGATGCCGAGCGGTAGCGCGACACGCGCAATCGTGCCGCCGTTGGGATCGCGCTCGAGCGTGACGGAGCCTTGCCCGCGCGTTGCGATGCGAACGCGCTCACGCGTCGTCGCGAGGCCGATCCCGTTGCCCGGGCGATGCGGCGGGCCGGGCCCGTCGTCGGCCACGGTGATGCGCAATGTCGACCGTTCGATGCTCGCAGCGATGCAAAGCATGCCGCCCGCGACGCGCGGCGCGATGCCATGCTCGAGCGCGTTCTCCACCAGCGGCTGCAGCACCTGCGACGGCACGTGCGCAGCGAGCGCCTCGGGCTGCAGCGCCCAGCGCACGGTCAGGCGATCGCCCAGCAGCAGGCGATGGATCTCCAGGTAGCGGCGGATGAAGGCGAGCTCCTCGTCGACCGTAGTCCATTTGTCCGACGCATCGAGCTGCGCACGCAGGAGCGCCGCGAGATGCATCAGCGCTTCGTGCGCCCGCCGTGCGTCGCAGTGGACCAGCTCGCCAATGGCGTTCAGCGTATTGAACAGGAAATGCGGATGGAGCGTGGCCTTGAGGGCCGCCAGCTGCGCCTGGGCCAGCAGGCGTTCACTGTGGGCCGCGGCCCGCGCGTGCACCGCGCTGGTGGTCAAGGCCGCGATCGCGACGTAGAGCACGACGTCCGTCGCGCACAGGCCTGCGGCCAGCCCCGCGATCAGGCGCTCGTCGAGCGCCGCGGCATGGCCGAACGCCCGCGCGATGACCGCGGCCGCGATGACGTGCGCACCGGACAGCAGCAGGGCGACGGGCAGATGCACCGGCAGGCTGCGCGGCGTGAGCGGCCGCCGGCGCGTGGCAGCGATGACCGCCGGCGTCAGCAGCAGCCAGGGGGCGAAGACGACCACCAGCCGCTCGAGCGCCGTGCGCAGCGGTGCTGCATCGCCGCCGCGACCCATCGCCACGAACTGCGGCAGGAACAGGGCCGCCACCAAGAGCCACGCCGCGGTGCTCGCCACGAGCACGAGCGGCCCCGCGGCGCCGCGCCGGCCGAGAACCATGTCCGCCATGGCGGAAGTCTAGCCGCCCTGCAGGCGTTGTCGGACGGCCGGTGACGAAATGCCGCCTGCGCGCCGCGAATTGCAGCGCACGTCGAGGCTACCTGCCGGGCGGAACCCGCAGGTGGCTGCATCGGGCGGGCGCGAATTCATCGCTCAGAGGCCTGCCACCAGGCCGCGAGCGCCGCGCCGATCGCGGCCGCGCCGATCGCCACGAGATCGCGACGATCATCGTCCCGGTGCGATCGCTGCAGGTCGAACAGTGCGGCAATCTGCGCGTCGCCGAGCGCCGTCACGGTTTGCTGCGCGCCCGGCTGCGAGCTGCCCGTCGCCGCAAGGTCGCGGATGGCCGTCGCGACGCCTTGCGGATCGATCAGCGCGACCGGCGCCCCGCAATGGGTACAGGCGTCGTCCTTCGCCAGGTCGATTGGTGCGCCGCATTGGGAGCAGTTGATCTGGCGGACGGTGGCACGCAGCTTCGCGAGCTCACCGGGTGAGGGCGCGCGAATGAAGTTCTTTTCCGCGAGGAACTGGTTGAAGGTCATGAGCTGACCATGATCGCGGGCGCAGCGCCAGAACGTGAAGTGCGTCGTGCGCTGGAGGTCGTGCGTATAGCCCAGCAGCCCGTGGCACCGTGGGCAGGCGAACGAGGTGGCCAATGCGTTGCTCGCCGGCGGAGCCTGCCCGATGTACTGGAAGAGCGACAGGACGCCCTTCGGCGTGAGCCGGATGCTCGCCGAATCGTCGAACCACAACAGCTTGCAGCCCGGGCAGCAGGCGACCTCGACCGGACGCGGGATGGCTCCAAACCCATCCTCGTTGCGTGGCGTCATCGTGGAGCGGCAGTTCGGGCAGTTGATCATGACGTGGGCGGGTGGATCGGCGGCATCGTCACACGAACAGGCTGTGCCACGCCACCAGCCCGCGCGTGAGGTCCACCAGCATGTAACACGGACGGCTACGGCTCACAGGTTGCTGCGGCTGGCGTGCGCAGACCCGCCGGCGGCGTGCCGCACAGCGCGCGCACGGCGCGCGTCATGTGCGCCTGGTCGGCGAATCCGCATGCCGACGCGATGTCGCCGAGCGGCGCGGGTGTCTGCTGAAGCGCGCGCACGGCGAGATGCGCGCGCGCGACCAGGCGAAAGCGCGCGGGCGTGCAGCCGAACACCTGCCTGAATCCGCGGCTCAGGCTGCCAGCATGCAAGCGCCGCGCGGCAGCCCAGGCACCCAACGACAGCCCTGGATCGTCGCGCAACGCGCGCGCCAGCAAATCGGGCCAATCCTGGACGGGGCTCGCGCGTGGAGTCGTCGCGGACGCCAGCAGGCGCGCGACCGCGCCTTCGTTGCGCTCCGCCGTACGCGCCACGGCATCGGCATCCGCCACGCGCCCGAGCACAGGTCCGTTCCACCCCGCCGGAAGCGGGACCACCAGGACATCCGCACCCGCGTCATCGAAGCGGTCGACGTGGCTCTCGAACGCCCGGTGGACGAGCACGTCGCCCGCCTCGACGCGATGACAGCCGGTGTCGCCGGCTTCGGCATAGCGGCCGGTCAGCACGACGGCGGCGAAGCCGTGCGCATGCTGATGGCGCGCCAGGACTTCGTGCGGCGCGTGGTGCGTGCGATTCATGCGGCGGTCGGTGAAATGCGTTCAAGACGGGCGTCGTCGACGCCGCTATGGTAGCGGAATGCCCATCGTCACCGTTCGCCCGGCCTGCGCGCGCGGAGCACGCGTCATTGCTTCCGCGCTCGTCGTCATCGCTTGTGCGGCATGGTGGCCGTCATCCGCGCGCGCGGCCCAGCCATCGGCCATCGACCGCGTGCTGTCGGCCCATCGCAGCGCGATGGGCGCATTCATGCGACCGGCAACCGTCGAGCTGCAGTACGCGGTGTCTACGCCGGCCATGTCCGGTGTCGCGCGATCCACGTTCGACCGTCGCACCGGCGCGTATGTCGACCGCTATCAGATCGGCTTGTCGCGCGGGGCATCGGGCTTCGACGGCCGGCTCGCATGGATGGAGGACATCTCCGGTGCGGCGACGCCGCAGGACGGCGGCGACCGGCGCACAGTCGCGGTGAACGAGGCGTATCGCAAGGCGGACCGGTGGTGGCGAGCCGACCGCGGTGGCGCGCGCATCGAGCTCCTCGGACGCGAGACCATGGACGGTGCAGCCGCCGATCACCTGCGCGTGACACCACGCGGGGGCAAGCCGTTCGACGCGTGGTTCGATGCCGCAAGACACCATTTGGTCCGGCTCGAAGAGCAGCAGCAGTTCCTGCGCATCGTGTCGAGGTTCGCCGATTATCGCGCCGAGCACGGCATGGTGGTGGCGCACACCGTCACGGTCGACGACGGCAGCGGACCCGCCGGCATGCAGACGTTGCGCCTGACCGGATTGGCCATCGCGCCTGCGCGGCCACGCGCCGCGTATGCGCTGCCCGCGTGGCGTCCACGCGATGCCGCGATCGATGGCGGCGCGGCGGGCACCGTGGTCCCGATCCGCCTCGTCAACAATCATGTCTACGTCGACGTCATGGTCAACGGCCAAGGATCGTTTCCATTCATCGTAGACACGGGTGGCCATACGATCCTCACGCCCTCCACGCTCGCCCGCCTGCAGCTGCAGTCGGAAGGTTCTTCGCCATCGGCGGGCGCGGGCGAGAAGACGACCACCAACGGCTTCGTGCGAGTGCGCGAGATCGCGGTAGGCGGGATGCGCCTGCGCGACCAGACCGCCTTCACGCTCGACTTCGCGGCCAGGGACACCGAGGGCTTCGACGTGGGCGGCATGATCGGATTCGAGGTGTTCCGCCGCTTCGTCGTGCGCATCGACTACGGCGCGCTGACCATGACGATCATCGATCCGGCGCGATTCGACGCACGCGACGCGGGCACGCCGATCCCGTTCCGGTTCTACGATCACTTGCCGCAGGTGGACGGCCGCTTCGGCGACCTGCCGGGCCGGTTCGACATCGACACCGGATCGCGCAGCGAGCTCGACCTCACGACGCCTTTCGTCGAGGGGGCCCATTTGCGCGCCCGGTATCCGCGAGGCGTGCTGGCGATCACCGGCTGGGGTGTCGGAGGACCCGTCCGGTCGTACGTCGTGCGCGGCGCGCTCGTGACGCTGGGCAGCGTGAGCGTCGAGAAGCCGGTTGTGAGCCTTTCGACCTCGCGCGCCGGCTCGTTCAGCGACCCCAACTACGAGGGCAACGTAGGGAGCGGATTGCTCAAGCGGTTCGTGGTGACCTTCGACTACGCGCACCAGAGGATGTATCTGACGCCGCTCGTGCCGGCACCTGTCGACGCCGGGACATTCGATCGCTCGGGTCTGTGGATCAACCTGGCATCGGACGGCTTCCTCGTGGTCGACGTCGCGGCGGGCAGCCCGGCCGAGCAGGCAGGGCTGGCTGTCGGCGATGTCATTCGTGCGCTCGACGGACAACCGGCCGCTGCCCTCGCGCTGTCCGAGGCTCGCATGGCCCTGCGCGCGCCTCCGCCCGGTACGATCGTGGCCATCGACTACGTGCACGCAGGCGCTGCACGCCACGCGGACATCACGCTGCGCAGTCAGCTCGACGAGCGGTGACGCTTGCGATCGCGGCGCGCGCGCGTGCATGACGCATGGACGCCTCGTGCATCGTCTTCGGCGCGCTGCGGGAAAGGCCTGGATCCATGGGCGATTGGCCGCGGCGCATGATAGGGCCCGCCGCGACGCGCCCCGGAGACCGCCATGAAGCGCAGCACCGATCGATTCCTCACGACGCACACGGGCAGCCTGCCGCGTCCCGACGACCTCATCCGCACGATGTTCGCGCGCGAGGAAGGTGTGCCGGTGGACGTGCACGCCCTGGAGGCGCGCGTGGCCGCGGCGGTGCAGGAGGTGGTGGACAAGCAGGTGGCCGCCGGCGTGGACATCGTCGACGACGGCGAGATGAGCAAGCCCAGCTATGCGACGTACATCAAGGATCGCCTCGACGGCTTCGGCGGCGAGGGCAACACGTTCGTGTACCAGGATCTGGCGGACTTTCCGCGCCTTGCGCGCAAGGTATTCGGTGACCCGGGCCGGTCACGGCGCAAGACGCCCGCGTGCAACGCCCCGATCAGCGTGCGCGATCCGGCCGCGGCGCAACGCGACGTGGCTCACCTGCGCGCAGCGCTGGAGCGTACGCCGGCAGTCGACGCGTTCCTGACCGCCGCGTCACCCGGCGTGGTCTCGCTGTTCTTCCGCAACGACCACTACCCCGACGAGGAGACGTATCTGTTCGCCATCGCCGACGCGATGCGTCCCGAATACGAGACGATCGTCGACGCCGGCTTCACGCTGCAGGTCGATTGTCCGGATCTCGGCATGGGCCGTCACATCCAGCATGCGGACCTCTCGCTTGCCGAGTGGCGCGTCAAGGCCGAGCTGCACGTCGAGGCGCTCAACCATGCACTGCGCGGCCTCGATCCTGCCCGCCTGCGCATGCACCTGTGCTGGGGCAACTACGAAGGGCCGCATCACTGCGACGTGCCGCTTGCCGATGTCATCGACATCGTGTTCAAGGCGCGGCCGACTGCGATCGCGCTGGAGGCAGCCAATCCGCGGCATGCCCACGAGTGGACCGTGTTCGAGAAGGTGAAGCTGCCGCAGGACAAGGTCCTCATTCCGGGCGTGATCGAATCGAAGTCCAATTTCGTCGAGCATCCCGAGCTCGTGGCGCAGCGGATCACGCGCTATGCAAAGCTCGTCGGTCGCGAGAACGTCATCGCAGGCAGCGACTGCGGCTATGGAACGTGGGTGGGGCAGGCGGCGGTAGACCCGGACGTGGTGTGGGCGAAGCTCGCCGCCATGGCGGAGGGCGCGCGCCTGGCCTCGGCGCAGTTCTGGTAGAACGGCCCGGCGCGCCTAGCGCGATTGCGTCAGGCGATGCGCGAGATCGGCCAGTCCGCGCGCCGCGGCGCGCGTCGCATCCTCGTCTTCGCCCGGGCCCAGCAGGCTCACCGCGCCCAGCAGCTGCGTGCTGAGCGTGAGACAGCGCGCGGCGTGCGCGCTGAATTGCGGATCGTCGGGATTGGCGCGCAGGCACGCCCGCAGCTCGTTCACTGCGTCGCGCAGCGCGCGCTCGACACGCGCGATCTCCAGATGCAATTCCTGGCGCGGCGTGCGCATGACGGGGTTTTCCTGCATGTGAGGCCCGTTGTAGTCCATCCTGCGCTACGGCTGTGCGTCGTGGCGAGGCCCATTGCAGTCGGGCGGACGGCGCAGCGCGTGCGAGGTAGGCGCATTGTTGCATCGCGCATGCCATCCTGACAACGCATTTGCGTTGTCGCTCGCTGCAACAAAACGTTACGCATTCTGGCGTGCGTGCTCGCGCGCACGCTCGCGCCACAGGCCAAGCGCCAAGGCGACGACGCCGGTCGCCACGATGCTCGTGAGCAGGGCGCCATGGAGCAGAACGCCGATCGCGAGCGCCTGCGTCGCTCCGATGCCGAGCGCGCCGAGTCCAAGCACCAGGCCGGCCTCGAAAGGTCCGATGCCGCCGAGCGTCGGCATGGGAAGCGCACCGGCCGTGTCGCCTGCAAGCGCAGCCGCCGCGAGGAGCGGCGCGGGCGGGATCGATGAACCGGCCGCATCCAGCACGGCATGGATCAGCAAGGCGAAAGCGGCAAGCTTGGTGGACCACGACGTCACGCCGAGCGCCAGGTCGGCGGCAAGCGCGGGCAGGCGGCCGGGCATGCCCGATAGCATGCGTGCCGCAAGGATCCGCATCCCGCCACCGGACGCACCAGGCGCAACCAGGCGCACCAACGAGGCGCGCAGCATGAACACGACGAACGGAAGCGCGCACGCCGCCAAGGCCAGCGCGAACAGCGGCGCAAGCACGGTCGCGCCAGCCGCGAGCAGCGCAAGCGCAAGCGCTGCGACGATCGCGAGGTCGGACAGCCGCCACCATGCCAGGGCGCCGACGGCGCCCGCCCAGTCGACTCCCACCCACCGGCGCGCCAGCAACGGCAGCGCGGCTTCGCCGAGCCGCGCGGGCAGCAGCGTCACAAGCGCGTTGTGCACGAAGAACACGGGTGCGGCGCGCGCGAGGCGCGCGCGCGGGTCGAGATCGTGCAACAGCCGCCACAGCCGCACGGCACGCGCCGAATACGACAACCCAAGCAGGGCCGCGAAGCCCGCCCATGCGCCAGGAGGGACCAGGCGCGCGGTCGCGGCCACCGTAGCCCAACCCACGAAGTGCTGGACGCCCCACACGACACCGATGGCCAGCGCGGCCGCGACGGCGAGCGCCAGCAGGGCTGAGGGGTCGTGCAACCGTCGGGGAAGGCGCATGTCGCGGTGGACGGAGGAGGGGTTGAGCGCGAATGGCGCATACTAATGCCCCGCGGCGCACACCCATTCCTGCATGAACGACGCCACCGCTGTCCTGGCGCGCCAAGTCACCCAAGAGACGGCCCCGTCGCTGCGGCTGTCCATCGTCGTCCCGCTCTACAACGAGCGCGACAACGTCGGCCCGCTGCTGCAGGAAGTGCATGCGGCGATGGCGGCCAGCCCGTGGCCGTGGGAGCTCATCCTGGTCGACGACGGCAGCGCCGACGGCACGCTGGAGCTCCTCGAGCAGGAGCGCGCCCGCCGCGGCGATCACGTGCGCGTCATCGCGTTCCGGCGCAACTTCGGGCAGACCGCGGCCATGCAGGCGGGCATCGAAGCTGCGCGCGGGGATCTGGTCGCGACGCTCGACGGTGATCTGCAGAACGATCCGCAGGACATCATCCGGCTCGCGCAGCATCTCATCGGCGAGGACCTCGACGTGGTCGCCGGCTGGCGCAAGCAGCGGCAGGACACGTTTCTCACGCGGCGGCTCCCGTCGCTGCTGGCCAACCGGCTCATCGGCCGCATGACAGGCGTGCGCCTGCACGACTACGGCTGCACGCTCAAGGTGTTTCGCGCCGCGGTGCTGAAGCAGGTGCCGCTGTTCGGCGAGATGCATCGCTTCATCCCGGCGTGGCTCGTCACCGTGATTCCGGTGCGCCGCATCGGCGAGCTCGTGGTGAATCACCGGCCGCGCATCGCGGGCAAGACGAAGTATGGACTGTGGCGCACCGTGCACGTGCTGCTCGACCTGCTCGTCGTTTACTTCTTCCTGCGCTACAACGCGCGGCCCGGGCATTTCTTCGGCCTGCTCGGCCTTGGCATCGGCGGGCTCGGCAGCGCGGCGCTTGCATGGCTTGCCGTCGTCAAGTTCGTGTTCGGCGAGCCCATCGGCGGACGTCCGCTGCTGCTCATCGGCGTGGTGTGCGTGCTCGCCGCCATCCAGCTGATCACCACCGGCGTGCTCGCCGAGATCCTGTTGCGCATGGGCGGTTCCGATGGCCGGCGCGCGACCTACGCCGTCGACCCGCGCTTCGTCGACGCGCCGGCGGGCTGGCAGCGTCCATGCTGACCGCCCCGGGCGATGCGACATCGCCCGCGCGCACGACGGTCCTTCCAGCTTCACTTTCGCGCCGTGCCGGCTGGTGGCTGGCGTTGTACTGCGCGGTGCTGTTCTTCTGGAACCTGGGCGCGGCGCCGCTGGTGGACGTCGACGAGGGCGCATTCTCCGAAGCGACTCGCGAGATGCTCGCGCGCGGCGACTTCATCACCACGTACCTCAATGGCGAGCTCCGCTTCGACAAGCCCATTCTCACCTACTGGCTGCAGGCGCTGCCGGTCGCCTGGGTCGGACCCGTGGAATGGGCGTTTCGCCTGCCGTCGGCGCTCGCGGCGTGCCTCTGGGCGTGGCTCCTCTTCCGCTTCGCGCGCCGCTTCGCGCCCGACTCGGCCGCCATGGCGACCTTCATGCTTGCGAGCGCGCTGGGTCCGCTCGTCATGGCGCGCGCGGCGACGGCGGATGCGCTGCTCAATGCGTTCATCGCAGGCTCCCTGTTCGCCTTCTACCGCCACCTGGCCGATGGCCGGCGCCGCGACCTCGTGGCGGCGTTCGCGTGGATGGCGCTCGGCGTCCTCACCAAGGGACCTGTCGCGCTCGCCGTACCGGCGCTTGCCGTAGCGCTGTATTGCGTCACGCGGCGCGAATGGCTGCGTCCTTTCACGCTCCTGCGCGACCCGCTCGCCTGGCTCGTGCTGCTCGCGATCGCCGCGCCCTGGTATGCGCTCGAGTATCGCGCGCAGGGCACTGCGTTCGTCGACGGGTTCCTCCTCAAGCACAACGTCAACCGCTTCAGCGGGACGATGCTCGGGCACGGCGGCTACGTCTGGTATTACATCGTGACGCTGCCCGTGCTCGTGTTTCCGTTCCTCGGCCCGTTGGCCGGAGCGCTCGCGGGCGCACGCGCTGGCTGGCTCGCGGACGACGTGCAGCGCTTCGCCTGGTGCGCGTTCGTGGTCATGTTCGTCTTCTTTTCGTTCTCCCGCACGCAGCTTCCCCATTACCTGCTGTATGGCATGACGCCGCTGTTTCTCGTGCTGGCGATCAATCGGAGGCGCTTCGGGGGTACCTTCGCGCTCGCCGCTCCCGCGTTGGCCGGACTCGCGTTCGCCGTCGCGATGCCCTGGCTTGCCGGCGTGGGCGCTGCACGCACGGGCAACGCGCTTGCGCGGCTGCTTCTGGCCGATTTCGCGGCGACCCAGGCAGGGCTCGCGTGGCCGGCGGCAGTGGCGTGCATCATCCTCGCAGCGCTGCTCGCCACGACGCTGCGCCTGCCGCGTGACAAGCGCATCGACGCACAGCTGTATGTGTGCGGCGCAGTCCCCGCGCTGTTCCTGGTGGGCGCGCTGTGGCCGCTCGGCATCGAATGGTTTCAGGCGCCCGTGGCCGCCGCGGGGCGCGCGCTCAGGCATGCGCCGGATGTCGTCGAGTGGAACGCGAACTGGCCGAGCTTCAGCGTCTATCGTGACGCTGTCACGCCATCGCGCCGACCGCGACCGGGCGAGACCGTGCTGACGCGCATCGATCGCGTGGGTGAGCTGCCGCCGCACGAGGTCGTGTTCGCGCGGCGCGAAGTGGTGGTCGCGCGCGTGCGACCATGAAGGTAGCGCACCGCGGATTTCACATGTCGCCCGCGTATGCGGCGTGGCTGGCCGTCATGCTCGCTGCTGCAGCCGTCGTCGCGGTCACCGGTTCCAACGTCGCGGTCTTCCGTGCCATCCAGTCGGGATCGCATGCGGTTCCGCAGCCGCTGTTCGACGCGTTCTGGGAGTCGGCCACCTACGCTGGCGACGGCCTTGCCGTGTTCGCCATGGCGGCGTTGTTGCTATGGACGCGGCCGGACGCCGCGTGGGCCGGCATGATCGCCGCGCTGCCCGGTACGCTGCTGCTGAATGGCCTCAAGGCGCTGGTGCCGGTCGACCGCCCAGCGCTCGTTCTCATGCACGACGGTGTCACGGTCCTTGGCCCCGCGCTGCATCACGGCAGCTTCCCGTCGGGCCATTCCGTCGCTGCGGGCATCCTGGCCGGCATCGTGTTCCTGGCGTACTCGCAGGCGGCAGTGCGGGCCCTCGCCATCCTCATCGCGGTCCTCATCGCGCTCAGTCGCGCGGCGGTGGGTGTGCACTGGCCGCTCGACATCGCCATCGGCCTTTCCCTGGGCTGGCTATCGGCGTGGCTCGGCTGGCAGTTCGCCGGCGGCCTCGCCTGGGCGCGCACGCCGCGCGCGCGCATGCTGGCGAGCGTCGTCCTGGGCGCGTGCGCCATCGGCTTGCTGTTTCATCCCGTGGGTCTGCCAGCGGCGGCGCCGTTCCGAACGACGCTCGCGATCGTCGGATTCGCATCCGCGCTCGCGGCTTTCTTGCGCGGTGTGCGCGACACGCGCAGCGGCGCGCCCGCAGACGCGCCGCCGTCGGCCTAGCGCACCAGCGCGATCAGCTGCGTCGGCGCCGCTCGAGGGCTGCGCGGTCCGCCGCTGAATCGAGCCCGATCGCGTCGCGCAGCTCGCCTTGCGGCCGCGCCGGATCGGGCGCCTGGCCGACGGACGCAGGCGAGCGTCCGGTGAAGCGTCCCCAGTCGGTCGGTGCATTCGGCAGCACGTAAGCGCGTGGCCCGATGCTCGCCATCGCGGCGAGCTCGTGCTCGGCTTGCGCGGCGGCTGCACCCGCGGGCGGCGCACGCCGCGGCATGGGCCCATGCCGATCGATCGCCACCGCGCCGTGCTCGCGCAGGATCGCCGAGGCGCGGGCTTCGTCGTGCTGCGCAAGGCCGTGCAGGGCCACGATGCCGCCACCCCGGCCCAGCCGGTCGGCGTACGCGTGGCGGCGCGGATCGTCATCCGTGAAAAAGCCGCTGAACATGCGCGCCACGACACCGGCCATACCCTGTTCCTGATCGGCGGAGGACGCGGCGTCCAAGTCGACCTTGCCGTCGCCATAGCCCTGCTCGAGCAGCCTGGCATGCGCGCTGCGCGCCTGCTCCGCGGAATCGAACACGCCGACGAGGACGTTCTCCGTCGCGGCCACGCTCAGAGTCCCGGTTGCGCCGCAGGCCGCGCGGGCGCCGGGCTGGCGGTCCAGTCGTCGTTCGTGTCCTCGCTTGCCCGATGTGCGGCGCGCATGCGTTCGCCAGCAGTGGAAGCGTCGAACAGCGCGTCGAGCGGACGATTGGTCGCGGCGCGCGTCATCAATGCTGCTCCGGCGATCGAGAACGCGAGCCGTGCAAGGCCGCCCTGCGTCACGCCGCGCAAGGCCAGCATGCCACCACCGCCGAGAACCGCCAGGCGCATGGCCGGCGTCCAATGGCGGTTGCCTGCGCCGCGCGCATCACGACCGCCCTGCAAGGCCGAGATGTGCTCGGCGCTTTCGTAGAGGGCAAGGTAGCTGTCGTCGATTTCGCGCACGCCGGGCACGCGCCGAACGGCGGCGAGCAGCCGCGCATGCTCGTCGGCCAGGAGGGGCCCGGACAACTGCACCCGGCCGCGCAGCGCGCCGACGCGCAGCGCGTGCGGATGCTGGACGACGCGCCCCACCCGGGCCCGCACGCGCTCGATCAGCACGAGGTCGCCGACCTCCTGCTCGGATGCGCGCAGCCGCGTAGCCCGCGCGCGGAGGGCCTGGATGCGATGGCGCGCATCACGCCGTGCCGCATCGACGAAGGCGCTCGCCTGCGTGGCGCCGCGGCGCAGCTTGTCGCGCGCGATGGCCCGTCGGCGCCGGCCCCGATCCGGGTCGAGCAGGTACATGGCGGCGGCCCCGAGTGCGGCGCCGCGAAGGAAGGTGGTCACTGCGCTCATGAGCTTCCTCGAGGTGGCGTGCAACGTCGCTTGGACCCGGCTGCCGCGGCGCCGTTCGATGCACCGAAGACCCGGGACCCGCGCGCACTAGCCATCCAGCGACCTCGACGAATGACTACACCGGTGGCAAAAGCGGTGCTGCCAAATCGGAAAATCCTACTGATCTGGCGGCGTGCCGCGCGTGCATCACCCCGTCTACGCGGCGTTTTCGTGCCTCGACACATTGGCATGATCCCTGCAGCGTTGCGGCCTGCATGCATGCTTGCTTGATCTTCATTGGACGTGGCGGCGCGCGGCCACGCGCCTCGTCATGAGCGACCATCCCGATCCCGCGGCTGGTCACGACGCTCGCGCGGCGCGCGGCGGCCGCGAGCGCATCGCAAGCCGACCGGCGGGTGCCGGTGGCCGCGCCGTGGGCGCGTTACCCTTGCCGGCCATCGACGGAGCGGTTCGAGCCGCCCATACGATTGCGCCGGGCGCGTTGCGGCTGCCTGTCCATACCTTGCCGCAGCCCGACGAGACGACCTGCGGGCCCACCTGCCTGCACGCGGTCTATCGGTACTGGGGTGAGACCGCGTCGTTGGACGACGTCATCGCACGCACGCACCGGCTGGAGCGCGGTGGCACCTTCGCCGTCTTCCTCGGCTGCGATGCCTTGCGCAACGGCTACCGCGCGGCGCTCTACACGTACAACGTCACGGTGTTCGACCCGACGTGGTTCACGCAGCCCGGCGTCGACATCGCCGAGCGCCTGCGGCTGCAGCGCGCGGCCAAATCGACGCCGCGGCTCGACGACGTGACCGAGGGCTATCTCGAGTTCCTCGAGCGCGGCGGCCGCCTGCGCTTCGCCGACCTGTCGCCGGCGCTCGTGCGCGGGTTGCTGCGCTTCAAGCTGCCGATCATCACCGGGCTCAGCTCGACCTACCTCTACCGCGCCCGCCGGGAGTTCGGGGTCGACGACACGCCGGACGACGTGCGCGGCGTGCCGGTCGGTCATTTCGTCGTCATTGCCGGGCATGATGCGGTGCGCCGCCGCGTGCTCGTCGTCGATCCCTATCAACCCCATCCGTACGGCAAGTCGCACGAGTACTGGATCAGCGTCGACCGTGCGGTCGCCGCCATCCTGCTCGGGATCGTCACGCACGACGCGAACCTGCTGGTCGTGTATCCGCGGCGCTCCGCGCCGGCGAGCGTGCCGTGAACGTCTATTTCATCGTCAACCAGCGCCGGGACTGGCCGTACGACCTCCCGGGCGCCACGGTCGTCACCGCGCGCGACTACCTTTCCGATGCCGCTTACGCCGCCGCCGGCCCGGCGCGCATCTTCAATCTCTGCCGCACCGATCGCTACCAGGGCCGCGGCTATTACGTCTCGCTCGTCGCTGAAGCGCGGGGACATCAGCCTGCGCCCAGCGTCAAGACGATCGAGGATTTGCAGGCGGGCATCGGCACCGCGCTGTTCACCGCCACGGGGCGGGTCACCGAATGGACGATCGACGCCGATCCGGCGCAGCCGTTCGAGCTGGATGCGTATTTCGGCCGCGATCCCGCGACACGCAACGACGCGGCCGCGCGCCAGGTGTGCGACCTGCTGCGCGCGCCGCTCGTACGCGCACGCTTCGAGCACCGGGGCGGGGAGTGGCGCTGGACGAGCGCGATCCTGCTCACGCCACGCGACATCCCGCGCGAGCTGCGACGATTCGCGGCGCAGGCCGCGGCCGACGAGATCGCCCCCGCGCGCCCGCGCATCGCTCCGACGCCACGGCCCGCGCTGGCGATCCTGCACAACGCGGATGCGCCCGATCCACCGTCCGATCCCGCGGCGCTGGAGCGCTTCCTGCGCGTCGCGCGTGCGATCGGCATGCACGCCGAGATCATCAGCCGCCACGACATCGAGCGCCTGCCGCAATTCGATGCGTTGTTCATCCGTGACACGACCTGGCCGAACCACTACACCTATCAGTTCGCGCGCCGCGCGGTCGCCGAAGGTCTGGTGGTCATCGACGATCCCGACTCGATCCTCAAGTCGACCAACAAGGTGTTCCTGGGCGAGATCCTCGCGCGCCACCAGATTCCCGTCCCGCGCACGCTGATCGTGGACCGCGATGGTGTCGAGCAGATCGTCGCGACGCTCGGGTTTCCGTGCATCGTCAAGAAGCCGGACGGGGCGTTCTCCAACGGCGTCGCGCGCGTCGATTCCCGCCAGGCGCTGGACAGCGTGCTGGCGCGCTACTTCGAGGACTCCGAGCTCGTCGTCGCGCAGGAGTGGCTGCCCACCACGTTCGACTGGCGCGTCGGCGTGCTGGACGGGCGTCCCCTGTACGTGTGCAAGTACCTGATGGCGCCAGGCCATTGGCAAGTGATCAAGCGGGAGCACGATCGCAAGGTGGAGGGCGCGACGGTCGCCATGGCGGTCGGCGAAGCACCGGAGATCGTCATCGACACCGCGGTGCGCGCGGCTAACCTGATCGGCAGGGGTCTCTACGGCGTGGACTTGAAGCAGGTCGACGACCGGTGCTACGTCATCGAGGTCAACGACAATCCGAACATCGACGCGGGCAACGAGGACGCGATCCTCGGTGACGCGCTGTATCGCGAAGTGCTGGGCGTGTTCCTGCGGCGTGCCCGCGAGCGCGGCCGCCTCGCGGCCGACTGACATGAGCCCCGACGGAGCGTCGCAGCGCCGCACCGCGGCGCGCCTTGAGCCCGCGGCCCCGGTGCCCGACGGGACTGCGGTCGTGGTGCCGAATGACGCTCGACAGCCACTTCCCGCGTTCGCAGGCGTCGGGCTGGAGCTGGAATACGCGATCGTCGATCGCACGACGCTCGATGTGCGGCCGCACGCCGAAGCGCTGCTCGCGGCGCTCGCAGGCGCGCCGGCATCGGACGTCGTGCGGGGTGCGATCGGCTGGTCGAACGAGCTGGTCGCGCATGTCATCGAGCTCAAGAACGTGGCGCCAGTCGCGACGCTCGCTGACGTGCCCGCCGCGTTCCAGGCGGCGGTGCGCGAGGCGAACGATCGGCTTGCCGCGCGCGATGCCATGCTGATGCCCACGGGCATGCACCCGTGGATGGACCCGCGCGCCGAAACGGTGCTCTGGTCGCGCGACGGCACCGAGATCTACACGGCGTTCGACCGCATCTTCGATTGTCGCCGCCACGGCTGGGCCAACCTGCAGAGCATGCACGTGAACCTGCCGTTCGCAGGCGACGTGGAGTTCGCGCGCCTGCATGCGGCCGTTCGCGCGCTGTTGCCCCTCGTGCCGGCGCTTGCGGCCAGCTCGCCGCTCGCGGACGGCCAGCACCAACGCGAGCTCGACCACCGACTGGAGGTCTATCGTACGCACGCCGACACCATTCCCGAAGTGGTCGGCGGCATGATTCCCGCTCCCGTGACGAGCCGACTCGATTACGACCAGCGTGTCCTCGAGCCGATGTATCGCGCGATCGCGTCGCGCGATCCGGAGCGCACCTTGCAGCATGAATGGCTCAACGCGCGCGGCGCAATCGCCCGCTTCGACCGGAGCGCCATCGAGATTCGCCTGTGCGACACGCAGGAGTGCCCGCGCGCCGACATCGCGATTGCCGCCGCGATCGTCAGCGTCGCGCGGGCGCTGTTCGAAGAGCGCTGGGCGCGCTACGAGGCGCAGCGCGCGCTCACCACCGCGGCGCTGGCGGCAGCGCTGCGTGCCTGCATGCGCGATGCGGAGCGTGCGCGCATCGACGATGCAGCGCTGTGCAAGGTGCTGGGCGTGCCGTGTCCGTGCAGCGCAGGTGAGGCGTGGGCCTCGCTGATCGAGCGCTGCGACGATTCCATTGCGGCGCTGGACCCGGATGCTGCGAGCGTGCTGCGGCTCATCCTGGCGGAAGGGCCGCTGGCGCGACGCATCCTCGCAGTGCTGCAAGGACGCACCGGGCGCGCGGCACTCCGCGAAGTGTATGAACGATTGTGCGCGTGCCTGGCCGGCGGCGCCTTGTTCCGCGTGGCGTGATGCCGCACGACGCGATACGCGCGGTCCGCCGTCCACGCGCACCGCAGCGCACGTTGTACTTGCTCGTGACCTGCGAGCACGGAGGCAACCGGATACCGGCACGCTACCGCGCATGGTTCGCGGGCCACGGTACTCTGCTCGCTTCGCACCGCGGCTACGACCCGGGGGCGCTCGCGACCGCGCGCAGGATGGCCGCCGTGACGGGTGGTCATCTCATTGCAACGACCGTGAGCCGGCTGCTCGTCGAGCTCAATCGCTCCCCGCACAACCCGCGCGTGTTCTCGGCGCTCATCAGGCGCGCGCCGCTCGACGTCCGGCGCGAGATCTTCGAGCGGTACTACGTTCCCCATCACAGGGCCGTGGCTGCCGAAGTCGAGGCGGCCATTGCACGGGGCCACCGCGTGCTGCATATCGGCTCGCATTCGTTCACGCCGAACCTGGACGGAGTCGCCCGCAGCGCGGATATCGGCCTGCTCTACGACCCGGCGCGCGCGCTCGAGCGGCGCTTCGCGGGCCTATGGCTGGAAGCGCTGCGCGCGCATGGCGCGGGCATCGTACGGCGGAATTATCCCTACGAAGGCCGCAACGACGGATTGCCGACGGTGTTGCGCCGTCGGTTCGCGCCGCAGGATTACGTCGGACTGGAGCTCGAAGTGAACCAGCGCCATCCGCTGGCAGGTGGCGGCGCGTGGCTGAAGCTTCAGGATGCGATCGTGGCCGCGCTCATGGAAGCGCTCACGCGCTTCGAGCGCGCCGCGCCGGCGGTCACTCCACGGCGCGTCGCGCAGGGAAGTGCACCACGTTCTCGGGCGGCAAGGCCGACACCCGGCTTTCGCGCAACGACCCGAGCAGGCCATTGATCACCGCAGGGTCGATCGGCTTCACCACGTGGTAGTCGAAGCCGGCCGCCTTGGAGCGCATCCGATCCTCGTCCTGCCCGTAGCCCGATACCGCCACGACGAGCGTCTTGCGATACGCCGGTTGTGCACGCAGGCGCTCGGCGACCTGGTAGCCGTCGAGACCCGGCAAGCCGATGTCGAGCAGCACGGCATCGGGCTGCAGCCGCTCCACGGCGTCGAGCCCGGTGTGGCCGTCGTAGGCGACATGTGTGTCGCAGCCCGATAGACGCAGGATCGTGGCGGTCGTGTCGGCCACGTCGCGGTTGTCGTCGACGACCAGCACGCGCAAACCCGCCGCGGACGCTTCGATGCGTGCCCCGTCCACGGCGAGGGTGGTCGTCGCAGGGACGTCCGCGACCGCGGGGAAGCGCACGACGAACTCGCTGCCCTGGTCGCGGCCATCGCTGTGCGCGGTCACCGTGCCACCCTGCATCTGCACGAGGCTTTTCACCAGCGTGAGGCCAATGCCCAGGCCGCCCTGCGACCGCTCGATCGTGCGATCGACCTGCGTGAACGGCTCGAAGATCGCCGTGAGGAACTCAGCCGGGATTCCCATGCCCGAATCGCGCACGCGGAACACCACTTCGCGGCCCTCCCGTCCCGTGGAAACGGAGATGCGACCGCCGCGCGGCGTGTATTTCGCGGCGTTGTTGATCAGGTTCGCGAGCACCTGCGAGACACGCGCGAAATCGCCGCGCAGGCGAATCGGTTCGGGCGGCTGCAGGATCGTCAGCGCGTGCTCCAGCTGGTCGACGTTCGGCCGGCTGGTCTCCACCGCGGCGGCGACGACGGCGGCCGCGTCGATCGTCGCGAGCTTGAGCTCGATCTTGCCGCGCGTGATGCGCGACACGTCGAGCAGGTCGTCGACCAGGCGGACCAGCTGCCGCAGTTGCCGGCCGATGATGTCGCGCGCCCACCGCAGACGCGCGGGATCGTGCTCCTGGACGGTGAGCAGGTGCACGGCGTTGCTGATCGGCGCGAGCGGATTGCGCAGCTCGTGCGCGAGCATGGCGAGGAATTCGTTCTTGCGCCGATCTTCCTCGTGGATCTTGCGGTAGAGCAGGGCGTTGTCGAGCGAGATCGCGGCACGGCTCGCAAGATCGGTTGCTGTGGCGAGCGTGTCCGCGTCGAAGCGGCGGCTCGCCGCGTTGAGGCCGAGCGCCAGCATGCCGAGCGTGCGGCCGCGCGCCTTGAGCGGGATGCAGTAGACCTCCGCGAGCTGCGCGAGCAAGGCCACTTCGTCGCTCGCGGGCGGGCCCGGTCGCGCCGGCGCCGTGATCATCTGCGGCTGACCGCTTCGCACGGTGCGCGCAAGTCCGTCGCCAAGCCAGCCGCGCGGCGCCGCGTCCAGCGTGACGAGCGTGATGCCGTCGGGCGCGTCCTTGCTCGAGGCCGATATCTCGACGCGCTCGGGGCCGCCATCCTCGGCAAGCGTCAGCAGGCAGACGTCGGCGATGGCCGGCACGACCAGCCGGGCAAGCTCGCATGTGGCAGCGCCCACGTCGAGCGACGCGGCCAGCTTGGCCGTCGCTTCGGCCAGAAAGCCCAGGCGGCGCGTAGCCTGCTCGGCAGCCTGGCGCGCGGCCTTTTCCTCGGCGAGCGCGATGCGCTGCTGGGCCTGGTGCTTGGCCTGCTCGGCGAGCAGGAACAGATCGACGAACACCCGCACCTTGGCGCGCAGCACCTCGGGCACGATGGGCGAGGTGATGTAGTCGACGGCGCCCAGGGAGTAACCCTTCGCGGTGCGCAGCTCGTCCGCGTAGTCCGCGGTGATGAAGATGATCGGGATGTGTGCCGAACGCTTCCGGCTGCGGATGAGCGCCGCGGTCTCGAGGCCGTCGAGCCCCGGCATGTTGACGTCGAGCAGGATGAGCGCGAAGTCGCGCGCGAGGATATGCCGCAGCGCTTCCTCGCCCGACGCGGCGGTGTAGAGGTTCTGCCCCAGGTCCTCCAGGATGGCCTGCACGACCAGCAGCTTGTCCGGCCGGTCGTCCACAACAAGGATATTTGCCTTCACGGCCTGTCGTCCCCGCTCCCATTGAAGCGATCGAACGATGGGTCGAAAGCGTTCGTGCGCTCGACTACTGCCTGCGCAGAAGCGAGCCACGCGGCGCGCAACTGAACGAGTTCGCGCAGCGAACTCTGATGGGCGCGCCTCCAGCCTTTGCCGAGAGCCGGGCGCTCGGCCGCCCGGAGCCCGGCGATCACTTCAACCGGCGCAAAGTATCGTGCGACCGCTGGCGCGAGCGCAGCGAAGCGCCCTCGGTCGCGACACTTTGCGACGTTCATCGTCGTAACCATGCGCGGAGCGTGCCGACCATGAGCTCGGTGTCGACCGGTTTGGCGAGGTAATCCCACGCGCCGGCCTCCATGCATTTCTCGCGATCGCCCTTCATCGCTTTCGCCGTCACCGCGATGATCGGGACGTCGCGACACTCCGGGATGCGACGGATCTCGCGTATCGTGTCGATGCCGTCCATCTCGGGCATCATGATGTCCATCAGCACGACGTCGACGTTGGGACGCTGCTTGAGCGACGTGATGGCGTCGCGGCCGTTGTCGTGCGACACGACGTTCATGCCGCGGTCCTCGAGCAGCGAGGTGAGCGCGAAGATGTTGCGCATGTCGTCGTCGACGACCATCACATGGCGGCCCTTCAGCACGTCGTCGGCCTCGTAGAGCTGGCGCAGGGCGTCGCGGTGCGTGTCGGACATCTTGCCGGGCGCGCGGTGCAGGAAGAAGCTCGTATGGTCCAGCACGCGGGCAGGCGTCCGCGCCTCGCGTACGATGCCGCGGCGCACGAAGCTGCCCCAGTCGCCCGGTTGACCGGCGCCGTTGTGATCTCCATAAACGACCACCGGACGCGCGGCAAGCGAAGCGACGAGGTCGGTGTCCCCGTCGAGCGTGCCGTTGGCGGGCGGGGGCAGCGACGAATCGAGCACGACGCAATCCACCGCATGCCCCGCGAGCATTTCGGCGGCCGCGCGATAGTCACCGGCGGAAAAGACCTTCACGTCGTCTGCGGTGAGGTAGGCGCACAGGTCGTCGCGCCGTCCCGCATCCGGCGAGACGACGAGCAGGCTGCGCTCCGGACGCTCGAGGAACGTGCCGACACGCTCGAGCAAGCCGTCCAGGTCTTCCTTGCTCTGGATGGGCTTGGTGAGGAACTGGAACGCACCCGAGCCGAGCGCCCGCTCGCGCGATTCGTCGGTCGAAATGACGGCCACCGGAATGTGCCGTGTCTGCGGATCGTTCTTGAGGCGCTCGAGCACGCGCCAGCCCTCGATGTCGGGCAGGAAGATGTCGAGCGTGATCGCGGCCGGCTTGTACTCGGTGGCCAGCGCCAGTGCCGAGACGCCTTGCGACGTGACGATGCCCTTGAACCCTTTCTCGCGCGCGGCGTCCAGCACGAAGCGGGCGAATGCGAGATCGTTCTCGACGATCAGGACCACGCGATCGTGCAGTGAGATCGACTCGCGGTCATCCCCGACCTCGTTCACCACGCGGCTCGGCGGCGGCGGCACCGCCAGCGCAGGGGCTTCATAGACGTTCACCGGCTTGCTGTCGACCCCGTCGGTTGCGCGGTGACGCTGGCTTTCGAGCGTGCGTGCGTCGGCGGCCGGCTTGCGCACCGCGCGCGGCGCCGTGTACACCGCCGGCAGGTACAGCGTGAACGTGCTGCCCGCGCCCGGCGCGCTCTTCAGGCGGATCTCGCCGCCGAGCAGGCGGGAGAGCTCCCGGCTGATCGCCAGGCCAAGACCGGTGCCGCCGTACTTGCGGCTGGTGCTGCCGTCCGCCTGCTGGAACGCCTCGAAGATGATCTGCTGCTTGTCGGGCGAGATGCCGATGCCGGTGTCCGACACCGAGATGGCGATCACGTCGGTGCTGCGGTTGAGCTCGTCGTTGTCCATGCTCCAGCCGCTCTCGGCCGGCTCCATGGTGAGCGTCACGCTGCCCTCGTGCGTGAACTTGAACGCGTTGGACAGGAGGTTCTTCAGCACCTGCTGCAGGCGCTTCGCGTCCGCGTACATGGACTTGGGCAGGCGCGGATCGAGCCGGATGAAGAAGTCCACGCTCTTCGCTTCGGCAACGTGGCGGAACGTCCGCTCCACATAGCGGCGCAGGTCCTCCAGCGTCAGGTCGAGCGGGTCGATCAGCACGGTGCCCGACTCGATCTTCGACAGGTCGAGGATGTCGTTGATCAGCGTGAGCAGGTCGTTGCCCGAGGCATGGATCGTCTTGGCGAACTCGACCTGCTTGACGGTAAGGTTGCCGCCCTGGTTCTTGCACAGCTGGTCGGACAGGATGAGCAGCGAGTTGAGCGGCGTGCGCAGCTCATGCGACATGTTGGCCAGGAATTCTGATTTGTACTTGGACGTGAGCGCCAGCTGCTCCGCCTTTTCCTCGAGCGCCTTGCGCGCCTGCTCGACTTCCGCGTTCTTGCGCTCGACTTCCTGGTTCTGGTGCGCGAGCAGGCCGGCCTTCTCCTCGAGCTCCTGGTTGGTCTGCTGCAGCTCCTGCTGGCGGCTTTGCAGCTCGTGCGCCAGCGACTGCGATTGCGTGAGCAGGTCCTCCGTGCGCGTGTTCGCCTCGATCGTGTTGATGACGATGCCGATCGATTCCATCAGCTGGTCGAGGAACGCCTCGTGCGTCGGGCTGAAGCGCTCGAACGATGCGAGCTCCAGCACGCCCTTGACCTGCCCTTCGAAGATGATCGGCAGCACCAGGATGTTCTGTGGTGGCGCGCTGCCAAGACCCGACGCGATGTTGATGTAGTTCTGCGGCACGTTCGACAGCAGGATCTTCTGCTTCTCGATCGCGCACTGGCCCACCAGGCCTTCGCCCAGGTCGAGCCGCGTGCCCAGCGCACCGACGCCGCGCGAGCCGTAGTTCGCCAGCAGCTGCAGCCCCGGCCGATCGGCGGTTGCATCGAGCACGTAGAACAGCGAGTGCTGCGCCGTGACGACGGGTGCCAGCTCCGAGAGGATCAGCCGGCCCACCGTATTGAGGTCCTTCTGGCCCTGCAACATCCGGCTGAACTTGGCGAGGTTCGTCTTCAGCCAGTCCTGCTCCGTGTTCTTGCGCGTGGTGTCGCGCAGGTTGCGGATCATCTCGTTGATCGTGTCCTTGAGCGCGGCCACTTCGCCACGCGCCTCGACCGTGATGGACCGCGTCAAGTCGCCCTGCGTGACGGCCGTTGCGACTTCGGCGATCGCGCGCACCTGCGTGGTGAGGTTGGCGGCCAGCTGGTTGACGTTCTCGGTGAGGCCCTTCCAGGTGCCCGCCGCGCCCGGCACCTTGGCCTGGCCGCCGAGCTGACCTTCCACACCCACTTCGCGTGCCACGGTGGTCACCTGGTCGGCGAAGGTCGCGAGCGTGTCGATCATGCTGTTGATCGTGTCGGCCAGTGCGGCGATCTCGCCCTTGGCCTCCACGGTGAGCTTCTGATGCAGGTCGCCGTTCGCGACCGCGGTCACGACCTTGGCGATGCCGCGCACCTGGCTCGTCAGGTTGCCCGCCATGAAGTTCACCGAGTCGGTGAGGTCCTTCCACGTGCCGGCCACGCCCTTCACGTCCGCCTGCCCGCCGAGGATGCCTTCGGTTCCCACCTCGCGCGCCACCCGCGTCACTTCGGACGCGAACGACGACAGCTGGTCCACCATCGTGTTGATGGTGTTCTTCAGCTCCAGGATCTCGCCCTTCACGTCGACGGTGATCTTCTTGGACAAGTCACCCGAGGCCACCGCCTTGGTCACGTCGGCGATGTTGCGGACCTGGCCCGTGAGGTTCGACGCCATCGAGTTCACCGACTCCGTGAGGTCCTTCCACGTGCCGGCGACACCCTGCACGTCGGCCTGGCCGCCCAGACGCCCGTCGGTGCCCACCTCGCGCGCGACGCGCGTCACTTCGGAGGCGAACGAGCGCAGCTGGTCCACCATCGTGTTGATGGTGTTCTTCAGCTCGAGGATCTCGCCCTTGGTGTCGACCGTGATCTTCTTCGACAGGTCGCCGCCCGCCACGGCCTTGGTCACGTCCGCGATGTTGCGCACCTGGCCCGTGAGATTGGAGGCCATCGAGTTCACCGACTCGGTCAGGTCCTTCCATGTGCCCGACACACCTTGCACGTCCGCCTGGCCGCCAAGGCGCCCGTCGGTGCCCACCTCGCGCGCCACCCGCGTCACTTCGGAAGCGAACGAGCGCAGCTGGTCCACCATCGTGTTGATGGTGTTCTTGAGCTCGAGGATCTCGCCTTTCACGTCCACCGTGATCTTCTTCGACAGGTCGCCGTTCGCCACGGCGGTGGTCACGTCCGCGATGTTGCGTACCTGACCCGTGAGGTTCGACGCCATGAAGTTCACGGAGTCGGTCAGGTCCTTCCACGTGCCGGCGACACCCTGCACGTCGGCCTGGCCACCGAGGCGGCCGTCGGTGCCGACCTCGCGCGCCACGCGCGTCACTTCCGAGGCGAACGAGGACAGCTGGTCCACCATCGTGTTGATGGTGTTCTTGAGCTCGAGGATTTCGCCCTTGACGTCGACGGTGATCTTCTTCGAGAGGTCCCCGGAAGCCACGGCCTTCGTCACATCCGCGATGTTGCGCACCTGACCTGTCAGGTTCGACGCCATGGAGTTCACCGACTCGGTCAGGTCCTTCCACGTGCCGGCGACGCCCTGCACGTCCGCCTGGCCGCCGAGGCGACCGTCGGTACCGACCTCGCGCGCGACGCGCGTCACTTCGGACGCGAACGAGCGGAGCTGATCCACCATGGTGTTGATCGTGTTCTTGAGCTCGAGGATCTCGCCCTTCACATCGACCGTGATCTTCTTGGACAGGTCGCCGTTCGCGACCGCGGTCGTCACGTCGGCGATGTTGCGCACCTGGCCCGTCAGGTTCGAGGCCATGAAGTTCACCGAATCGGTGAGGTCCTTCCACGTGCCGGCGACACCCTGCACGTCGGCCTGTCCGCCGAGTCGTCCGTCGGTGCCCACCTCGCGCGCCACGCGCGTCACTTCCGAGGCGAACGACGAGAGCTGGTCCACCATCGTGTTGATGGTGTTCTTGAGCTCGAGGATCTCGCCCTTGGTGTCGACGGTGATCTTCTTCGACAGGTCGCCGCGCGCCACCGCTTTGGTGACGTCGGCGATGTTGCGCACCTGGCCCGTGAGGTTCGACGCCATCGAGTTCACCGACTCCGTCAGGTCCTTCCACGTGCCGGCCACGCCCTGCACATCCGCCTGGCCGCCGAGACGGCCTTCGGTGCCGACCTCGCGGGCGACGCGCGTTACCTCCGAGGCGAACGAGCGGAGCTGGTCCACCATCGTGTTGATCGTGTTCTTGAGCTCGAGGATCTCGCCCTTCACGTCGACGGTGATCTTCTTCGACAGGTCGCCGCCCGCCACCGCCTTCGTCACGTCGGCGATGTTGCGCACCTGACCGGTCAGGTTCGACGCCATCGAGTTGACGGAATCGGTGAGGTCCTTCCAGGTGCCGGCCACGCCGCGCACGTCGGCCTGGCCGCCGAGGATGCCTTCGGTGCCGACCTCGCGCGCCACGCGCGTCACTTCGGAGGCGAACGACGACAGCTGGTCCACCATCGTATTGATCGTGTTCTTGAGCTCGAGGATCTCGCCCTTGGTGTCGACCGTGATCTTCTTCGACAGGTCGCCCGACGCCACCGCCTTGGTAACGTCCGCGATGTTGCGCACCTGGCCCGTGAGGTTCGATGCCATCGAGTTCACCGACTCGGTGAGGTCCTTCCATGTGCCCGATACGCCTTCCACCTGCGCCTGTCCGCCGAGCTTGCCTTCGGTGCCGACCTCGCGTGCCACGCGCGTCACTTCGGAGGCGAACGAGCGGAGCTGGTCCACCATCGTGTTGATGGTGTTCTTGAGCTCGAGGAACTCGCCCTTGACGTCGACCGCGATCTTCTTCGACAGGTCGCCCGTCGCCACCGCGGTGGTCACTTCCGCGATGTTGCGCACCTGCGCGGTGAGGTTGCCGGCCATGGAATTGACCGAGTCGGTAAGGTCCTTCCACGTGCCTGCCACGCCCTTCACCTTCGCCTGTCCGCCGAGCTTGCCTTCCGTGCCCACTTCGCGCGCCACGCGCGTCACTTCGGCCGCGAACGCACCGAGCTGGTCGACCATCTTGTTCACCGTCTTGGCCGTGCGCAGGAACTCGCCCTGCAGCGGGCGACCTTCGACTTCGAGCGCCATCGTCTGTGACAGGTCGCCTTGCGCAACCGCGCCGATCACGCGCGCCGTTTCGCTGGTGGGATGCACCAGGTCGTCGATGAGCAGGTTGACCGCGTCCATCGAGTCGCGCCAGAAGCCCGTGACGTCGCCGATCGCCGCGCGCCGGCCGAGCTTGCCTTCCTTGCCCACCACGCGCGACAGCCGCGCCAGCTCCTGGGCCATCCGATGGTTGCGCTCGACCACGTCGTTGAATGCGTCGGCGACGCGTCCGAGCGTGCCGGGCCATTCGGCAGGCAAGCGCACGCTTGCGTCCCCGCGCTTGAGCGCGTTGAGCGCGCCCAGGATGACGGCGATTTCTTCGGTGGCGGCAGCGTTGGCGCGTTCGTCGAGAGGCATTCGGTGCTCCTGCGGTTGCTGGCGTGCGCGCGCGCATCGCGCGCGCGAAACAATCGTCAGAGCCTACCTGCGCCGCACGCCGTATTCAACGGCACGCAGCGGAAATTCGGCGCGTACTGCGTGCCGCGTGTCGGGTCATTTGTAAGATTTACAAACGCACTGCGCGATCCAGCCATCGCCGTCGCGCAGCACCGACGACACCGCGCGCAACGCTGTTTGCACCAGGTCTGACACTCCCGGCCGCGGTGTATGCTGGTCATTCACCATTGCGGCGAGGATCCACCGTGACACCGCGCGATTGCATGCACGCGCTTTTGCCGGTCGATGGCGCGCCGCCCGTGCGCGCGGGCCCCGGCGATGACGAGGATGACGACGAGACACCGATCGGCGACCCCGACGACGACGAAGGGAGCGACGACGACGATGACGATGATGATGACGAAGACACGCTGTGGGCCGGACAGCGCTTCGCGCCGCTGCGCGGGCCTGACGCCGGTCGGGTAGAGTCGGCGCTTTAGCCAACGGGATTCGCCGTGGACCTTCCGCGCAACACCTTCAAGCACGCGCTCGCCGCGGGCCGGCAACAGATCGGCCTGTGGTGCTCGCTCTCCCACCACTATGCCGTCGAGGCGGTCGCCGGCGCCGGCTTCGACTGGCTGCTGCTGGACACGGAGCACTCGCCGAACGACCTCGAATCGCTCGTGCCGCAGCTGCAGGCCGTCGCGGCGTACCCGTCTTCCGCGGTCGTGCGGGTGCCGTGGAACGACACCGTGACGATCAAGCGCGTCCTCGACATCGGCGCGCAGAGCCTGCTCTTGCCGTACGTGCAGAACGTCGAGGAAGCGCGCGCGGCCGTCGCGGCGACGCGCTATCCGCCGGCCGGTGTGCGCGGCGTCGCGGGCACCACGCGCGCCAGCCGCTTCGGCCGGGTCAAGGATTACGCGCGACGCGCCGAGGAAGAATTGTGCGTGCTCGTGCAGGTGGAAACGCGGGAAGCGCTCGCGCACATCGAGGCCATCGCCGCGCTTGACGGCATCGACGGCATCTTCATCGGTCCGGCCGACCTGCACGCGTCCATGGGCTTCATCGGCCAGACCGCGGAGCCGTCCGTGGTCCCCCAGATCGAAGAAGCGCTGCGGCGCATCCGGCGCACGGGCAAGGCGCCCGGCATCCTGACCGCCGACGAGGCGCTGGCCCGGCGCTACATCGAGGCCGGGGCGCTGTTCACCGCCGTTGGCGTCGACGTCAGCATGCTGGCCCGCGAAGCCGACAAGCTCGCCGCTCGCTTCAAGGGCTGAGATCCATGTCGACTGCATTCGAGGCGGCGCCACGCAAGCACCCGGTGGACGATCCGCCGCCAGTCACGCCCAATCCGATCGCCCCCGTGGACGAGCCCAAGAAGCCCGAGCCACCCGTCGGCGAACCGGATGACGAGGACGAGCCGGATACCTAGGCCGCGGGAGCGGCGCCGCCGCAGCAACGTGCGGTTGTCGACGACAAACCACGCCCGGGCGGCCTGAACGCGCGGCGCCCGTCAGCGTCGGGGACATTGGGCGAGGCCGTGCCATGCTGCGGTGCGTCATGGACCCGTAACCGTGGTGACGGCATACTCGCCCGCAAAGATGCGCGCCGGCCTTTGCGGCCGAGCGGCACGACGCAACGGATCCATGGCCCCTTACCTCGCGATCGAGTCCCTGTCGGTGTCCTATGGCGCCGCGCCTGTGCTGCGCGACGTGAGCCTCGACGTCGCGCGCGGCGAGCTCGTCGCGCTGCTCGGCAGCTCCGGTTGCGGCAAGACGACTCTTTTGCGCTCGATCGCCGGCTTCGTCACGCCGGATGCAGGCGCGATCCGCGTCGAAGGCCGCGACATCCTCGGCCTGCCGCCCGAGAAGCGCGACACGGCGATGATGTTCCAGTCGTACGCGCTGTGGCCCCACATGAGCGTGGCCGACAACATCGGCTACGGCCTGCGCATGCGCGGCTGGAAGAAGGACGCCATTGCCAAGCGCGTGCAGGAGATGCTCGAGCTGCTTCAGCTGCCCGACTATGGTCCGCGGCCCGTGACCCAGCTTTCCGGCGGACAGCGCCAGCGGGTCGCCCTGGGCCGCGCGCTCGCCGTCGATCCGCGACTGCTGCTCCTCGACGAGCCGATGTCCAATCTCGACTACAAGGTGCGCATCGAGCTGCGCCACGAGCTGCGCGCGCTGCAGCAGCGCATCGGCATCACGGCGGTGTACGTCACGCATGATCGCGAGGAAGCGCTGACGCTGGCCGACCGCATCGCGGTGCTCGATGCCGGCCGCGTGGTGCAATACGGTTCGCCGGAGGAGATCTTCCATCGGCCGACGTCGGCGTTCGTGGCCGGATTCATGGGGGCCGACAATGCCATCGAGCTCACGCGCCGCGCCGACGGCGCGCTGGTGCCGGGCGCCGGCGCACCGGGTGAGCCCCTCACGGCGCATTTCCGCTCGGATGCCGCGCGCGTCGTCCCGGCGGGCGCGGCAGGCGCGAGTGCCGCCGAGCTCGCGCTCGCCGGCCAGGTGATCCAGACGCTGTATGTCGGGCAGGTGTATCGCTATCGCGTGCGCACCGACGGTGCGGACGTGTGGGGACACGCGCCCGAACGCATCGAGGAGGGCGCGGCCGTCGCCGTCGCCGTTCCGCGCGGCGCGCTGCTGCTGTTTCCGCGCGCCGCAAGCCTTCGTCAACCGTAGCAGGGAGGAAACATGAAGCTTCGCATGCTGTTGGCTGCTGCTGCCGTCGCCGCGCTGTGCGCCGGTCCGGCCGTTGCGCAGACGCTGAACGTCGTCAGCGCGGGCGACCAGAACATGGTCGATTACGTGAACAATTATCTCGGGCCCAAGTTCGAGCAGATGAATCCTGGCGTGAAGGTGCGCGCCGTCGGCACGGGCCCCGGCGACTCGGGGTCGCAGAAGATCTACGAAAAGCTCTCCGCCCAGCAGAAGGCGGGCTCGGCCACGTGGGACGTCGACGTCGCGGTCGTGCACCAGCGCGGCGCGGCGACGATGGTCAACGAGAAGCTGCTGATGCCCTACCGCAACGAAGTCGGCGCGGGCAAGCTGGTCTCGCGCGATACGGCGAAAAACGCGCTCGGCGCGAACGTGGACGGGTACGTGCTGCCGATGTTCCACAGCCAGATCGCGTTCGCGTACAACCCGGACCTCGTCAAGCAGCCGCCCAAGAGCTTCGCCGAGCTGACCGAATGGGTGAAGAAGAACCCCAAGCAGTTCGGCTACAACGGCGTGAAGGGTGGCATGTCGGGCGTGGGCTTCGTCACCGGCTGGGTGTCCGCCAACAGCGGCATGGCCGAAAAGCTCGAGAAGGGCCCGTACGATCCGAACATGAAGCCGCAAATCGACAAGGCGCTCGGCGGACTCAAGGAGTTCAACCAGTACGTCGTGATGACCCCTGGCAACGCGGGCACGCTCGACATGCTCAATCGCGGCGAGATCGCGATGGGCCCGGTCTGGGTGGACATGTTCTACACGTGGGCGGCGGACGGCAAGATGAACCCGAAGATCAAGCTCGAGCTGCCGTCGCCGGGCCTGCCGGGCCAGCCGATGTACTACGTCATCCCCGCCAAGGCGGCCAACGCGGCGATCGCCAAGAAGTTCATCGACTTTGCGGAAAGCCCCGAAGTGCAGGCCGACGGCATCGTCAAGCAGTTCAACTGGTATCCGGGCATCGATCCGCAGTACGTGCAGTCGAAGATGGACCCCGCGGCGTACAACAAGCTGTTCACCGACATCTCGCCGCAGGACCTCGCGAAGTACGGCCGTCCGTTCCCGCTGTCCGATTACTTCACGGACATCGTGGAAGGGTATGAGCGGGTGGTTCTGAAGTAGGCGTTTGTCGCTCCCGCGAGAGCGGGAGCCCAGCGACTTCGGATCTACGACACTCGGTCCCCGCCTTCGCGGGGACGACGATGCCCGTTTGAGCACGCCCGCCATCACCACCGTCGCCGCGCCGCCCGACCCGAAAGTCGAGGCGCGCCGCGTCGCGCGCAATCGCCGCTACGCCGGCCTCGTGCTGATCGCGCCAGCGCTCATCGTCGTCGGGCTGTTCTTCGTCGTGCCGCTGGGACTGTCCGCGGTCGGCGCATTCCAGTCGCCGGACGGCTCGTTCACGCTGGCGCATTTCGACAAGGCGCTCGACCTCTACACCAACGACCTCGTCTTCACGGTGTGGATCGTCCTGCTGTCGACCGCGCTGATCGCGCTGGTGGCGATCGCCATCGCCGGGTACCTTACGCTGGGGGAGAACCCGCGCGCGGTCGCCGTGCTGCGCTGGCTGTACCGTTGGCCGCTCTTCATCCCATTCGTCGTGGCGGGGCAGGTGATGCGCACGTTCCTCGCCAAGAACGGCCTGCTCAACCATGTGCTCATCGGCACCGGGCTGATCGAGCCGTTGTCGGCCCAGAGCGTGCTCGACTGGCGGGGCATCGTGATCGCGTTCGTGTGGAAGCAGGCGCCTTTCGTCACGTTGCTGCTGGCCGGCGCGATGGCGTCGCTCGACCGCACGCACGTCGAGGCCGCGCGCAACCTCGGGGCGCCGCGCTGGCGGGTGCTCGGCGGCATCGTGCTGCCGCAGGTCCGTGGCACGCTGCTCGTCGGCCTGGTGCTGTCGTTCGTCACCATGCTGTCCGTATTGTCGGTACCGCTCATGATCAACCCGAACTCCCCCACGATGATGACGGTCGACGTGGCGTATCGCATCAGCACGCACGGGGACTATGCCGTCGCCAACGCGCTGTGCCTGGTGTCGCTGCTGCTCGCGGCAGTGGGCGCCGCTTTCTACCTGCGCCACGCCGTGCGCAAGGCGGACGCATGACACGCACTTCTCCATGAGCGCCGTTTCGCTGCCGCCCTCCGTTCCGCTGCGCCATGTGCCGCGGGTCGGCTGGACGCTGCCGCAGGCGCTCGCGCGCGCCGTGCTGCTGGCGCTGTTCGCGTTCGTGATTTTCGGCCCGCTGCTCAATCTCGTGCTGTGGGCGTTCGCTGAAAAGTGGTACTTCCCGTCGAAGTTCCCGCTCGAGTACGGCTTCACCTTCTGGCAGCGCGTGTTCGCGCCGCGAGGCAATGCGCTCGCATCGCTGGGCACCAGCGTCTGGATCGCGCTGCTGACCGTGGCGCTGAGCCTGGCCGTCGCCATCCCCGCCGGCTATGCGCTCGCGCGGTTGCGCCTGCCGTGGCGCGGCTTGATCCTGCTCGCGTTCCTTCTGCCGCAGGCAGTGCCCAACCTGCCGGTGTACGTGAACATCGCGCGCGTGTTCTACCAGATCGGCCTCGCCGGCACGGTCACCGGCGTGGTGCTGGTGCACGCCTCGCACGGCCTGGTGCTCGCGGTATGGATCGCCTCCGCCGCCTTTGCGGCGGTGGACGACTCGCTGGACGAAGCAGCGCGCAACCTCGGCGCGTCGCCCTGGACCTGCTTTCGCACGGTGACGCTCCCGCTGGCGGGCCCGGGCCTGATGGCGAGCGCGATCTTCGTGTTCCTCGAATCGCTCGACGAATTCACCGGGACCTTCTTCGTCGGCGTTCCCGACGTGACGACGCTGCCGCTCCTGATGTTCAATGCGAGCATGGGCGGCAACTATCAGATCGCGTCGATCACGGCGCTGCTGCTGCTCGTTCCCTCGATTGGATTCATGCTGGTGGTCGAACGGTTCCTGAAGTCCGACGTGCTGGCGATGGTCGGCCGCTGATCGCGTCGTGCGAAGCCTGCTCCGCGTCGCCGCGCTGATCGACCGCCTCAACGAGCGCGTCGGCAAGGCGGTCGCCTGGCTCGGTCTGCTGGCCGTCATCGTGTGCACCTCCAATGCGCTGGCGCGCTACGCTTTCAGCCTCGCATCCAACGCATGGCTCGAGCTGCAGTGGTACTTCAACTCGGCGGTGTTCCTGCTGGTTGCCGGCTATGCGCTGAGGCGTAACGAGCACGTGCGCATCGACGTGATCAACGGCAGGCTCTCGCCGCGCGTCCAGGCGTGGATCGACATCCTCGGCGGCGTGTTCATGCTGCTGCCGACCGCGCTGATCATCGCGTGGTACAGCTGGCCGTCGCTGGTCAACTCGTTCCACATCGATGAATACTCGTCCGACCCCGGCGGCCTGATCCGCTGGCCGGTCCGGCTGCTGATCCCCGTGGCGTTCGGACTGCTTGCCTTGCAGGGCGTGTCCGAGATCATCAAGCGCGTCGGCTTCCTGAAGGGGCTGGTGCCGGCCAGCGCGTTCGACAAGAAGGCGCACGGGACCTGATGCCGTTCGAGTGGATGGCGCCGTTGATGTTCGCCGGCCTGGTGGTGTTCCTGCTGCTGGGCTACCCGGTCGCGTTCTCGCTCGCCGCCAACGGCCTGCTCTTCGGCCTCATCGGCATCCTGCATGGCAACATCGAGCCCGCGTTGCTGCAGGCGCTGCCCGAGCGCGTGCTGGGCATCATGGGCAACGCAACCCTGCTCGCGATCCCGTTCTTCACGTTCATGGGGTTGATTCTCGAGCGCAGCGGGATGGCGGAGGACCTGCTCGACACGATCGGCCAGCTGTTCGGGTCGGTGCGCGGCGGCATCGCGTATGCCGTCGTCTTCGTAGGTGCGCTGCTCGCCGCCACGACCGGCGTGGTCGCCGCGTCGGTGCTCGCGATGGGGCTCATCTCGCTGCCGGTCATGATGCGGTACGGATACGCCAACTGGCTGTCGACGGGCGTGATCGCCGCGTCGGGCACGCTCGCGCAGATCATTCCGCCGAGCCTCGTGCTGATCGTGCTGGCCGACCAGATGGGGGCGTCGGTCGGCGACTTCTACGAGGGCGCGCTCATTCCCGGGCTGTCGCTCGCGGCCCTCTATATCGCCTGGGTGGTCGTCGTGTCGGTGTTCAAGCCGCAGGCCGCTCCCGGATGCCCGCCCGAGGCGCGCACGCTGCGCGGCAGTGCGCTCGTGATCCGCGTGTTCACGTCGCTGATTCCGCCGCTGGTGCTGATCTTCCTGGTGCTGGGCACGATCTTCCTCGGCGTTGCCACGCCGACCGAGGGGGGCGCCATGGGCGCGAGCGGGGCGCTCATCATGGCGCTCGCCCGGCGGAAGCTGAGCTACCGCGTGCTGCGCCAGGCGCTCGAATCGACGGCGACGATGACCAGCTTCGTCATGTTCATCCTGGTCGGCTCGACCGTCTTCAGCCTCGTGTTCCGCGGCATGGACGGCGACCTGTGGGTGGAGCGGCTGCTGACCAGCGTGCCGGGCGGCGCGCTCGGTTTCCTCATCGTGGTGAACGTGATGATCTTCCTGCTCGCGTTCTTCCTCGATTACTTCGAGATCGCCTTCATCATGGTGCCGCTCCTCGCGCCTGTCGCGCAGAAGCTCGGCATCGACATCGTGTGGTTCGGCGTGCTCCTCGCCATCAACATGCAGACGTCGTTCCTGCACCCGCCGTTCGGCTTCGCGCTCTTCTACCTGCGCAGCGTCGCGCCGCCGTCGGTGCGAACCATGGACATCTACCGCGGCGCGATTCCGTTCGTCGGCATCCAGGTCCTCATGGTGGCGCTCGTCATCGCGTTTCCGAGCCTGGTGACGGGCAACATCTCCGAGGCCGCAGGCGCCCTGAAGGGCTCGGGCGCGGAAGAGCTGCGCCGGCAGATCGAAGACCCGACCAAGAGCGCGCCAGGCAAGGAAACGGCGCCCGCACCGAAATCCGACGACGCGGGCGCCGAGCTCGAGCGGCTGCTGCAGGGCGGCAAGTAGCGGAGAATCGCTTTGGCACCGCCCCTGCGGCGCTTATTTCCCCAGGGGATGGCTGTAGGCGAAGGTCTCGTACGTGAATTCGGCGGCGCGATGCCAGAGGAATTCCTGGCTGCGAAACGCCTTCCACGGCTCGTAGATCTTCTTCCACGCGGGGTTCTTCGACGACTCTTCGTCGTAGAGCTCGTACGAGGCCTTGAGCGCCGCCCGCATGATCTCGTCCGAAAACGCGTGCAGCTTGACGCCGTTCTTGACCAGCCGCTGCAGCGCCGCGAGGTTCTTGAAGTCGTACTTGGCCATCATGTCGGTGTTGGCTTCGTACGAGGCCGCCTCGATGGCCGCCTGGTACTCCTTGGGCAGCTTCTCCCATTCCTTGATGTTGACGTACATCGAGTACATCGAGTTGCTTTCCCACCAGCCGGGGAAGTAGTAGTGCGGTGCCACCTTGAAGAAGCCGAGCTTCTCGTCGTCGTACGGACCCACCCATTCCGCCGAATCGATGGCGCCACGCTCGAGCGCGGGATAGATGTCGCCGCCGGCGATCTGCTGGGGTACCGCGCCGAGGCGCGCCATGACTTCGCCGCCGAGTCCGGCGATGCGCATCTTCGCGCCCTTGAGGTCCGCGACCGTCTTGACTTCCTTGCGCCACCAGCCGCCCATCTGCACGCCCGTGTTACCCGCGGGGAACGAGATGATGCCGAAGTCGCGCAGGAACTCGCGCACGAGCTCGAGGCCGCCGCCGTAGTAGATCCATGCGTTCTGCTGGCGCTGGTTGAGCCCGAACGGCAGCGTCGTATCGAACGCGAACGCCTTGTTCTTGCCGACGAAGTAGTAGCTCGCGGTGTGCGCGCATTCGATCGTGCCCTGCTGGATCGCGTCCACCACGCCGAAGGCGGGCACGATCTCGCCGGCCGCGAACACGCGGATCTGGAACTTGCCGCCGGTGAGCTCCTCGACGCGCTTGGCGACGACCTCCGCGCCACCGTAGATGGTGTCGAGACTCTTGGGAAAGCTCGACGCACAGCGCCACCGGATCGACGGCAACGCCGGTGCCTGCGCCACGGCCTGGCGCACTGCAGCTGCACCGCCCGCAGCAACGGCGCCGCGGGCCAGGAAGTTCCTCCGATTCATGAACTCGCCTCCTCCAGGTTGTTATGGGCGAAGGCGAAGTCTAGCCCTGAATCGGCATCGGCTGCCGCTACATGCGCGCGCGTTTCTGCGACAGCACGGCGATGAGGCGGTCCAGTGCAGCTGCATCGAGCGCGAGACCCTCCTCGCCGAGGTAGATGTGCAGGCGCTGGAAGCCCCCGTCGAAGCGCAGGTGCACGACGCCCTGGTCGGACAGCGGCACCGTTTCCTCGAGCACGCCGGACGCCGGAATGGACCCCTGGTTGCCGATCGTCGGCTGCACGCCGTGGGCGAGCCCGTCCCGGCCGCGGGCCGGTGCGTCAGGTGCCGTCGTAGCGGCCCCGCCGTCGCGCCGCCCGGTGAGCTGCGGCGCGTCGCTGGCGGGAAACGTCTCGTCGATCATCTCGTCGATGAGCGGCTCGCGGGTGGCGGATGGCGGCTCGTTCTGCAAACGCGTCATGGTGTCTCTCCCTTACGCGCCGCCGATACCGGCGACGATCTTGCCCGAGCCGCCGCAGTTGGTGCACGACTCGCCACGCAACTGGCCGGTGCCGTGACACACGGGACAGATGTTCTCACCGGTGCCAGGCGTACCGGCGGGCGCCTCGTCACCCGGATTCATCGGGGCGGCATTGGGTGCGCTGAATGGTTTCGACTTGTCGGGCGTGTTCATGAAGGCCTCGCTGGTTTGAGCCGATGGCGGCGGAAGCCGCCCGCGGACTTCGATTACTAGCAGCCCGCGTGCCACCGACGCGCGCGCAGCCGTCGCATCACGCCCCCGATGACCCAGGCAGCCGCGTCGAACGCTTGGCCCGTGGAGTGTCGCGCCGCAGGCCCGAATTACCGGTTGCGCAGCGCCAGTCCAGACGTCGTGTCGGACGATTCCTACGCGGTGCGCACGGCCGCCGCGGCGGGTGCGTGAGACCATCGTGTGCCCGGCCGCCGGGATGGACGCGTCCCATGCTCGCCATCGTCGCTACCTTCTTCGTCATCACCGCGGTGCTCGCGGTCATCCTCGCGCAGGGCACGATGGTCGGTCGCGTGGCGCGGCTGGAGCAGCGCCGCAGATGAGGCCGCGCGAGGGCCCTCCGGTGCTGAACGAGCACGCACTGCTCGACGTGGTCGCGATGCGCGCCGTCGAGCGGTCGGATGCCACCCGGCCGGTCTGGACCGAAGACGATCGCGCATGGGCGAGCATGGCGGCGGCCACGGCGGTCGGCGAAGCGGCGCCAGTGGAATCGTTCCTGTCCACGCGTGCAAGCCTCGTCCTCGGCCGCCTGCGCGAGCGATTGCCCGCGTTCGCGCGGGGTGTCGCGGCATTGCGCTGGCGGCCTGCGATCGCATTCGCCGTCGTGGCCGCTTCCTTCATCATCGGCGGCATCGTCGACGAGATCGGCGCTGCGCATCGCATCAATCTGCTGGCACTCCCGTTGTTCGGCGTG
>DATILY010000104.1:0-9419 GCA_035475895.1 Casimicrobiaceae bacterium | reverse complement strand
CGGTTGATGTCCTCGAGGTCCTCGTCGGTCAGCGATCCGACCGCCGACTTGAGGCGCAACACGCCGACCAGGTAGTTGAAGTACGCCTGCGCCAGGTCGCGGCGCGTCTGGAACAGCGCCTGCTGCGTGTTGAGGACGTCGAGGTTCGTGCGCACGCCGACCTCCTGGCCGGTGCGGTTCGATTCGTACGCGGTCTGCGCGGACACCACCGCCTGCTCGAACGCGCGCACCGACGCCACCGCGCTCGTGACCCCCGAATAGCCGGTCTGCGCGCTGAACAGCGCGTTGCGCCGCGCGGCTTCCAGGTTCTGCCGCGCGTTGTCCTGCAGCGCGATCGCCTCGCGCACCTTCGAGTCGACGAAGCCGCCCTGGTAGATCGGAACGGTCAGCGCGAGCCCGACGAGCGCCTGCCGGGAATCGCTCGACACGTTCTGGTTGATGCCGCCGTTGGAAGCCTGCGTGTTGAAGCTGCCCACCAGGTCGAGCGTGGGCAGGTGCCCGGCGCGCTGGCGCTCGACCTCCAGCGTCGCGATGTCGAAGTTGTACTGCGCCACCTTCACCTGGATGTTGTCCGCGAGGGCGCGGTCGACCCAGTAGTCGGCCGAATCGGGCGACGGCAGCTGCGGCTCGAAGCCTGGCCCCAGGCGCTTCAGATCGCCGGGCGCGCGGCCGATGATGGCCCGCAGCGCGGTACGGCGGTTGTCGAGATCGTTGCGCGCGCTGATCTCCTGCGCGACGATGGCGTCGTAACGCGCCTGCGCCTCGTTGGTGTCCGTGATGGTGGCGACGCCCACCTCGAAGTTGCGTTTCGCCTGGGCCAACTGCTCCGACACGGCTGCCTTCTGGCTCACGGCCAGCTCGACATTGAACTGCGCGAGCAGCACGTCGAAGTACGCCTGCGCCACGCGCAGGATCAGGTCCTGCCGCGCCGATTGCAGTGTGTAGTCCGACTGCTCCACCTGGTCGCGCGCCTGGTCGAGCGCCACTTTGTTGGCGTAGCGATACAGCGGCTGCGACGCCGACACGGTCAGCGAGCCGAAGCCGAAGCCGCGTCCGTTGATGTCGAAGCGCGGCTGCGTGTGGATGCTCGCATCGTAGAGGTTGCCGTTGACCGCCGCCGTGACGTTGACGTTGGGCAGCAGGAGCGCCCGCGCCTGCGGAATGCGCTCCTGCAGCGCAGACCAGTTGGCCTGCGCTGCGGCGAGCGTAGGGTCGTTCAGCCGCGCATCGCGATAGACCTGCAGCAGGTCCTCGCCACGTGCATGCGTGCCGGCCAGCATCGCGCCGAGCATCAGGACGAAGCGGAGGGGGAAGCGGGAGCGCAGCATGTCGTTGTTGTAAGGGCCGGGGCGCGCGCTCAATAGCGCGCCATCTGCGGATCGACGTCGGTGGCCCAGCGCTCCACGCCGCCCACCAGGTTGTACAGCCGCACGTAGCCGTTCTGCTCGAGCCATTGCGCGACGCGCTGGCTCCGGTTGCCGTGGTGGCATACGAGCACGAGGTCGCGGTCGGTCGGCAGCTCGGCCAGGCGCGCCGGCACGCTGCCCAGCGGCACGAGCTTCGAGCCTTCGATCTGGCAGATCGCCGTTTCCCAGGGCTCGCGGACGTCCACGAGCACCGGCGCCGGACGGCTGGTGTCCCGCTGCCAGTCGGCAACCTCCCGCGGCGTGACCTGGGCAATCAAAATACGAACCGCTCGGGCGCGAGCGCGTGGGCGAGGGGCTGGATCACGGTCTCGAACAGGTCCTGGACCACGCGGGCGTTGGGACCGAACCAGCGCACGAGCCGGGCCGTCATCACGGGTGGCTCGCCGACCACGACGAACAGGCGCCCCCCGGGGCGCAACTGCTCGATGAAGCGCTCGGGGAGCACGGGCGTCGAGCCGGTGAGCACAATGACGTCGTACCTGTCGCTGCCGAAGCCGCGCGCGCCATCGCCCTGCTCGAAGCGCACGTTGCGGAAACTCGCGAGACGCGCGCGTGCGCGCTCGGCGGTGGCCGCGTCGATCTCCACGCTCAGGACTTCGGCGGCGCTGCTCGCCAGCAGCGCGGTGAAGTAGCCGCTGCCTGTGCCGATCTCGAGCACGCGATCGGTGGCGGCCAGCGTGAGCGCCTGCAGCACGCGCGCCTCCATCTTGGGAGTCCACATGCGCGAGCCGTTGGGCAGCGGAATCTCGAAGTCGCCGAACGCCAGCGTGCGATATTCGGGCGGCACGTATTCCTCGCGCCGCACGACCGACAGCAGGTCGAGCACGTCCTGGTCGAGCACGGCCCAGGGCCGGATCTGCTGCTCGATCATGTTGTAGCGGGCCTGCTCGAAGTCGAAGGGGGCAGCGGCCATCATGATGGTGAAAAGCCTCTCGTGAAACGCGAGTTCATTGTAACAAACGGCCCTTCCTCGGCGCGGCACCGCGCGCCTGTCGTTGGATGCGCCAAGCGCGCCATCCGGATTCAGTCCAGCGTGCGCCGGTAGCGCAGCATGGCGAGCGCGCCGGCCACCAGCATGAACAGCGCGATCGGCACGAGGCTCGGCCATGTCTGCGTGGTGTCGTTGCCCTTGAGCAGCACCCCGCGCACGATGCGCAGGAAATGCGTGAGCGGAAAGAGCTCACCCACCCATTGCGCCCATTCCGGCATGCCGCGGAATGGAAACATGAATCCCGAGAGCAGCAGCGAGGGCAGGAAGAAGAAGAACGTCATCTGCATCGCCTGCAGCTGGTTGCGCGCCACGGTCGAGATGGTGAAGCCGAGCGCGAGCAGCGCGGCGATGTAGAGCATCATCGCGCCGAACAGCAGCAGAAGGCTGCCGTGCATGGGCACGTCGAACAGCAGCTTGGCCGCGCCGAGGATGATCGCCGACTGCAGGAACCCCACGAGGATGTACGGGACGATCTTGCCGGTCATGACCTCGAGCGGGGTGGCAGGAGTGGCGAGCAGGTTCTCGAAGGTGCCGCGCTCGCGCTCGCGCGTCACCGCGAACGCCGTCATCATCACCATCGTCATTTGCAGGATCACGCCCAGCAGCCCCGGCACGATGTTGTACTGCGTGATGCCTTCGGGGTTGTAGCGCCGCTGCACGTTGAGCGTGAACGGCGGCGCACGCGCATTGAGCGACGCCATGGGACCGGTCAGGTCGTGTGCGAGCACGCTGGTTGCGAGCTGGTTGACGGCGGCCAGCGCATTGCCGGTCGCCGACGGATCGGTCGCGTCGGCTGCAACCAGCGCACCGGGCCGCTCGCCGCGCAGCACGCGCCGGGTGAAGTCGGGCGGAAACACGATGGCGAACTGCACGTCACCCGTCGCGAGCAGCCGATCGGCATCCGCTTCGCCGGGCAGCGGCTGCAGCGCGAAATACCCCGTGTTCGCAAGGCCCTGCGTGATGCTGCGCGTCAGGTCGCTGTGGTCGTAGTCGACGACCGCCGTCGGGAGCGCCTTCGGATCCGTATTGATCGCATACCCGAACAGGACCAACTGAAGGATGGGTATGCCGACGATCATCGCGAAGGTCAGCCGGTCGCGCCGCATCTGGACCAGCTCCTTCAGCGCAATGGCGACGAAGCGCGCGAGCGAGAAGCCCGCGCCGGCGGAGCCGTCGTGCCGAGCGCTCATTGCATGTTGTCCTTGGCGCCCTGCATGAGGCTGATGAACACATCCTCGAGCGACGGCGGCACGTGCGTGACCGCGAACCGGTCCGGCGGCACGGCAGCGGCCAGGCCGGCCTCCAGGGCGGCGGCGTCGTGCGAGGACACGTGCAGCGTCGTGCCGAACGGCACGATCGTCTCGATGCCTGCCGTGGCATGCAGCGTGCGGGCCAGCACTGCGAGCGAGCGCTCGTCGGCGCTGCGCCGCGCCGCGATCACCGCGGTCGCCAGGCCCGACTGCTCGATGACCTGCGCGGCGGTGCCCTGCGCAAGCAGCCGCCCGTACGCGAGATACGCCAGCTGATGGCAGCGCTCGGCTTCATCCATGTAGTGCGTGCTGACCAGCACCGTCATGCCTTCGGCGGCGAGGTCGTGGATGTGCTCCCAGAAGTCGCGCCGGGCGGCCGGGTCTACGCCCGCGGTCGGCTCGTCCAGCAGCAGCAACTGGGGATCGTGCAGCAGGCATGCGGCAAGCGAGAGCCGCTGCTTCCAGCCGCCCGACAGCGTGCCGGCGAGCTGCGCCTTGCGTGCCGTCAGGCCGAGCCGCTCGAGCGCATGCGTCACCGCGTCGCGCCGGTTGGGCACCGCGTACACCCGTGCCACGAAGTCGAGGTTCTCGGCGATCGACAGGTCTTCGTAGAGGCTGAAGCGCTGCGTCATGTAGCCGACCTCGCGCTTGATGGCGCCCGCCTCGCGGCGGATGTCGTGACCAAGCGTCGTGCCTTCGCCTTCGTCGGGGATGAGGAGGCCGCAGAGCATGCGGATCGTGGTGGTCTTGCCGCTGCCGTTCGGACCGAGGAACCCGAAGATCTGGCCGCGCTCCACGTCGATCGAGAAATCGTCGACCACCGTGCGCCCGTCGAAGCGCTTGGTGAGGTGCCGCGCCTCGATGGCCGCGCTCATCGTGCGGCATCCTCGAGCGCGACTTCGACCGGCAACCCGGGATGCAGCGACGGTTGCGGCGTATCGGGCCGTGCCTCGACCAGGAAGACCAGCTTGGCGCGATTCTCGCGGCTGTAGATCACCGGCGGCGTGTATTCGGCCTGCGGCGCGATGAACGTGATGCGCGCAGCAAGCGGTGCCGCACAGCCGTCGCAGCGCACCACGACCGGCGCGCCGATGCGCAGCGACGCGAGCGCAGGTTCGGGCACGTAGAAGCGCAGCTTCACATTGCCCGGCGGCAGCAGCGAGACGACGGGCGCGCCGGCGGCCACCCACTCGCCGGGCCGATAAAGCGTGTCCGTCACGAGCCCGGCAGCCGGTGCGGTCTGGGTCTTCTGGTCGAGCCGCCACTGTGCTTGCGCGAGCGCATCGGAAGCGGCTTTCACTTCGGCGGTGGCGGCCGCGATCTCGTCGGCGCGCGCAGGCAGCTGGGTGACGGCGACCTGGGCGCGCAGCTCGGCGACGCGACCCGCGTCGCGATCACGTGCCGCACGCGACTCGTCGAGCTTTTGCGGCGGCAGGAAGCGATCGGCCACGAGCTTTTGCGTGCGCACGAGATCGGCTTCGCTTTGCCCGAGCGCGGCCTGCGCCTGCGCGAGCTGCGCCCGCGCCGCGGCGACCTCCGGCGGCCGCCGGCCCTTTTCGAGGTTGGCCAACGTCGCGCGTGCCTGGGCCACGCGGGCTTCGGCTTCGGCGCGCGCGGCACGCTCGTTCTCGCTCTCCAGCGCGAAGAGCGGTGCGCCGGCGGCGACGCTGTCGCCGCGTTGCACTGCCAGGCGCGCGAGCGCGCCCGCGAGCGGTGAGCCGACGCGCACGTAGTCGGCTTCGACATAACCGGGAAAGCCGGGCGGCGGCGCGGCGTGGCAGGCGCCAAGCAGCGCGGCGGCGACGCAAACGCAGGCGTTGCGCACGCTCATCGCGTCGTCTTGCGCGCGGGTCGCGCGACGCATAAGCCCGCGAGCACCAGGTCGACCCGCTCCGCCAGTGCCTGGTCCGACACCACCGCGGTTTCGAACGTGCGCCGCAATGCCGCCGGCATGCCGTCGCGCTCGACGATGGCTCCCCCGATGATGATGGGACCGCCGACCGCGCCGGCAATGAACGCAACGGCCTGCGCCGGCGGGACGGGCTTGAGCGCACCGGCGCGCTGCCCCGCATGAACGAGTCCCAGGATCACGCCGAAATGCCGCGGCAGGTTCGCTGCCGCGAATTCCACCGCGAGCGTCTCACCGTTCATCGCATCCGCCATCAGCCGGCGCAGCAGCAGGCGATGGTCGCGCACGAAGCGCGCGATGACGATCGCGGCGGCGCGCAGCGCCTCGACCGGCCGTGCATCGTTGGCGGCGGCCAGCGCGAGCTCCGCGAACATGCCGTCGTAGAGCTGGGTGAGGAGCGTGCGGATGAACTGCTCCTTGGACCCGAAGTGGTAATGGAACATGCCGAGATTCACGCCCGCATGCTCGGCCACGCGCCGGACCGACAGCGCGCGCATGCCGACGGCCGGATACAGCGCGCGCCCCGCGGCGAGCAGCGCGGCGTCGACGTTGCGCGATGGTCGCGGCATGGAGTTACTGTACGACCGTTTAATTACTCGGTCAACCAGTAACCGGGAGAGGCTCCGGACCGCCCGTCACGGCAGCGCATGGCCGGAGCCCCTCCCGCAAGGAAGGGCCGGATTGTTAAAGAGCGGGGACGGCGCGCGGTGCGCCGCCCGGGTCAGTCGTCTGCTGCCACCGGCCGCGCGTGCGCGGCCCGGCGCGCCGCCCGGCGCGCCTTGAAGCGCTCCGACCAGCCATCGAGATAGGTGTAGATGACGGGCACGACGACGAGCGTCAGGAGCGTGGAGGTGACCACGCCGCCGATGATCGCGCGGCCCATCGGCGCCTGCGTCTCGCCGCCTTCGCCGATGCCGAGCGCCAGCGGCAGCATGCCGCCGATCATCGCCGCGGTGGTCATGACGATGGGCCGCAGACGCACCTGTCCCGCATCGAGCAATGCCTGGCGCAGCGGCGCGCCCGCACGGCGCGCCCGATTGGCGAAATCGACCAGCAGGATCGCGTTCTTGGTCACGAGCCCCATCAGCATGATGAAGCCGATCATCGAGAAGATGTTGAGCGTCGTGCCGGTGAGCAGCAGCGCGAGGAACACGCCGATGAGCGAGAACGGCAGCGAGGCCATGATCGCGATCGGCTGCGTGAAGCTCGCGAATTGCGACGCGAGGATGAGGTAGATGAAGATGATCGCGAGGCCGAGCGCTGCCATCGCGGCCTGGAAGGATTCCTGCATGTCCTTCGCCTGCCCGCCGACGTCGAACCGATAGCCCGGCGGCAGGTCGGTGGCCTTCATGATCTTGGCGACATCGTTGTTCACGTCGCCGGATGGACGCCCCTGCACGTTGGCGTAGAGCGCGACGCGCCGCTGCAATTCCTGCCGCTTGACGATCTGCGGGCTGGTGGATTCGACCAGCTCGGCCACCTGGCGCAGCGGCACCATGCGCAGCGCGCCATCGGGCCCGCGCTTGTTGGTGGACAGGTACAGGTTGCCGAGGTCCGATGCAAGCTGCCGGCGGTCCCTGGACAATTGCACGTTCACTTCGTAGTTCTGCCCGTCCGGCCCGAGCCAGTAGCTCACCGTGTCGCCGGCGAGCAGCGGCCGGATCGTCGAGCCGACCTGCTGCACGCTGATGCCCAGCTCGGATGCCTGGTCGTTGTTGAGGCGGATGGACAGCGCCGGGTTGCGCGCCTTTTCCGACACCTCGAGATCCGCGATGCCGGGCACTTTCGCGACCTTGGCGGCGAAGTCGTTGATGAGCTTGGTCATCGTCTCGGGATCAGGCCCGAGCAGGTTCACCCACACGGGCCGGTCGAAGCCGAGCGCGAGCTCGATCCCCGGAATGGGCCGCAGCAGCTCGCGGACCTGCCGTTCGATGTCCTTCTGCGAGCGCGTGCGCTCCGCAGCGTCGGTGAGCCGCAGATTCACGCGCGCGTAATTGCGCCCGTCCTCGGTGCCGACCGTGGTGATCATGAGCTGCGCTTCGGAGATCGGCTTGAGCGCCTGCTCCACCTCGAGCACCTTCGCATTGGTGTATTCGAGGCTCGAGCCGACCGGCGTGTTGAGGCGCAGCGAGATGAAGCTCTGGTCCGCCTCGGGCACGAACTCCGTGCCAACCAGCGGCACGATGAACAGGCTGCCGACGAAGGTCACGAGCGCGATCACGAGCACCGCCACGCGATGCGACAGCGCCCACTCGAGGATGACCGCATACAGGCGATGCATCCAGTCGATGGCGCGCTCGACGCGATCCATGAACCGGCCCAGCCACGGCACGCGCGCGAAGCGCGAGCCGGGCGGATCGTGCCAGATGGACGAGAGCATCGGGTCGAGCGTGAAGCTCACGAACAGCGACACGAGCACCGCCACGGCGACGGTCATGCCGAACTGGAAGAAGAAGCGGCCGATGATCCCGCTCATGAACGCGATCGGCACGAACACCGCGACGATGGCGAACGTCGTGGCCATGACGGCGAGCCCGATCTCGTCCGTGCCTTCGCGCGCCGCCGTGAGATGGTCCTTGCCCATGCCGAGATGGCGCACGATGTTCTCGCGCACCACGATCGCGTCGTCGATGAGGAGGCCGATGCACAGCGACAGCGCCATCAGCGTGAGGAAGTTGAGCGTGAAGCCGAACGCGTTCAGCGCGATGAACGTCGCCACCACGGCGAGCGGCAGCGTGAGGCCGGTGATGACCGTGCTGCGCCAGCTGTGCAGGAACAGGAAGACGATGAGGATCGTGAGGATGCCGCCCTCGACGATCGTGCTCTTGACGCGGTTCACGCTGCGCTCCACCGCGTCCGCCGTGGAGTAGGCGACGCGCACCTCCACGTCCGACGGGATGCGGCCCTTCAGGTCGGCGACCGCGGCGCGCACGTTGTTGGCGGTCTCGATGATGTTCGCGTCCTGCGCCTTCTGCACGTCGAGCGTGATGGCCGCACGGCCGTTGATGCGCGAGATCGAGTCCTGCTCCTTCTCGCCGTCGATCACGTCGGCGACCTGCGTGAGGTACACCGGCCCGCCGCCCTGCTGCGCCACCACGATGCGGCCGAACTGCACCGGATCCTTGATCTTGCCTTCGACGCGCACGATCGACTCGGTCACGCCGCGCGACAGGCGTCCTGCGGGCACGTCCTGGTTGGCTTCGCGGATCGCGTTGATCACCTGGTCGACGCCGATGCCGAGCGCGGTGAGCGCATCAGGCTTGATCTGCACGAGGATCTGGCGCGTGACGCGGCCGTTGACGTTGATGCGCGCGACCCCCGGCAGGTTCTCCAGCGCCTTGACGATCGTCTGGTCGGTGAGCGAGGTCAGCTCGCGCAGGCCGACCGTCTCGGACATCACCGCGAGCGAGACCACGGGCTGGTTGTTGTCCTGGTCCGCGCGTACGACCAGCGGGTCCTTCACGTCCTTCGGGAAGCCGGGACGCACGGTGGCGATCTTGTCGCGCACGTCCTGGATCGCCTGGTTGACGTTGGTGGAGAGGCGAAACTCCACGTAGACGCCGCTCTGGCCCTCGGTCGAATTCGAGCGGATCATCTTGACGCCCGCGACCTGGTTGACCGCGTATTCGACCGGCTTGGTGACGTCGACTTCCACCGCCTCGGGCGACGCGCCCGGATACTGGGTGAGGATGAACACGAAGGGCAGGCTCGTGTCGGGCATCTGCTCGACGCGCAGGCGCGCGTACGAGAACAGGCCGAGCACGGTGATGCCGATCATCACCATCGTCGCGAAGACGGGGTTGTTGATGCTGGTGCGCGTGATCCACATGGCGGTTGTCGTC
>DATILY010000103.1:0-16418 GCA_035475895.1 Casimicrobiaceae bacterium | reverse complement strand
GCGGCCGACCATCCGAAGTCGTTCTTGATGAGGTGCTTGTCGTAGTCCGCGGGGATGAACTCGAGCGGCTCGTTCATGCCCGGCATGGCGACGATCGCGAAGTTCTTGGCGAAGAGCTTCATCGCTTCGGGTGTCGCCAGCCAGTCCATCAGCTTCTTGGCCGCGTCCAGATGCTTGGTCCCCTTCATGATGCCGCTCGCTTCGAGGTCCCATCCGAGGCCTTCCGACGGGAAGACGATGTCGACCGGCGCGCCCGACTTCTTGGTCTGCATGGCACGGTACTCGAACGAGATGCCGATCGGAAATTCACCGGCGCCCGCCTGCTTGCACGGCTGCGAGCCCGAGTGCGTGTAGACGCCGACGTTCTCGTGCAGCGCGTCCATGAACTTCCACGCATCCTGCTCGCCCCACATCTGGATCCAGCCGGAGACGTCGAGGAAGCCCGTGCCCGAAGAGGCGGGATTGGGCATCACGATCTTGCCCTTGTAGACGGGCTTGGTAAGGTCTTTCCAGCTCGTCGGCTTCGGCAGGTTCTGCTTCTGCGCTTCGGCGGTGTTGAAGCAGATGGCGGCGCCGTAGACATCCATGCCGACCCAGCGCGGCGGGTTCTGCGAGTCGCGGTACTGCGCAGGAATCTTGTCGAGCCCCTTCGGTGCATAGGGCTCGAGCATGCCGTCGTTGGCGAACACGGCCATGCTCGACGCCGAGGTTCCGATGACGATGTCGGCCTGCGGATTGGCCTTCTCCGCGAGCACCTTCGCCGTGATGACGCCCGTGGAGTCGCGGACGAACTTGAGGTCGATGTCGGGATACGACTTGTTGAACGCCTCCTGATAGGCCTTGATCTGGTCGGTTTCCAGCGCCGTGTACACGAGCAGCGGGGTCTTCTGGGCAAGCGCTGGCGCGGCTGCGAACGGCAGCGCGCCGACCAGCAGCGCGGCGAGCGTGACGCGAAAGGCGGAGAGCGGCTTCATGCAAGAACTCCTTGACGGGGGTGGGAGCGGACGAGGGCCGATGCTACGCGTCTAAGAAAGCCGCGGAAAGGCAGGTAGACGCGTCTTTCCAGATTGTCTACAATCTACCGGATTCGGGGCTCTCGTGCCAGCGCCCCACGCCCGGATGCCCGATCCCGCCCACGCACCCTCCTCGACGCCGGACGCCCCCGCTCACGCGCCGGCGATCCGCCTCGTGCAGTCCAGCTCGCTCGCCATGCTCGTCCAGCGCGAGATCGAGCGGATGATCCTCGCGGGCGAACTCGCGGCCGGCGCCAAGCTCACCGAAGCCAGCATCGCGCAGCATCTGGGCGTTTCGCGCGGACCCGTGCGCGAGGCGTTTCGCGCGCTGGAGAGCTCGGGCCTCGTGCGCCTGGAGAAGAATCGCGGCGTCTTCGTGCGCCAGATCAGCCTGCGCGAAGCCGACGAGATCTACGAGCTGCGCGCCGTGCTCGACGAGTTCGTCGGCCGGCGCCTCGCGGAGATCGCCACGGCAGCCCACGTGCGCGAGCTGCGGCAAATTCTGGAGCGCATGGAGAAAGCGACGGCACGCAGCGACGTCGATGCCTATCTGGCCGCCAACCTCGACTTCCACGACCGGCTCGTGGAGCTGACCGGCAACAGCAAGCTGCTGCATACCTACCGGCGGCTCGTCAACGAGCTGCACCTGTTTCGTCGTGCATCGCTCGCGCAGGGCGGTGCATTGCCGGTGTCCACGCGCGAGCACCGCGCCATCGTCGACCGCATCGCCGCAGGACAGGCGGCTGCGGCCGGCCGCGCGCTGCAGGAGCACGTGATGGCCAGCCGCGCGCGCTTGCATGCGACCTATGGTGACGGCCACGACGCGCCGGTCGCGCCAGCGCGACGCGCAGTACGGAGCCGCTGACCCGAACAGACCCGCACCTACCCTGCATGGCCGCCGGATCCCATACAACTCGCCGTCGGCATGCGCATTTCCACCCAGGAGGATTCATGCAGTCACTGCACTCTCGCTCATCCCTCGGTCGTCGCGCACTCCTCGGCCTGCTCGGCACGTTCGCGCTTGCCGCGGCCGGCCTCGCGCCGTTGTCCGCCAGCGCGCAAAGCTGCGACGACCCCAAAGCGCTGAAGTTCTCGATCATCCCGACGCAGGAAACGGTGCGCGAGCTGACGCTCTACAAGCCCGTCATGGACCTGCTGTCGAAGAACACCGGCAAGAAGATCGAGTTCTACATGCCCACCTCGTATGCGTCGGTGGTCGAGGCGCTGATGGGCAAGTGGGTCGACGTCGCCATGCTTGGCCCCGAGTCTTACGTCATCGCGCACAACAAGGAGCCTTCGATCGAGGTCTTTGCCACCTACTCGAAGAAGAAGGACGGCATCCAGGAAGCGGGCCCTGGGTACAAGTCGGTGCTGATCACGAAGAAGGGCTCGAAGTTCACCACGATCGAATCGCTCAAGGGCGCCGTGATGCTGCTCGTCGACCCTGCGAGCACGTCGGGCGCGCTGATTCCCGACACCGTGTTCGTGAAGCAGGTCACGCACGTACCCAACAAGGACTATTTCGGCCGCATCGCGTTCTCCGGCGGGCACGACTTGTCCACCTTTGCCGTGGCGGACGGCAAGGCCGATGCCGCCTTCGTGGCAACGCATCGCTTCATGAACACCGTCGCCACCGGCAAGGTCAAGGTGGAGGATTTCAATTACCTCTGGTATTCGCCGCTGCTGCCGCAGGACCCGTTCGTCTATCGCGGCACGCTGTGCGCGCCGCTCAAGGAAGCGATCGCCAAGACGTTCCTCACGCTGGAGACCACGCCGGAGGGCAAGGCATACCTCGAGAACGTGGGGTCGGACCGCTTCGTCAAGATGACCGACAAGGACTACGACATCATCCGCGAAGCGGGTGTGAAGTAGCGTGACGGCCGCTGTCGCAACGGCCGCGCGGGCGGCCAATCAGCAACCGGGTCAGCACGCAAGCGTCGCCCTCGAGGTGCGCGACTTGCGCGCAGGCTACGGCGGACGCGAGATCCTCAAGGGCGTCAGCTTCCGCGTGGCAGCCGACGATTTCTTCGCCATCATCGGGCCGAGCGGCGCCGGCAAGTCGACGCTGATCCGCTGCGTCAACCGGCTGGTCGAGCCCACGGGGGGGCAGGTGCTGCTGGAAGGCCGCAATCTGCTCGCGCTGGGCCAGCGCGAGCTGCGCGAGGCACGCCGGCACATCGGGATGATCTTCCAGGAGTTCAACCTGATCGAGCGGCTGTCCGTGCTGGACAACGTGCTCACCGGCCGTCTCGGCTACACCGGCACGCTGCGCAGCGTCGCGCGCTGGTTCACGCGCGAAGACGTCGGGCGTGCGCTGGCGCTGCTCGATCGGGTGGGACTGCGCGAGCACGTCGGCAAGCGCGCCGACCGGCTGTCGGGGGGACAGCGCCAGCGCGTCGGCATCGCCCGCGCGCTCATGCAAAGCCCGCGCCTGTTGCTGGTCGACGAGCCGACGTCGAGCCTCGACCCGAAGATCGCGCGCGAGGTCATGGGCCTCATCCGCGAAGTCGCGTGCGAGCTGCGCGTGCCGGTGCTGTGCAACATCCACGACGTCAAGCTCGCGTGCGAGTTCTGCACGCACGTGATCGGTCTGCAGGACGGCGTCAAGAAGTTCGAGGGCCGTCCCGACGCCCTCGACGAGCGCGCGATGCACGACATCTACGCGCTGGAGGTGCTGTGAGCACCATCGCCGACGGCGTGCTGGACGGGCGCATCGACGCCGTGGTGCACGAGCGGCGGCGCGGCCACGCGCTGCGGGCGCTGCTCTACGGGGCGGTTGGCGCGGCAGTGCTCGCGAGCCTCTACGCCATCGTGATCGGCGACACCGACTGGACGCGCCTCACCGCGGCATCGGTCGGCCGCTCGCTCGGCCGCTTCCTCGAGTTCGACACCACGCTGTTGCCCGACCTGGTGGACCCGGCCATCGATACGGCGCTCATGGCCACGCTCGCGAGCCTGCTCGGGCTCCTGCTCGCGCTGCCCGTCGCGTGGCTGGGCGCCGCGAACGTGACGCCGCTCGGCAGGACGAGCTACACCTTCGGCCGCGGCCTCATGACCCTGTCGCGCTCGGTGCACGAGATCGTGTGGGGACTCATCTTCGTCTCGGCCGTCGGCCTCGGAGCGCTGGCGGGTGTGCTCGCCATGGCGGTGCGCTCCGTGGGCTTCATCTCGAAGGTGATCGCCGAGGCGATCGAGGACGTCGAGCCGGGTCCGATCGAGGCGATTCGTGCCGTCGGCGGCAGCCGCTTGCAAATCCTGCTGTACGGCATCGTGCCGCAGGTGGTGCCGGTGATCCTCGGCACCGTCATCTTCGAATGGGACATCAACATCCGCCGCTCCACGATCATGGGGCTCGTCGGGGCCGGCGGCCTTGGCCTCGTGCTCTTCCGGCAGATGGCGATGGCCAACTACGGCGGCATCGCCACCGTGATCGTCGTGATCCTGTTGCTCATCGTATTCGGCGAAGTGTTCTCGCACTATGCACGCAAAGCCGTCATTTGAGTCGCGTCAGCTGGCCGGCGAGCAGCCGGTGCCGGCGGGTCGCACCGGCGCAGCGGCCTTCGCCGGTACGCCGGGCAACGATGCAGCGCCCGCGCGCTGGCGCATCCCGCGCGTGCCCGATGCGGTATGGCGCCATGCCGTGTGGGTGGGCGTGCTCGTCATCGTGGCGTATGCCATCGACCGCCTCGACATCGACCTTGGGCGCTTGCCGGGGCTGCTCGGGCGCATGGGCAGCACGCTGGCCTCGCGCTATTTCCCGCCCAATCTCGCGCACATCGCGCAGCCCGATTACCTGCACGCCGTCTTCGAGACGCTCGAGATGTCGTACCTCGCCGCGGTCGTGGGGCTCGTGCTCGCGGTGCCGCTTGCCTGGCTCGCGTCGGCCAACGCCACCCCGAGCCGGCGCATCGGCTACCCGCTCGCGCGCCTCGTGATCATGACGTGCCGCTCGGTGCACGAGATGATCTGGACCATCCTGCTGGTCGCGGTGCTCGGTTTCGGCATGCTGCCTGGCGCGATTGCGCTGACCCTCTATTGCGTCGGTTTCGCGGGCAAGCTGTTCGCCGAAGCCGCCGAAGCCGTCGACCCAGGTCCGCTCGATGCGATGCGTGCGATGGGCGCCAATCCCGCCCAGGTGTTCGTCTTCGCCGTGCTGCCGCAGGTGCGCGTCGCATGGACCGGCACGTCCATCTACGCATGGGACGTCGTGTTCCGCGCCGCCACGGTCGTGGGCTTCTTCGGCGCGGGCGGCATGGGCTGGTACCTGCGCGAGAGCGTGCAGCGCATCGCCTCGCAGGATGTCGCCGCCATCCTGCTGTCGATCATCGTCGTCGTGCTGGCCGCCGAGCTGCTTTCGGCCTGGATCCGCGCGCGCGTCTCGCAAGCCATCGCATGAAGGAAAGCCCCTGATGCCCACGTCGATCTCCGTCAACGGCAGGACCTACCGATGGATGGAGCGGCCGCTCGTGATCGTCTGCGTCGACGGTTGCGAGCCCGACTACATCACGCAGGCGATGGAAGCCGGCGTAGCGCCCTACCTGCGTGCCATGTGCGACCGGGGCACCTCGCTGCTGGGCGATTGCGTGGTGCCCAGCTTCACCAATCCGAACAACCTGTCGATCGTCACCGGCGTCCCGCCCGTCGTGCACGGCATCTGCGGCAACTTCTTCTACGACCGCGAGCGTGACCAGGAAGTCATGATGAACGACGCGCGCTACCTGCGCGCCGACACGATCCTCGCGCAATTTTCGCGCGCCGGCGCGAAGGTCGCTGTCATCACCGCCAAGGACAAGCTGCGCACGCTGCTCGGCAACCACATGCGCGGGATCTGCTTCTCCGCCGAGAAGGCCGACCAGGCGACGGTGGAGGACCATGGGATTGGCGGCGTGCTCGAGCGCGTGGGCCGACCGCTGCCGTCGGTGTACAGCGCCGACCTGTCGGAGTTCGTGTTCGCCGCGGGCGTCGAGCTCATGAAGCACGAGCGACCCGACCTGATGTACCTGTCGACGACCGACTATGTGCAGCACAAGCATGCCCCCGGAACGCCCGATGCCAATGCGTTCTACGCCATGATGAGCGGTTACCTCCAGGCGCTCGACGAGCTGGGCGCGACGATTGCGCTGACCGCCGATCACGGCATGAACGCCAAGACCGACGCCGCGGGGCGACCGCAGATCGTGTTCCTGCAGGACTGGTTCGACCGCGAGATCGGCGCCGGGCGCGCACGCGTGATCCTGCCCATCACCGATCCGTACGTCGTGCATCACGGCTCGCTCGGCTCGTTTGCCACCTGTTACCTGCCTGCGGGGTCGGACATCGCGTCGTTGTGCGCGCGTCTCGCCGCGGTGCCCGGGGTCGAGACGGTGCTGTCGCGTGATGCCGCCGCCGCGCGCTTCGAGCTGCCGGCCGATCGCCTCGGCGACGTGGTGATCGTGTCCGAGCGCCTGGTCGTGCTCGGCACGAGCCCGTCGCGCCACGACCTGTCCGGACTCACCGCGCCGCTGCGCTCGCACGGCGGCGTGTCCGAGCAGACGATTCCGCTGCTGTTCAGCCGTCCGCTGCGCGAGGTGGCGCCGGGCCGGCGGCTGCGCAACTTCGACATCTTCGATCTGGCACTCAACCATTGCGCATGACCTCCATGAGCTGGCGCTATCACAATCCCGTGCAGGTCGTGTTCGGTGCGGGCGCGCTCGCGCAGCTGCCGCAGCTGCTCGGCGATCGCCGTGCAACGCTCGTCACCTTCCCCGAGGCCGGTGAAGTCGGCGTGGTCGAGCGCCTGCGCGCCGTGCTCGGCGCGCGGCTCGCGCAGGTGATCGACCGCACCGAGCCGAATCCCGATGTCGCGACGCTCGCGCCGCTCTACCGCGACTTCTGGACGGCGGATGCGGCAGGCGACGTGCTGGTCGCAGTCGGCGGCGGCAGCGTCATCGACACCGCCAAGACGCTGATGGTGGGCACCGAAGGCGCGCAGTTCGCAGCGCTCGTCGAGTTGCTCGCCACCGGACGGCCGTTCGTGCCGCATCGGACGCGGCCGCTCATCGCCATTCCCACCACCGCGGGCACCGGCAGCGAAGTGACGCCATGGGCTACCGTGTGGGACCGCGGCGCGGGCCGCAAGTACTCGCTGCACCTGCCGCAGACGTGGCCGGAGGCGGCCGTCGTCGACCCCGAGCTCACGCTGTCGCTTCCTGCGGGTCCCACGCTGGCGGCGGGGCTCGACGCGCTGTCCCACGCGCTCGAAGCGATCTGGAACGTCAATGCCAACCCCGTGTCGGACACTCATGCGGTGGCTGCTGCGCGCGCCGTGCTGGCCACCCTGCCCGATCTGATGCACGATTTGCGCAACCCGGGTCTGCGCAGCCGTCAGGCGCTGGCCGCCATGCAAGCCGGGCTGGCGTTCTCCAACACCAAGACAGCCCTCGCCCACTCCATCTCCTACGACATGACGCTCCGCCACGGACTGCCCCACGGGCTTGCCTGCTCCTTCACGCTGCCGATGGTGCTGGCCCGCGCGCTGCACGTCGACGCCGGACGCGACGCCGTGCTGGCCAGCATCTTCGACGTCCCGCTCGACCAGGCACCCGCATGGCTCGAAGGCTTCCTGGGGAGGCTCGGCGTCAGCACGCGCTTCGCCGACTACGGGGTCGCTGCCGAAGAAGAGCAACGCATGGTGGCCGCGGCGCTCGACGGCGTGCGCGGACGCAATTTCATCGGCGTGGCCGCGGCCACCGGGAGTGCCGCATGAACGCGCCGGACATCCGCCGCGAGGCCATGCGCATCGCAGGCGAGCGCGTGGCGGGCGATCGCGTGATCGAAGTGCGCAATCCGTATACCGGCGGAGTCGTCGGCACGGTGCCCAAGGCCACCATCGACGACATCCGCCGCGCGTTTTCCATCGCCCGCGCGTATCGGCCCACGCTCACGCGCTACGAGCGCTACGCGATCTGCTACAAGACCGCCGAGATCATCCGCAGCCGCACCGAGGCGCTGTCCGACCTCATCACCGCCGAATGTGGCCTCGGCAAGAAGGACTCGCGCTACGAAGTCGGCCGCGCCTGCGACGTGTTCGTGTTCGCCGGCAACGCCGCGCTGCAGGACGACGGCCAGGTGTTCTCGTGCGACCTCACGCCGCACGGCAAGTCGCGCAAGGTGTACACCCTGCGCGAGCCGCTGCTCGGCGTCATCTCGGCCATCACGCCGTTCAATCATCCGCTGAACCAGGTGGCGCACAAGATCGCGCCGGCGGTCGCCACCAACAACCGCATGGTGCTGAAGCCCACCGAGAAGACGCCGCTGTCGGCGCTCGCGCTGGCGGACATCCTCTACGAAGCGGGCCTGCCGCCGCCGATGCTCTCGATCGTCACGGGCGATCCGGCCGAGATCGCCGACGAGATGCTGACCAATCCCGACGTCGACCTGGTGACGTTCACCGGCGGCGTGCCGATCGGCAAGTACATCGCCGCCAAGGCGGTGTACAAGCGCCAGGTGCTGGAGCTCGGCGGCAACGACCCCATCATCGTCATGGAAGACGCCGATCTCGACGAAGCGGCCACGCTGGCTGCCGGCGGCTCGTACAAGAACTCCGGCCAGCGCTGCACGGCGGTCAAGCGCATGCTCGTGCACGAGCGCGTCGCCGACGGCTTCGTCGAGCGCCTGGTCGAGCGCACGCGCGCGTGGACCTACGGCGACCCGATGGATCCGGCGCTCGACATGGGGACCGTGATCGACGAGGCGGCCGCGCGCGGCTTCGAGGCCAAGGTGAACGCCGCCATCGCCGGCGGCGCGCGCCTGCTGGTCGGCAACGAGCGGCGAGGCGCGCTGTATTCGCCTACCGTGCTCGATCGCGTCGATCCCGCGATGGACGTGGTGCGCACGGAAACGTTCGGCCCCGTCTCGCCGGTCATTCGCTTCCGCGACATCGACGAGGCAATCGGCATTTCCAACGGCACGGCCTACGGGCTGTCGTCGTCGGTGTGCACCAACCGCCTGGACTACATCACGCGCTTCGTGAGCGAGCTCAACGTCGGCACGGTGAACGTGCGCGAGGTGCCCGGCTACCGGCTCGAGCTCACGCCCTTCGGCGGCATCAAGGATTCCGGCCTGGGCTACAAGGAAGGCGTGCAGGAAGCGATGAAGAGCTTCACCAACACCAAGACGTACTCATTACCGTGGTGATCTTTACTCGCTCTTGTCACCAGGAATCGTCCGGCTCTGCCGGCGATTCCTGGCTGGCTGATCCGGGCAAAAGTAGGTTTCCACTTTTGCCCGATTACTAGAATGCAGACCCTGCTCAACCTGCTGGCCGGTGTCTCGCTCCTCGTGTGGGGCACGCACATCGTGCGCACGGGCATCATGCGCGTGTACGGCGGCGACCTGCGGCGCTTCCTGCGGCGCAGCGTATCGCGCCGCGCCACCGCGTTCTCGGCCGGGCTGGTCGTCACGGCGCTGGTGCAGAGCAGCACGGCGGCCGCGCTGATCGTCGCCTCGTTCGCCGGCCAGGGGCTCATCGGCACCGCGCCGGCGCTTGCCGTGATGCTCGGCGCCGACGTCGGTACGGCGGTCGTCACCGTGCTGTTGTCCTTCGACCTGTCGTGGCTCGCCCCGCTGCTGATCTTCAGCGGCATCGTGATGTTCCTCTCGCGCCAGGCCACGACGGTCGGACGCTTCGGCCGCATCCTCATCGGCCTGGGGCTCATCATGTTCGCGCTGCAATGGATCTCCGTTGCGGCCAAGCCCGTCGTGCAGGCGGCCGGCGTGAAGGTCATCTTCGCGTCGCTCACGGGCGACGTCCTGCTCGACATGCTGGTGTCCGCGTTGCTCACCGTCCTGTGCTTCTCGAGCCTCGCGGTCGTGCTGCTGCTCGCCACGCTGGCTTCGCTGCACGTGATCGCGCTCCCGGTCGCGCTCGGGCTCGTGCTCGGGGCGAACCTCGGCAGCGGCGTGCTGGGCATCCTGTCCACCATGCGGGCCACGCCGGAGGCGCGCCGCGTGACGCTCGGCAACTTCCTGTTCAAGCTGATCGGCGTCATCGTCTGCGTGCCTCTCGTCGGCCACCTCGAGGACTGGATCGGCGGGCTCGGCTTGAGCGAGGCACGCGAGGTGGTGCTGTTCCATCTGTTCTTCAACGTCATGCTGGCGCTGCTGCTGCTCGGATTCACCGAAAAGATCGCCGCGGTCGCCGAGCGCCTGCTGCCGGCGCGTCCGGCGAGCGACGATCCGTCCAAGCCGCGCCACCTCGATCCGTCCGCGCTGGAGACGCCCACGCTGGCGATTTCATACGCCGCGCGCGAAGCGCTGCGCATCGGCGACGTGATCGAGCAGATGCTCTCCGGCATGCTGACGGTGCTGACGACCAACGATCGCACGCTCGGCCAGCGGCTGCGCAAGCTCGACGACGTCGTCGACGAGCTGTACACCGCGGTCAAGCTCTACCTGACGCAGATCTCGCGCGAAGCGCTCGACGAGCGCGAAGGCCGCCGGTGGGCGGACATCGTCTCGTTCGCGATCAACATGGAGCAGATCGGCGACATCATCGAGCGCGTGATCACCGACCTCGAGGAGAAGAAGATCGAGAAGGGGCGCAAGTTCTCCGACGCCGGCATGGCGGAGATCGTCGACCTCCACACGCGCCTCATCGCAAATTTGCGCCTCGGCCTGTCCGTGTTCCTCAACCGCGATCTCAAGAGTGCCCAGGAGCTCCTCGCGCAGAAGGTCCTGTTCCGTGACCTGGAGCGCGCGTACGCCAATTCGCATCTCACGCGCCTGGCGGGCAACACGGTGGACAGCATCGAAACGTCCTCGCTGCACCTCGATCTCATCTCCGACCTGCGACGCATCAACTCGCACATCTGCTCGATCGCCTATCCCATCCTCGAGGAAGCCGGCGTGCTCGCGCGCACGCGGCTGAAGACACCGGAAGAGCCCCAGCTGGCCGCGCTCGCGGACGCCGAGCGGCCTGCAGCGGCCACCTGGCAAAAAGGCAAGCCCACTACGGCATGACGCCCCGCTGCCTACCCGTCGACTCGACGCGGCGCCCCGGTGCCGCCGGGCTGCCAACCGGTCTGCCATGGCGCTGACGATCTTCGATATCTGCACGCTGTTCGCGCGCAAGGGCGGCCGCGAATACGACGGCGAAGGCGTCACGCAGCTCGAGCATGCGCTGCAGGCCGCGGCGCTCGCCGAAGCGGACGGCGCACCGCCGCCACTGGTGGCCGCGGCGCTGCTGCACGACCTCGGCCACATGCTCAACGACCAGGGCGATACGCCGACGATTCGCGGCATCGACGATCGCCATCAGTACGCTGCACTGCCGTTCCTGCGCGGCAGCTTCGACGACGCCGTGCTCGAGCCCATCCGCCTGCACGTCGATGCCAAGCGCTACCTGTGTGCGACGCGCGACGGCTATCACGACGCGTTGTCCGCCGATTCCAAGCGCAGCCTGGTGCTCCAGGGCGGCGCATACGACGAGGCCGCAGCCGCCGCGTTCATCGCGCGGCCGCACGCAGCCGACGCCGTGCGCGTGCGTCTGTGGGACGACCGTGCGAAAACGCCGGCGGCCGTCACGCCCAGTCTGGCGCATTACCTGGCCGTGCTCGAGACAGTGGCGCGTCCCGCCGCGCTCGGCTGATCGACCCCTTGGGCCCGGCCGACCTGACCCTCGGGGTCACGCTTGCCGTGCTTGGCGCCGGCCTGCTGCATGCCGGCTGGAACGCCCTGCTCAAGCGCGCCAAGGGCGGCGACCCGATGCTCGACACGGCAGCGGTCGTGGTCGGCTCAGCGGTGTGGTCGATCCTCGCGCTTCCGCTGGCGGGCCTGCCCGATCCCGCCGCGTGGAAGTTCATGGCGGTGTCGTCGCTCATCCATTACGCGTACTACGTCACGCTGTCGAACGCCTATCGCACCGGCGACCTCTCGTTCGCGTATCCCATCATGCGCGGCACCGCGCCGCTCATCACCACCCTGCTCGGCATCGTGTTCCTGAGCGAGCTGCCGTCGACCAAGCTGGCCATCGGCATCCTGCTGATCTGCGCGGGCATCGTGAGCATCGCGTTCGTGCGGCGCGAGCGTCATCCGCCCGAGGCGCTGCGCTGGGCGCTCGCCAACGCGGCGATCATCGCGGCCTACACGCTCATCGACGGCGCCGGCGTGCGTGCGTCCGGCCGCCCGTTCGCGTACGTGAGCTGGCTGCTTGCGCTCGAAGGCCTGCCCTACCTCGCCTGGCTGCTGTGGCGCCGCGGTCGCGCCGCGGTCGATTACGTGATCCGCAGTCGGCGCCTCGCGATCGTTGGCGGCCTCGGCAGCCTCGCCGCGTACGCGATCGTGCTGTGGGCGATGACGCTCGCGCCGGTGGCGGCCGTGGCGGCATTGCGCGAGACATCCGTGCTCTTCGCCGCGGTCATCGGCGCGGTGTGGCTCAAGGAGGGCTTTGGCGTGATGCGACTGGTAGGTGCGGCGAGCGTGGTGGCCGGCATCGCGGCGCTGAAGCTATGAGCCAGCCCGCGCCCCTGCCGTCACATGCGCGCGTCGTCGTCGTCGGCGGCGGCATTGCGGGCGCGTCCACCGCGTACCACTTGACCAAGCTGGGCGTAGCCGATGTCGTCCTGCTCGAGCAAGGGCAGCTCACATGCGGCACGACGTGGCACGCGGCGGGCCTGGTCGGCCAGACGCGCGCGACGCGCAACGCGACGCGCATGAGCCGCTACGGCATCGAGCTGTACTCGACGCTCGAGGCAGAGACCGGCCTTGCCACCGGCTGGAAGCAATGCGGCAGCGTGAACGTCGCCGCCACGCCCGAGCGGCTCGTCTCCATGCGCCGGCAGATGGCGCGCGCGGAGGCCTTCGGCGTCGAGTTCGAATTCGTGTCACCGGCACGCGTGGCGGAGCTCGTGCCCATCCTGCGTACCGACGACCTCACCGGTGCGGTCTGGATACCGGGCGACGGCAAGGCCAATCCCACCGATCTCACGCAATCGCTCGCACGCGGTGCACGGCAAGGCGGCGCGCGCATCGTCGAAGGCGTCGCAGCGCTTGGCGTGACGACGCACAACGGGCGCGTGAGCGGCGTCGCGTGGCGGCGTGGCGAGGAGCGCGGCACCATCGCCTGCGAAAGCGTGGTCAACTGCGCGGGCCAATGGTCACGCGAGTTCGGCGTCGCATGCGGCGTGAACATTCCGCTCGCTTCGGCCGAGCACTTCTATCTCGTCACCAAGCCGATCGACGGCATCGCATCCGACATGCCGGTCGTGCGCGACCCGGACGGGTTCATCTACTTCAAGGAAGAGGTCGGCGGCCTGGTGATGGGCGGGTTCGAGCCGGTCGCCAAGCCCTGGAACGTTGCGCGCATTCCCGACGGTTTCGCCTTTCAGCTCCTGCCCGAGGACTGGGACCAGTTCGAGATCCTGATGCGCAACGCGGTGCATCGCGCGCCGTGCCTCGAAACGGCCCAAGTGAAGCTCCTGCTCAACGGCCCGGAAAGCTTCACGCTCGACGGCAACTTCATCCTGGGCGAAGCGCCCGAGCTGCGCGGCTTCTTCGTATGCGCGGGGTTCAATTCCGCCGGCATCGCCAATTCCGGCGGCGCGGGCCGGCTCATCGCCGATTGGGTCGTTGCAGGCGAGCCGCCGTTCGACGCCTGGGACGTCGACATCCGTCGCTTCGCCCCCTTGCACGCCAACCGGCGCCACCTGGCCGACCGCACGGTGGAGACGCTCGGGCTGCACTACGCGATGCGCTGGCCGCGCGAGGAGCTTGCGAGCGTCCGGCCCCTGCGCCGCTCGCCGCTCTACGACCGGCTCGCCGCGCGCGGTGCCGTGTTCGGCACCAAGCTCAACTGGGAGCGCGCGAACTACTTCCTGCCGCCCGGCGCCACGCCCGCCTCGCCCACGCTCGGTACGCCGGCCTGGCTGCCGCATGTGCTGGAGGAGCAGCGCGCATGCCGCGAGAATGTCGTGCTGTTCGACCAGACGTCGTTCGCCAAATTCGTCTTGAAGGGACGCGACGCCGCGGCGGTCCTCGAGCGCCTGTGCGCCAACCGCGTCGACGTGCCCGCAGGACGGGTGATCTACACGCCGCTGCTCAACGCGCGCGGAGGCTTCGAGAGCGACGTCACGATCGCGCGCCTCGATGAGCACACCTTCTTCGTCCTCACCGGGTCGGCGCAGGCCACGCGCGACGCGGCGTGGATCGAGCGCCATGTCGAATCGCACCAGCATGCCGTGCTGGTGGACGTCACATCCGCGTATTCGATCGTATCGGTGATGGGCCCCGCGGCCGAAGCGTTGCTGACGTCGCTGTCCGCGAGCGACGTCTCCAAAGCCGGCTTGCCGTTCGGCGCCACCCGCGACATCGACGTCGGCTATGCGCGGGTGCGCGCAACCCGCATGAGCTACGTCGGCGGCCCGGGGTACGAGCTGTGCGTGCCGACCGACCAGTGCGTCACGCTCTACGACGCCTTGCACGGGGCCGGAGCTGCGCACGGTCTGCGCGACGCCGGTTACTACGCGTTGGACGCGCTGCGCATCGAAGCGGGACGCCGCGCGTGGGGCGCGGAGCTCTCGCCTGACGAAACGCCCTTCGAGGCGGGGCTCTCGCGCGTGGTTGCGCTCGACAAACCGGTCGCGTTCCTCGGCCGCGACGCTCTCCTCGCGCAGCAGGCGCGGGGCGTCGGGAAGCGGCTCGTGCAACTCGTATTCGACGACCCGGCCGCGTTTCCATGGGGTGGCGAGCCGATCCACATGGACGGCCGTCCGGTCGGCGAGATCACGTCCGCCGGGTACAGCCGCACGCTTGGGCGCGCGGTGGCGTTCGGCTACGCGCGCGGCGAAGCGCCGCTCACCGACGAGGCGCTGCTGGCAGCGCGTTACGAGGTCGACATCGCCGGCACGCGCTTTGCCGTCATGCCTCGGCTCGTCTGAAGGTCAGCCGGGCCGCGCGCTCGCCTGCGCTGCCGCGGTGAGCACCGCCTGGACGCGCGCCTCATGCCAACGCCCGTGCGCCGATGCCGCAGCGCACAACTGGCGGCGTATGATCGAGGCTGGTGCACGCTCAGGACTGCCGTGTCGGTTTCGTCTCCTCATCCACCCCCGCTGCGCCCGGCGCACGGCGCGCGTCGCGGGCGCACGCCGTCGAAGCCCGGGACCGCGACGGCGCAGGTGCAGAGCCTCACGCGCGGCCTGTCCATCCTGGAATGCCTGGCGCGTGCCGAAGGCGGGCTCACGCTCACGGACGTGTCGCATCGCGTCGCGTTGCCGCCTTCGACTGCACATCGGCTGCTCTCCACGCTGGAGCGCATGGGCTACGTCTACCAGGCGGGCGAGCTCGGGCGCTGGTACGTCGGGTTGCAGGCGTTCGCGGTGGGCTCGAGCTTCCTGTCGAGCCGCGATTTCGTCGCGCAGAGCCACCCGTACATGCGCCGGCTGATGGAGCAATCAGGGGAGACGGCGAATCTCGCGATCCTCGACGCGACCGAGGCCGTCTTCATCGACCAGGTGCAATGCCGCGAGACCATGCGCACGATCGTCAAGCTCGGCAGCCGCGTCCCGCTGCATGCGTCGGGCGTGGGCAAGGCGATCTTCGCCGCGCTGCCCGACGAGCAGATCGACGCCATCCTAAAGGTGCGCGGCCTGCCGCGCATCACGGAGAACACCATCACGGTGCCCGAGACCATGTGGGCGAGCGTGCGGGTTATCCGCCAGCGCGGCTGGTCGTTCGACGACGAAGAGCACCTGCCCGGCACGCGTTGCGTGGCGGCGCCGATCTACGACGAGCACGCCGAATCGCTTGGCGCGATCTCGCTCGCAGGTCCGTCGTCACGGCTCCCGGACGAGCGGATCAAGCAGCTCGGTCCGATCGTGTCGCATATCGCCGAGGAAATCACCCGCCATCTCGGCGGGCGCTGGCCGCACCCTTACTGAAGCGCTTACGGCTCGTACTTGAACGACAGCGCCAGGCGCACGCGATACGCGACGACCTGGCCATCCTCGATCTTGACGTCGGTCTTGGTGACTTCCGCGATGCGCAGGTCGCGCAGCGACTCGGCCGCCATCTGCACGGCGCGCTTGGCTGCGTCCTCCCACGACACCGGGCTCGTGCCGATCACCTCGACGATCTTGTAGACGCCGCTGTCCGCCTGCTGCTTCTTCGCCTTCGCCATCTGGAAGCCTCCTCGGTAGTGGATCGACGATGCGATGCCCCGCATCGGGCCGGCCATATTACGGCGTCTGCAGCGATTGCGCGACCGCGCGCCCCTGAAGCTTCGCGCTGCGATCGGCCAGGCGGGCCGCAGCCGGTGGCCGCCAGCGCGCCAGCAGATGATCCATGGCGGCGAAGTCGTTGCACACGAGAACCATGTCGCAGCCCGCCGCCATCGCCGCGTCGGCGCGCGCGACGACGTCGCCCGCACCGCGC
>DATILY010000102.1:0-31930 GCA_035475895.1 Casimicrobiaceae bacterium | reverse complement strand
GCTCTTCATCCGAGCTCGAGCGCCATGGCGGTCGCTTCGCCGCCGCCGATGCACAGCGCCGCGACGCCGCGGCGCAGGCCGCGCTTGCGCAGCGCGCCGATGAGCGTGACGAGGATGCGCGCGCCGGACGCGCCGATCGGGTGGCCGAGCGCGCACGCGCCGCCGTGCACGTTCATGCGCTCGTGCGCGATCTCGTGCTCGCGCATGGCCGCCATGGTCACGACGGCGAAGGCCTCGTTGACCTCGAACAGATCGACGTCCTTGGTCGACCAGCCCGTGCGCTCGTAGAGCTTGCGCATGGCACCCACCGGGGCGGTGGTGAACCAGGCAGGCTCCTGTGCGTGCGTCGCGTGCCCGATGATCGTGGCCAGCGGTGCCAGCCCCCGCTTCTCGGCGACCGAGCGCGGCATCAGGACCAATGCCGCCGCGCCATCCGAAATGGAGCTCGAGTTGGCGGCGGTGACGGTGCCGTCCTTGCGAAACGCGGGACGCAGCGTCGCGATCTTGTCCGGCGTTGCCTTGGCAGGCTGCTCGTCGCGCGCGATGACGGTGTCGCCCTTCTTGCCGGTGACCGTGACCGGAGCGATCTCCCAGTCGAACGTGCCGTCGTTGTTGGCGCCAAGCGCGCGTTCGAGCGAGGCGCGCGCGAACGCATCCTGCGCCTCGCGCGTGAACTCGAACTTGGTCGCGCATTCCTCGGCGAACGTGCCCATGAGGCGGCCCTTGTCGTAGGCGTCCTCGAGGCCGTCGAAGAACATGTGGTCGAGCACCGTCTGGTGTCCCATGCGATAGCCGGCGCGCGCCTTGGGCATGAGATACGGCGCGTTCGTCATGCTCTCCATTCCGCCCGCGACCATGATGCGATTGGTGCCCGCGGCGATGAGATCATGCGAGAGCATCGCCGCCTTCATCGCCGAGCCGCACATCTTGTTGATGGTCGTGCAGCCGACGCCGAGCGGAAGACCCGCCTTGATCGCGGCCTGGCGCGCCGGCGCCTGACCCTGACCGGCGGACAGCACGTTGCCCATGATCACTTCGTCGACGTCGGCAGGCGCGATGCGCGCGCGCTCGACCGCCGCGCGAATGGCGACTGCGCCGAGGTCGCTGGCGGCAAGGGAGGCAAAGTCGCCCTGGAAGCCGCCCATCGGCGTGCGGGCCGCACCTACGATGACGATCGGATCGTTCAGCATGATGGCTCCTATTCTCCGGGCACCGGCGACGCGGCCGGCACCTCGAGCTGGTGATCGCGGCGCGGCCGGGGCTGCAGCTCGCCGCCGCAGTTGGGGCATGTTCCCGCCAAGGCCGCTGCGCACGTCGCGCAGAACGTGCATTCATAGCTGCAGATGCGCGCGTCGGGGCTCGCCAGCGGCAGCGGCCGGTCGCACTTCTCGCATTCGGATTTCATGACCAGGCTCACCGGGATTCCTCCTTGGCGCGGGCCCGCTCCCACGGCAGCTCGACGGCTGCCATGAACCGGCGCGCGTGCTCGCGGATGGCGTCGGGCAGCGCCACGGCTTTGCGGCTCGCGAGATCGAGGTGCACCGTCGTCTGCAACATGAGCGCAGCGGTGGCGTCGGTTTCGGGCACCACCATGCGATGGACGAACTGCAGCACCTTGGCGCGCACCTCGGTCACCGTGGTGCGGATCATCAACGCGTCGCCCGGCCGCAGCTCCCGCTGGTAGGCGATGCGCTGCTCCACCGCCGCCATGCCGCGATGATGCGCGTTGAGGAACTCGCGCGTCAGCCCGACGCGGTTGAAGAAGAACCACGTCGCCTCGTCGAACTTGCCCATGTAGTGCATCACGTTCATGTGACCGACGTGGTCGCAGTGCCATGGGTAGACCACGCCGGAGTACGTCTGCATTGCGGTCATGGTTCCCCCCGAAGCGGCGCTGCGCGCCGCCACCCCCAAAGGGGGCGAGCGCCTTGGGGCGGCCCGGCGGCGCTCATCATGGCTCCCCCCGAAGCGGCGCTGCGCGCCGCCACCCCCAAATGGGGCGAGCGCCTTGGGGCGGCCCGGCGGCGCTCATCTCATCGCAGGTCATTTCGTCTCGTTGAACAGCTCGCGGCCGATCAGCATGCGGCGAATTTCCGACGTGCCGGCCCCGATCTCGTAGAGCTTCGCGTCCCGCCACAGGCGGCCGGTCGGAAACTCGTTGATGTAGCCATTCCCGCCGAGGCACTGGATCGCCTCGCCCGCCATCCACGTGGCCTTCTCGGCGGCGTAGAGGATGGCGCCGGCCGCATCCTTGCGCGTCGTCTGGCCGCGGTCGCACGCGGCGCCCACCGCGTAGACGTAGGCACGGCACGCGTTCATGGTCGTATACATGTCGGCGAGCTTGCCCTGCATGAGCTGGAACTCGCCGATCGGCTGGTCGAACTGGCGCCGGTCGTGGACATACGGCAGCACGGCATCCATGCAGGCGGCCATGATGCCGAGCGAGCCGCCGGCGAGCACCGCGCGCTCGTAATCGAGGCCGCTCATCAGCACGTTCACGCCGCGGCCCTCCTCGCCCAGGACGTTGTCGGCAGGCACGGCGCAGTCCTGGAACACGAGCTCGCAGGTGTTGGAGCCGCGCATGCCGAGCTTGTCGAGCTTTTGCGCCGTCGTGAAGCCCGGCATGCCCTTCTCGACGATGAACGCCGTGATGCCGCGCGTGCCCGCCTGCGGATCGGTCTTGGCGTAGACGACCAGCGTGTCGGCGTCGGGACCATTGGTGATCCACATCTTGCTGCCGTTCAGCACGTATGCGTCGCCCCGGCGGTCGGCGCGCGTGCGCATGGACACGACGTCGGACCCCGCGCCTGGCTCGCTCATCGCAAGCGCTCCGACGTGCTCGCCGCTCACCAGCCGGGGCAGGTACCTGCGCTTCTGCGCTTCGCTGCCGTTGCGCCGGATCTGGTTGACGCACAGGTTCGAGTGCGCGCCGTACGAGAGGCCGACCGACGCCGAGGCGCGCGAGATCTCCTCCATGGCGACGATGTGCGCAAGGTAGCCGAGCCCCGCGCCGCCGTACGCGTCTTCCACCGTGATGCCGAGCACGCCGAGGTCACCGAGCTTGCGCCACAGTCCTGCAGGAAAGGCGTTGCTGCGATCGATCTCCGCGGCCCGCGGCGCGATCTCCTCGGCTGCGAACGCGCGCACCGACGCGCGCAGCATGTCGATCGTCTCGCCGAGCGCGAAGTCGAGGCTGGGATAATCGATCATCGGTAACTCCCGGTCATGCCGCAGCAGGCGCCTTCGGCGGCTCGTCGGACTTGCCGTGCATCACCATGAGCGTCTGCTGCATCAATGCCACCAGTCGGCGCTCGCCGCGCGCCTCGGCATGCACCTCGCCGCGCGTGATCACGAGCGTGCGTCCTGCTTTCACCACGAACCCTTCGGCGAGCAGGCGCTCGCCGTCCGCCGGGGCGAGCAGGTTCAGCTTGAACTCGACGGTCAGCACGGAGCTGTCCTGCGGGAACAGCGTGAAGCCGGCGTAGCCGCCCGCGGAATCGACGATCGCGCTCACGATGCCGGCGTGCACGAAGCCATGCTGCTGCGCAAGCTCCAGCCGGGGAACCAGCGCGATGGCGCAATAGCCGGGCGAGACCGCCTCGACGCTCGCCCCGATGAGGCGCATGGCACCCTGGCGCCCGAACGAGTCGCGGACGCGCTCCGCATAGCCTTCGAAGGCGAGGGGGCACGCAGCGGACGGTTGGGCGGACGGTTGGGCCATGGCGGTGGCGGGTGGTCGTGCCGCGTGGACGCGGGCCGGCATGATTGTGATTGACGTTTACGTAAACGTCAATCATGCGTCTTCGGAACCGCTGCGCCGGCCTGGCGGGCGCGCGCGGCGCCGCGCTCGTCCTTGAGCCGCCGCCGGCAGTCGCGCTCGATGCCCTCGATCTCCGCGAGCACCGCGTCGATGTCCTCCTTCTGCTGGAGCAGGCGGGTCTTCCGGTCTTCGAGGAGCGCGAGGAACTTGGCCAGCTGCGCGCGCTCGTTGCGCGTGACTTCGTAGAGGTCGAGCAGCTCGCCGATCTCGGCCAGCGACAGGCCCAGGCGCTTGCCCCGCAGGATGAGCTTGATGCGCACACGCTCGCGCTCGCCATATACCCGCGCGCGGCCCTGGCGCTCGGGCCGCACGAGCCCGCAATCCTCGTAGAAGCGGATGGCACGCGTGGTGAGCGCGAATTCGCGCGCGAGATCGGAGATCGAGAACGTCACACGTCCGGCAGCTTCGGGACGGCGCGGGGACGGCATCGGCACACCGCGTGATGACGGGGCGGCAGGCGGCCCCGGGAGCGGTCCACGATACCATAGCGTTCACCGCCGCCGGCTTGCGCGCGCCGGTGCATCCGCATGAATGCCTCCGCACCTGCCGCGCTCACGTTTCCGCACGCCGCGCCTCCCGCGCCCGGCACGACGCTGGAGGTGGCGCCGGGCGTGCTGTGGCTGCGCATGCCGCTGCCGTTCGCGCTCGATCACATCAACCTCTGGCTGCTGCGCGAAGACGCCGGCTACGTGCTCGTCGACACGGGCTTCGGCGATGCGGCGACGCGCGCCTTGTGGGATGTGCATGCGCAAAGCACGCTGCGCGGGCGTCCGATCACGCGCATCGTCGCGACGCACTATCACCCCGATCACGTCGGGAACGCCGCGTGGCTTGCCGCGCGTCATGGCGGCCTCGTGCACATGACGGCGGGCGAATTCCTCACCGCCCACGCGGTGCATGCCGACATGCCCGGATACGGCGTCGCCGACTATTGCACGCATTTTGCCGCGCATGGCATGAGCGGCGACGACGTCGAGGCGCTGCGCGCGCGCGGTAATCGGTATCGCGGTGGCGCACCCGAGCTGCCCGCGCGCTATCACCGCCTGATGCCAGGCGATGCGTTGGCGCTTGGCCCGCGGCGCTTCACCGTCGTGCCGGGCTACGGACATTCGCCCGAGCACGCCGCGCTCTACGCAGCGAAGCCCGCGCCGCTGCTCATCGCCGGCGACATGCTGCTGCCGCGGATCAGCACGAACGTTGCGGTGGGTCCCGCGGACCCGGACGGCGATTCGCTGGCCCGCTTCCTGGCCTCGCTCGATGCGTTCGAGGGCATGCCCCCGGACACGCTCGTCCTCCCCTCGCACGGCCTGCCGTTTCGCGGCGCGCCGCTGCGCGTGGTTGACCTGCGCGCCCATCACGCATTGCGCCTCGATGAGCTGCACGGCGCGCTCGCCGCGGCGGCCACGCCCCGCGCAGCAGTGGACGTGCTGCCTGTCCTGTTCCGCCGCCCGCTCGATCTTCAGCAGCGTTTCTTCGCGATGGGCGAGGCGATCGCGCATCTCAATCACCTCTGGCACGCAGGACGCATCGAGCGGCAGGTCGACGCGCAGGGCCGCGTGCGGTTCAACGCGTAAAATGAAGCTTCCGCCCCGATCGAAACCTACGATGTCAACAACGCAGCCTGCCATCAAGCCCGAGAGCCATAGCCCGCCGGCGCCCGCCTACGACCCGGTCGCGCTGGCCGATTCGCTGGCGTCGGCCGCCGAGAAGAGCGCCAAGCTGATGGGCGACTTCGCGTCGCGCCACGCCTCGAGCCGCCAGTCGCTCGTCACCGACGAGCTCGGCGTCGGCAAGGCCTTCATGGAGCTTGCCGCCAACATGCTGGCCAATCCCGCCAAGCTCGCCGAGGCGCAGCTGAACCTGTGGTGGGACTACATGAGCCTGTGGCAAAGCTCGGTGCTGAAGATGCTCGGCGCACCGGCCGACCCCGTCGCCGAGCCGGCCAAGGGCGACAAGCGCTTCAGGAACGAGGCGTGGCAGGAGCACTTCCTGTTCGACTACGTGAAGCAGTCGTACCTGATCACGGCCCGCTGGCTGCACGACCAGGTCGCCAGCGTCGAAGGCCTGCCGGAGCCGACGCGCAAGAAGATCGACTTCTTCACCCGCCAGTACATCGACGCGATGGCGCCGTCGAACTTCGCGTTCACCAATCCGGAGGTGTTCCGCGAGACGGTCGCCACCGGCGGCCAGAATCTCGTGCGCGGCCTCAACAACCTCCTGGACGACATCGAGCGCGGCAACGGGCAGCTGCGCATCTCGATGACGGACACCAAGGCGTTCGAGCTCGGGGTCAACATCGCGACCACCCCCGGGCACGTGGTTGCACAGACGGACCTCATGCAGCTCATCCAGTACGAGCCCGCCACCAAGAAGCAATGGCAACGGCCGCTGCTGATCATCCCGCCGTGGATCAACAAGTACTACATCCTCGACCTGCGCGAGAAGAACTCCTTCGTGCGCTGGGCCGTGAGCCAGGGCATCACGGTGTTCGTCGTGTCGTGGGTCAACCCCGACGAGAAGCTCGCCCACAAGGACTTCGAGGACTACATCACGGAGGGCACGCTCGCCGCGCTCGACGCGATGGAGCGGGCCACCGGCGAGAAGGACGCGAACGTCATCGGCTATTGCCTGGGCGGCACGCTGCTCGCGGCCACGCTCGGCCATCTCGCGGCGAAGAAACAGCAGAAGCGCATCGCCAGCGCGACCTTCCTGACCTCGCTGATCGACTTCACCGCGGCCGGCGAGCTCGAGGTCTTCATCGACGAGGCGCAGGTGACCTCGCTCGAGCGCAAGATGAGCGAGCGCGGCTATCTCGAGGGCAGCGAGATGGCCAACACGTTCAACATGCTGCGCGCGAACGATCTCATCTGGTCGTTCGTCATCAATAACTACCTGATGGGACGCGACCCGTTCCCGTTCGACCTGCTGCACTGGAACTGCGATTCGACGCGCATGCCGGCGAAGATGCACAGCTTCTACCTGCGCAACATGTACATGAACAACCTGCTGCGCGAGCCCGGCGCGCTGACCCTGGCGGGCACGCCGATCGACCTGTCCAAGGTGACGGTGCCGAGCTATTTCGTCAGCGCGATGGAGGACCACATCGCGCCGTGGAAGACGACGTATGCAGGGCCGCGGATCCTCGGCGGCGAATCGCGCTTCGTGCTCTCGGGCTCGGGGCACATCGCCGGCATCGTCAATCCACCGGCAGCGAACAAGTACGGCTATTGGACCAACGAGAAGCTGGCCGACGATCCGGACGCCTGGCTCGCCGCCGCGAAGCAGCACGAAGGATCGTGGTGGAACGACTGGCGGAACTGGATCGAGGATTATCTCGGCAAGGAAGTGCCGGCGCGCGTGCCGGGCAAGGGCAAGCTCGACGTCATCGAAGCCGCGCCCGGCAGCTACGCGCGGCTTCGCGCGGACGCCTGAGCGGCAGCGCGCACGGGCCGCACGGGCCGCGCGGGACGTAAGGCCCGGCGAGGCCCACTCGTCACCCCTGGTTTTGCCGCGGTCCGCCTGGCTGGCCCGGATGCTCGCGCGCCGGAACGTCGTGCGATTGCGGCGGCGCCGGCTGCGGCATGGCACGCGGTGTTACCGGTGCGGGAGGAACGGCGTGCACGGGTGCAGGTGGCGCTGAGCGGACCACCGGCGCGGCGGGTGCAGGTGGCGCGGAGCGCGCTACGGGCGCCGCCGGCGCGGGCCGGGCGACCGGCACGGGAGGCGCCGGCGTGAACGAGCGCGGCGGCCGTTCGATCGGGGCCACCGGTGCCACGGGCGCCTGCCGCACGGCTTGCGGCGGCATGACGTTGCGCCCTGATTCCTGTCGTACGGAGCCCGCCAGCGGCACATTGACGACGGGCGGTTGACGCACCAGCGGCTCGCGCGGCGGCGCCACGGCCGCGGGCGGCACGCGCGTCACGCCCACGGATGCGGGCGGCACGCTGTCGATGGGGGGGCGTGGACGCGTGAACGTCTCGCGGCTGGGCGTCGCAGTCGGTGCGGGGATGGTGCGTCCGCGCGCCGGTGCGCCACCGGCGAACGGCGAGACTGCCTGCGGCTTGATGCGCGCGGCGAGCTCGCCGGCAGGCAACGGGGCGCCATGCCCGGGTTGCACCACACGCGTCGACAGCGGTCCCGGCGTCACGGCCGGCGCGCGCGTGAGCAGCGGCGCATTGGCCAAAGCCTGCGCCGGAAGCGCCAGGCGGCTGGTCTGGACCGGCCGCGTGTCCCGCAGCGTGGCGGCTGGCACGGCGGTGATGGCGCCGGGCACGCGCCAGTTCGCGTAGTAGGTGGCCGGCTGATTGGGGCGCTCCGCCACGTTCACGGCGTACGGCCGGTTGTAGCGCTCGTAGCAGCGCGCGCCGCAGCGGCCCCACCACGGCACGAACGGGTCCCGCCAGCCGAGCGGAATCCAGCCGAACACCGGCGCGCCGACGCTCGCCGAATAGCTCCAGCCGCTGCCGCCATACCACGCGACCAGCGCGGGCGCCCAGACCGGCCGGGCGACGTATGCGCCGGGGCACCAGCCCCAGTGCCCGCCCACGTTGGCCCAGCGTCCGTAGTGGAACGGCGCGTAACCCCACGCCGCGTCGTCAACCCACGTCCAGCCATACGCGGCGAGCCACACCCAGTGCCCATAGCGATAGGGCGCCCAGTCGTCGACGACCGTGGTAGGGAACCACACCGCGCCGTACTCCGGCACGGTTTGCCAGCGGCCGTAGCGCTCCAGGTCGGGATAGCCCACCATGGACCGCGAGACATACGTCGCCGTCTGCCGTCCACCTTCGTAGACGCGATCGCGATCCGCGCTCCACGTGTCGAGTCCGTCGAGACCTGCGCCCTCGCGCACTTCCGCGATGCCGCCCGTCGTGCCTGCGATGGTGGCCGTCTGCCCGGGCAGGACCTGCTGCACGCCGCCCGGCAGCGCGATGCCCGCCTCACCCTCGCGCACGATGACCCAGGTCTGCCGCGGATCGGGCGACACCTCCACGCGATAGAGCCCCGGGCGCACGAGGTCCACCTGCGCGTTCGGCGTGTCGACGCGGACTGATTCGCCGGGTTCGAGGGCACGCACGCGCACGATCACCCGGCCCTCGGCGATGAACAGCGCAAGCTGCGCGTCGTCGAGCCGCGAGACGTGGACGTTGCTGTCCGGCCCGAGCCGGAATTGCCCCCCGCCGTAGTCGACCTCCGCGCGGCCCTCGCCCGAAATCCACAGGTTGTCCCCCGTGGCGACCGGATGGTTGACGCCGACCGCCGCCCATTCCCGCGCGCGATCGGGCGGGGCGATGTAGAGCGCGCCTTGCGACAGTGCCACGCGGCCCACGCGCGGCGCAGGACCGTCGTCCGCCGCATCCTGCGCGTGCGCAGGCTGCGCCAGCCCGGCCAGGCACAGCAACAGCGCACCGAGCATGGCGCGGCACGACGTGGCACACGGCATGGGCTTTCCTTCCATGGTCGAACAACGTGCCCGGGCGCTCGGTCGTTGACCCGGCCAGGCGTGGGCCCATGCTTTAGAATCGTGGCCGACGACGGGCCCCGCACGAGCCCGCAGCAACGATGACCTGCCAGGAGGCTCGCATGCGCACCTTCCGTCCCACGCTCGCCGCAGCCGCAGTCGCGCTGCTCGTCACCGGAGCGGTGTGTTCCGGCAGCGCATCGGCGCAGTTCTCCAACGCGTACATCTTCGGCGACAGCCTGAGCGACGCGGGGCAGTACGGCGCGCGCTTCACCACCAATCCGGGGCTGACGTTCCCGATGTACCTCGCGCAGCGTTACGGAATCACGGTGTCGCCGTCGTTCACCGGCGGCACCGATTTCGGCCAGGGCGGCGCGCGGGTCAACGCCCCGTCCGCGGCCATTCCGTCGAGCGCGCCCAACATCTCGATCGTGCAGCAGGTCAGCGCGTTCCTCGCGAACGGGCCCGTCGATCCCAACGCGCTCTACCAGCTGCAGGGCGGCGCCAACGACATCCTCCAGCTCGCCGATCAGCTCGGCCGCGGCCTGATCACGCAGGGGCAGTTCCAGGGTGCCGTGGGGCAGGCGGCAGTCGACCTCGCCACCCAGGCGGCGCGCCTGCAGGCGGCCGGCGCGCGCTACATCGTCGTCTATACGCTGCCCGACCTCGGTCTCACGCCCGCGGCCGCGGCGACGGGCCAGCAGGCGCAGTACAGCGCGATCGGCGGTCTGTTCAACAGCACGCTCAACGCGAGCCTCGCGGCCGCGAACGTGCAGGTGATCCAGGTGAACCAGGCCGCGCTCCTGCGCGAGATCGCGGCGAATCCCTCGGCGTTCGGCTTCACCAACGTGACGGTGCCGGTGTGCACGACGTCGAGCGCGCTCACCTGCACGCCCGCCACGCTGCGCGATCCGAACGGCAACCTGACGTTCGCGTTCGCCGATCCGATCCACCCGACCACCGGCCTTGCGCTCATCGGCGCGCAACAGGCGGCATCGATGATCGAGGCGCCGGGCAAGATCGGCGCGCTCGGCGAAGCGCCGCTCGGGGTCGAGCAGGCGGTCTTTCGCACGATCGACGCACGGATGATCGGCGCGGTCGGCGCGCCGCGCGCGACGAACAAGTTCGACGCGTGGGTGAGCTACGACTACGGCAAGAAGGACTTGTCCGGGCCATTCCTGTCCGGCGACAGCAAGGCGAACACCATCGCCGTCGGTGGCGACATGAAGCTCACCGACAACCTGCTCGTCGGCATCGCGTTCGATTACACCGAGGACAAGAACGACTTCGGCGGCGGCACCGGCGGCTTCAAGCTGCGCGAGACATCGGCCACGGTGTATGCAGGCTATGGCATGGGGCCCTGGTGGGTGGGCGGCACGCTGGGCGCAGGCAACCTCGACTACGCCGACGTGCATCGCGACATCCAGCTCGGTCCGCTGTCCCGCCGCGAGAGCGGCGACACGACGGGCTCACAGATCATGGCGAGCATCCTCGGCGGCTACTGGTTCGCTGCCGGCCAGCTGCTGCACGGGCCGTACGCGCGCCTGTCGTGGCAGGACATCACGGTGCACGGGTTCTCGGAGCGTGGAAGCGACAGCACGGCGCTGTCCTTCGGCGAGCAGAAGCGCAAGTCGTTCATCACGAGCCTGGGCTGGCAAGCCACCGGGCAAGTGGCGATGGTGCGCCCCTTCGCGCGCGTGACGTGGGAATTCGAGAGCAAGGACGACGACCGCACCGTCAGCGCCACGCCGGTGGGCCTCAACACCACGTATGCGATGCCCGTGATCAAGCCCGACGACAACTACATCCGCTACGTCGTCGGCCTGGCAAGCGACTTCGGCCGCTTCACGGGCTACATCACCGGCTCGGGCACGTCGAGCCGCAGCGACGGCAACGGCTACGCGGTCACGCTCGGCGTGCGCGTTCCGCTCTAACGCTCGGCGTCCGGGGCGCGCGCGCTGTCGATGCGCGCGCGGGCGAGCGCGCGCAGCCCGTCGATCGCGCGCACGCCGTACCACGAGGTCCACTCTCCGTCCACGAGGTCGACCGGCCGCGCACGCGCTGCGGCGAGCGCCGCAGCGTCGCGCGGACGGAACGCATACGGCTCGGTCGACAGCAGGATGCGCCCGGCATCCTGCCATTCGCGTCCGTCGTCCTGCACTTGCGGGTAGCGCGGCGTCGCGTGCTCGGGCACGGTGTCCCAGCCGGCCGCGGCCAGCGTCGCCGACACGTACGTGTCGCGCGCCACCGTCATCCACGGCTTGCGCCAGATGAGGTAGAGCACGCGCTCGCGGGCCACGCGCGCCACCGTTTCATCGAGCACCGCACGCGCCGCGCGGTACTCCTCGCACAGCACGTCGGCCTGCCCCGCGCACTCGAAGATCACGCCGAACAGGCGGTACAGGCGAACGTTGTCGTCGGGGGTGCGCGGGTCCGTCACGATGACGTGCGGCACGAAGCGCGCGGCTTCCTCGACCACCTCGCGGCGGTTCTCGTCGACGTTGACGATGAGATGCGTCGGCGCCAGTGCACGCAGGCGCACGAGATCGGGGTCCTTGGTGCCGCCGATCTTCGGCACCGCGCGCACGCGCTCGCGCGGATGCACGCAAAAGCCCGTGCGCGCGACGACGAATCGTCCGAGATCGAGCGCGAACAGCAGCTCCGTGAGGCTCGGCACCAGCGAGGCGATGCGCGGCGCGGTCTTCGCGCGCGCGTGCAGCGTGCCGGCCCAGTCGCGCGCCGCAGCGCCCGGCACGGTCAGCCCGTGCGGCGCGGCTTGCGCGGCGCGCGCGCGAAGACGCGGTCGTAGAGCGTGCGCGGTGCCATGCGCAGCAGCCGGCCAGCCCACGCCATCGGCCACGGCATCACGTAGAACCGCCGCCGGCGTGCGATCGCCTGTGCGATGCGGCGCGCCGCCGCGTCGGGCCGCATGATGAACGGCATCCGATACGGGTTGCGGGCCGTCATGGGCGTTGCGACGTACCCCGGGCAGATCGTCACGACGGCGATGCCGGCGGTGGCAAGCTCGATGCGCAGCGCTTCGAGGTAGGTGATGGCCGCGGCCTTGGAGGCCGAATAGGCGCCCGAGCCCGGGAGGCCGCGAAAACCCGCCACGCTCGCGACGCCGCACAGCGCGCCGCTGCCGCGTGCGCGCATCGGCGCGATGAAGGGATGGAACGTGTTCACCATGCCGATGACGTTCGTGTCGAGCACCGCCCGAAACACCGCGAGGTCCTCGGCGTACTCGGTGAGCGTGCCGCGCGAGATGCCGGCGTTGGCGATCACGATGTCCGGCACGCCGTGGCGAGCGATGAAGTCGTTGGCCGCGGAACGCAGCGCCTCGGCATCCCGCACGTCGCCGGCATAGACCTCGACGGCGGATGCGCCCAGGTCGCCGGCAAGCCGAGCGAGCACCTCAGCTCGCCGCGCAAAGAGTCCGAGCGTTGCACCAAGCGATGCGTAATGACGCGCGAGCGCTTCGCCCAGGCCCGACGAGGCGCCGGTGATGAACACGTTCATCGCTCGATTGTGCGGTATCGCACCGCGAAGCGGTACGCCGCTCGATTACCCGCTATGGCGCATGAGCGGCGGGCGGCGGGGCCCGCGTTCCGGCTTCGGTGCAAAACGCATCGCACCGATGCGCGCTGAGCGCGCATCAGATGATGCTGCACAGGCGCCTCCACGCGGGCCCCCGCCCCCCGCCGCGGTCGCGCCCGAGGCACGGCGTCCGTCGCGTCGTCGGCGACACAGCGCTGCGCCGACAACGGCCGCCCACGCGGACCCGCGTGGCGCTACTTCTTCTTCTCGGCCCGCGCCTTTGCGATCAGCTCGTCGATCGCCGCCGGCAGCGCCGCATGCGTGCCGACGCGGTCGGACGCCGTGATGAACTTGCCGTCCACGATCACCGTCGGCACGGATTGGATGTTGTACTGCTGCGCCTGCTGGCGCGCGCGGTTCATCTTGCCGTTGATGGTGAACGAGCCGAAGACATCCTCCACCTTCTTGCGGTCGAGCCCCTTGCTCGCGGCCCAGTCGAAGAACGCCTTGTCGTTCCACAACGCGACGCCCTGGCCATGGATCGCCTTGAACACGTCCGGCGAAAGCTTGCGCTCTTCGCCGAGCGCGTCGAGCGTGTAGTAGATCTTGGCGAGCGGGATCCAGCGGTCCTGGAACATCACCGGCACACGGCGGAACGCGACGTCGGGCGGCAGCTTCGCAAGCCAGGTCTCCAGAAAGGGCTCGAGCTCGGCGCAGTGCGGGCAGCCGTAGGAGAAGAACTCGACGACCTCGATCTTGCCGGGCGTCTCGGTGGGCTGCGGGTTCTTGATGCGCTCGTAGTTCTTGCCTTCGACGAGCTCGGCGGAGGCAGCGCCGGCGCACAGCACCACCGTGAAGAACGCCAGGGCCAGCCGGGCGAGCACCGAGCCCGCGCGGCCGCGCTGGGCCGGGAAAGATGCAGCAAACGTCATGGATGCTCCTTGGGGGTGGAACGATGGTCGGGCCTTGGGCCTGCCGCCGCGCGTCGAGTTCCCGCGTCTCCGACAGGCGCCCGCGGCCTGCGGCCGAGCGTCGCCCGCTGGACCTTCAACGCGGCCGCATCAATATCTGATGACCGCGACGTCGAAGCCGCGCCGTGCAAGCTCGGCTTTCATGCGGTTCAGCTCGTCGGCATCGTCATACGGGCCGAGGCGCACGCGGTAGCGCACGCCCTTGTCCGGCACGGTGCCTTCCTGCACGTTGGCTTCCCAGCCGCCGAGAGCCAGGCGCGCCTTCAGGTTCTCCGCGTCCGACTGGGCGGAGAAGGAGCCTGCCTGCAGCCAATACCGTTCGTTGCCCTTGACCGCCTTGGCCGGCGGCTCGGCCGTGGCGACCTTGTCGGGCGCCGCCGGCGTTGCGCTGGTCGGCTTGGCCGGCGCAGCGGCGTCGCGCGCCTGCTCGGCCACCGTGCGGTCGGCGTTGCGCGCAGGCGCGCGTTCGGCCTGCACTTTCGGCTCCTCGACGCCCGGGAGGATCTTGTAGAAGTCGAACCGGGGCTTGTCGGCGCCGGCGGCCTTCTGCGCGATGGCGGCCGCCGCGTCCTTGGCAGCGGATGCAACGGGTGTCGGCGCGTTGTTGCGCATCAGCCAGAACGCAACGCCCGCGGCGAGGCCCAGCCCGACGATGATGCCGATGAAGATGCCGAACAGCGTACCGCCCGCTCCGCTGCGCGGCGTGGGGCGGTGGTGGCGGCGAGCCGGTGGGTTGCGTTGCATCGCTGGTGGGGGCACGCGGTTCTAGCGCATTTCGTCGGGTGCGCCGATGCCTAGCACCGCGAGCCCGTTGCGCAGCACCTCGCCCGTCGCGACGACGAGCGCCAGGCGCGCGCGCCGCAGTGCCGTATCGTCGACGAGAAAGCGCTCGGCATTATAGTAACTATGGAATTCGCCGGCCAAGTTCTTGAGGTAGAACGTCACCTGGTGCGGCGCGAGCTCGCGCGCAGCGGCTTGCAGCTCGCCGGGGAAGTCAGCGAGCCGGCGCAGGAGCGCTTCCTCGTAGCTGCTCGTCAGCGGTGAGAGGTCGGCGTCGCGCAGCTCGTCCGCCGCCGCCGCTCTGTCCATGCCCGCCTGGCGCAGCACCGACGCCACCCGCGCGTGCGCGTACTGCACGTAGTAGACGGGGTTCTCCTCCGATTGCGACCGTGCGAGGTCGATGTCGAACACGAACTCGGTATCGGCCTTGCGCGACACGAGGAAGAAGCGCACGGCGTCGCGCCCGACCTCGTCGATGAGGTCGCGCAGCGTGACATAGCTGCCCGCGCGCTTGCTGATCTTCACTTCCTCGCCGCCGCGCATCACCGTGACCATCTTGTGCAGGACGTAGTCGGGATAGCCGGCCGGCACGCCCAGGTCGATGGCTTGCAGCCCGGCACGCACGCGCGTGACCGTGCCGTGATGGTCGGATCCCTGCACGTTGATGACCTTGTCGAAGCCACGCTCGAACTTGGTCACGTGATACGCGACGTCGGGCACGAAGTACGTGTAGCCGCCGTCCGACTTGCGCATCACGCGGTCCTTGTCGTCGCCGTAGTCCGTGGTGCGCAGCCACAGCGCCCCCTCGTGCTCGTAGGTGCGTCCCGACGCGACCAGCCGCGCGACGGTGTCGTCGACGCGGCCGTCGGTATACAGCGAGCTCTCCAGGTAGTAGCGGTCGAAGCGGACACCGAAGGCGGCCAGGTCGCGATCCTGCTCGCGGCGCATCTCGGCCACGGCGAAGTGGCGGATCTTGTCGATGTCGGACAGGTCGTGCCCGACTTCGTCGAGGTAGCGCTGCGCGATCTCGCGGATGTACTCGCCGCGATAGCCGTCTTCCGGGAAGTCGCCCGCTTCGCCGAGGATCTCCTTGGCGCGCGCGCGCACGGATACGGCGAGGTTTTCGATCTGCTGCCCGGCGTCGTTGTAATAGAACTCGCGCGCGACCTCGCATCCCTGCCATTGCAGCAGGTTCGCGAGCGCGTCGCCGAGCGCGGCCTGGCGGCCGTGGCCCACGTGCAACGGGCCCGTCGGATTGGCCGAGACGAACTCGACCATGACGCGCTCGCCTGCGCGCGCCTCGTTGCGGCCGAAGCGCGCGCCGGCGGCCAGCACGTCGCGCACGACGGCTTGGCGCGCCGCGGCCGTGAGACGGATGTTGATGAAGCCGGGTCCCGCAACGTCGACGCGGTCGCGAAAACCGGGCGAAAGCGTATCGGAGATGGCGCGTGACACCGCCTGCGCAAGGTCGCGCGGATTGCGCCTGGCACGCTTGGCCGCGAGCAACGCGACGTTGCTCGCGTAATCGCCATGCTCCGCCTGCTTGGGGCGCTCGACCACGACGGGCACGTCGGCCGCATCCGGCGCGTGCTCGAGCAGTGCGGCCTTCAACGCGGCCGCGATCGTGGATTGGGCGTCGCTCATCGCATGATGCAAAACGATCGATTATAGAGGAGCGCTAGAAACCGGCCGGATCGACGTCGAGCGCCCAGCGCACGCGCCGTCCCGGGATGGCATGCAGCGCGGCATGCCATTCGGCGACGAAGCGCTGCAGGTCGGGCCGCCGCGCGGCCTGCACGACGAGCTGCCCGCGCTCGTAACCGCCGCGGCGTGCCAGCAGAGCGGGCACCGGCGCGAACACGGTCACGTCGGGCGCAAGCGCGCGTGCGTGCCGCGCTGCGTCGTGCGCGGCGGCCAGGAAGCGGTCGACCGTTTCGCGCGCATGCGCTTCGGCCATCAGCAGCACGACGTGCGCAAACGGCGGCAGCGCGGCCGCCTCACGCTCGGTGAGCAGCAGGCGCGCGTACCGGGCGTAATCGTGGGTGCGCAGGGCGGCGTACACCGGGTGATCCGGGAAATCGGTTTGCACGATGACCTCGCCCGCGTGCGCAGCGCGGCCGGCACGTCCGGCCACCTGCATCAGCAATGCGGCAAGCCGCTCGGTCGCGCGGAAGTCGGCGCTGTACAGCGCGTTGTCGGCACCCAGCACGCCCACCGTGGTGAGCAACGGAAAATCGTGGCCCTTCGCCAGCATCTGCGTGCCGACGAGGATGTCGAGCGTGCGCGCGCCCATGCCGGTGCGCACGGCGTCGAAGGTGCCCCGGGCGCGCGTCGTGTCGCGGTCGATGCGGGCAATGCGGGCGCCGGGAAAGGCCTCGCGCAGGCTGCGCTCGAGGCGCTGGGTGCCGAATCCGAGCGGCATGAGATCGACGTTGCCGCACGTCGGGCACGCCGTCTTCACGCGCTCACGATGGCCGCAATGGTGACATTGCAGCGCCGGCGGCTGGCGATGCAGGACGAGCCGCGCGCTGCAACGGGGGCAACCGGCCTCCCAGCCGCATGCCGAGCACTTGAGCGACGGGGAAAAGCCGCGCCGGTTGACGAAGACGAGCGACTGTTCGCCGCGCGCGAGGCCGCGGGCGAGCGCGGCGGCGAGCACCGGACCGATGCCGTCGCGCGCACGGGCGTCGCGGTCGGGGGCAAGCACTACGGCGGGCATGCGCGCCCGCGCATCGGCGCGCCGGGGCAGCTCGATCCGCCGGTAACGGCCGTCCTCTGCGTTGGTGAACGTCTCGAGCGACGGCGTGGCCGATCCGAGCACGATCGGCACGTCGCGAAGGCGCGCACGCAGGACCGCGACGTCGCGCGCGTGGTAGCGCACGCCGTCCTGCTGCTTGTACGAGGCATCGTGCTCCTCGTCGACCACGATGAGCGCCAGCCGTGGCAGCGGCGTGAAGATCGCGAGGCGCGTGCCGAGCACGATCTGCGCGTCGCCGCGCGCGGCGGCCTCCCAGTTGGCGCGCCGCGCGCCGGCCGCGAGCCCGCTGTGCAACGCGACCACGCGCGCGTGCGGCAACGCCGCGCGCACGCGCGCTTCGAAATGCGGCGTCAGATTGATCTCGGGCACCAGGATCAGCACCTGTGCGCCCGCGCCCACATGGCGCGCGGCCGCATCGAGATAGACCTCGGTCTTGCCGCTGCCGGTGACGCCTTCGAGCAGGAAAGGCGCGTAGCCCGGGCCGGCCGCCGCGAGCACGGCTGCGGCTTCCCGCTGCGCGTCGTTGCGCAAGGGCTGCGGGGCCATCGCCTCCGCCTGCGCGCCGGACGGTGCGCGGGCGAAGCGCGCCTTCGTGGACAACGGCGGCACGGCGAGCGCGTGCACGAGGCCGACCGGCGCACGGTAGTAGGCGCCGACGAAACGGCAGAGGTCCAGCACGTCGGCGGGCAGCGTTGGCGTGTCGACCACCCCGTCGAGGGGACGCAACCGATCGTTGGCGAGCTCGCTGCGCTCTTGCAATTCCAGCACCACGCCGTGCAGGCGGCGCGCGCCAAGCCGTGCTTCGACGATGCTGCCGGGACCGAGCGCGAGGCCGGCCGGGACCCAGTAGTCGAAGGTCTGGTCGAGCGCGACCGGCAATGCGATGCGCGCAACGGTCATTGGCGCGCGCGTTGACGGGACGCGTCACTTTTGTAGTGTTCTAAGAAGTGGGGTGCAACCGGAGCTTTGCGCGCCAAGTCCTTCATTCGACATGCTTCGACACAATCCACCGCCCCTGTGGATAACTGTGTGCGTAAGTTTTTACCCGTTGCCGCCGCGACGCCGCAAGGGCCAAGGGGCCCATTCCACGGCACTGGGAAGCATTGGATTTTAGTTCGAATAAACAAGGCATTGCATGTCACTAGGCCGGCACTCGAGCGGATGATGCTGGCATGCATCGTGCCCACTGGGCCGTGTGCATAAGTGAGTCGAGCGACCTGCGGGTCCGGCCTTTTGTCAAGCGCTTGCAAAAAGACGCGACATCGGCTCTCTGTAGCGTGCAGGATGGACGCCTAGATTGTGTCTTTGCGCGAGGCGGCGTGGACGGCGTCGACGAGCACGGCGACATGCTCGGGCGGCGTGGATGGCACGATCCCATGCCCCAGGTTGAACACATGTCCTGGCGCGGGCCCCGCGGCTGCGACCACGGCCCGCGCGGCCCGCACCACCGTTTGCGGGTCGGTAAGGAGGGCGATCGGGTCGAGGTTGCCCTGCAGCGCGACTCGATCGCCCACGGCGAGGCGGGCGGCGTGGAGATCCATGCTCCAGTCGAGTCCCACGCACGAGGCGCCCGAGGCGGCGAGGCGCGCGAGCCGGTCGCCGGCGCCCTTGCTGAAGACGATCGTCGGGATGCCGCGCGGCACCGTGTCGAGCACGTGGCGCATCGACGCCAGCGACCAGCGCTCGAAGGCGGCCGCATTGAGCAGGCCGCCCCAGGTATCGAACAGCATGATGACGTCCGCACCGGCGGCGACCTGCTCGCGGACGTACGCGCGGACCGCGCGCGCAACCACGTCGATCAGCCGGTCCATCAGGTCGGGGCGCGCATGCGCCATGCGCCGCGTCAGCGGAAAGCCGTCGCTCGACCCGCCATCGACCATGTAGCACGCGAGCGTGAAAGGACTGCCGGCGAACCCGATCAGCGGCACGCGGCCCTGCAGCGACTGCTTGATGGCGCGCACGGCGTCGAAGACGTAGCGCAGGCGCGCCATGTCGGGCACCGCGAGCGCCGCGATGGCCGCTTCGTCGCGCACTGGATTGGCGAAGCGCGGTCCCTCGCCCTCGGCGAAGGAAAGGCCCAGCCCCATGGCGTCGGGCACGGTGAGGATGTCCGAGAACAGGATCGCCGCGTCGAGGGGAAAGCGCTCGAGCGGTTGCAGCGTCACCTCGGCGGCGAGCGCGGGGTTCGTGGCGAGCGCCATGAACGAGCCGGCCTTCGCGCGCACGGCGTTGTATTCGGGCAGGTAACGGCCGGCCTGGCGCATCAGCCATACGGGCGTATGGGATGTCGGCTCCCGGCGCAGCGCGCGCAGCAGCGTGTCGTTCGCGATCGGTTGCACAGGCGCGCTCATGCGTGCTCGCGCACGAGGGCGCGGCCGGTCAGCCGCTGCAGGATCGCGAGCGGCGAGCGTTCGGGCTCGTAGAGCGCCGAGGCGGGCAGGTGGATCGTCTGCTCCAGCATGAACTGGCCGTCGCTCGCCGCGTGCATGACCTGGTCGGAGAAGCAGATCCAGGTCGTGCCCGGGGCGAAGCGCGCTTCCTCCTGGGGACTCGTGCGCTGATAGTCCATGTCCGCCTTCGCCGCGTCGTGCAATCCGAGCATGAGGTGATCGTATTCGCTGCGCACGCTCTTGGTCACGCGCAATGCGCGCAACAGCGTCGCCTCGCCCTTGCGTTGCCGGCGCACGCGCGGCAGCAGGCGCGCGGCCATCGCCTCGAACGGCTCGCCCACCCGCCACACGCGGTCCTCGCCGGAGGGGTTCACGTTGCTGAACACCCGCAGGATGCGCTCGCCGCGATTCGGACGCGAGGGAAATGCATCGATGTGCAGGCGCGCATCGTCCTTGCGCCACGACACCGGGCGGCCCGTGGCGCGGTGCGGGCGAAAGCTGGTGCGCGCGCGCCGCACGTGCTGCCCGTAGCGCGGAAACAGCGCCCCGACGAGGTCGCCAGCGGACTGCGCGAAGCGCTGGACCAGCGCCGCGAGCGCCGCGCAGTCGGCCGCGCTGCCGACCGCGCCCCTGATCGTGCCATCGTCGACGCTGATGTTCTTCGAGCGCCCGTTGGACCAGCGCACGTCGAGGAACCGCTGCTCGTCCGGACGAAGCACGAAGCCAAGCCGCGGCAGGACGAGCACGCTGCCCGCCTCGAGCTCGCGCGCGAGGCGCTCCGTCAGTTCCGGCGCGACCTGCGGATGCCAGTCGGCGATGTCGAGGGTGACGAGGGCGGACATCGGTGCTTGTCGTCCCCGCGAAGGCAGGGACCCGGTGACGTTATAACGCACGCCGCATACGCTGGATCAGCGCCTGCGCGGCAATGACGGCGCATCACCGGGGCAGCGCCGAGCTGCCCATCAGGTACGCGTCGACCGCGTGCGCGCACTGGCGGCCTTCGCGGATCGCCCAGACGACGAGCGACTGGCCGCGGCGCATGTCGCCGGCGGCGAAGACCTTGTCGACCGTCGTGCGATAGTCCTCGGTGGTCGCCTTGACGTTGCTGCGGGCGTCGCGCTCGACGCCGAATTGCTCCAGCAGCCCGGCCGGCACGGGCCCGAGGAAGCCCATCGCGAGGAGGACGAGGTCGGCCTTCAGCTCGAATTCGCTGCCGGGCGTCTCGACCATGCGCATCGCGCCGGTGCCGTCCTTCTGCCACTCCACGCGCGCGGCGACGAGCTTTTCGACCCGACCGTCGCGGCCCTCGAAGCGCTTGGTCGCAACGGCCCAGTCGCGCTCGCAGCCTTCCTCGTGCGACGAGGAGGTGCGCAGCTTGATCGGCCAGTACGGCCACACGAGCGGCTTGTTCTCCATCTCGGGCGGCTGCGGCAGCAGTTCGAACTGGGTTACCGACAGCGCCCCCTGGCGATTGGACGTGCCGACGCAGTCCGAGCCGGTGTCGCCGCCACCGATCACCACGACGTGCTTGTCGGTGGCCACGATCTGGTCGGCGAGCGCGTCGCCCGCGACGACGCGGTTCTGCTGCGGGAGGAACTCCATCGCGAAATGCACGCCGCGCAGGTCGCGCCCCGGTACCGGCAGGTCGCGCGGCTGCTCCGCGCCGCCGGTGAGCGCCACCGCGTCGAACTCCGCCAGCAGCGCCTGCGCATCGACGTCACGGCCGACGTGCACGCCGGGCCGGAACTCGACGCCTTCGACCGACATCTGCGCCATGCGCCGGTCGATCCAGTGCTTCTCCATCTTGAAATCCGGAATGCCATAACGCATGAGCCCGCCGATGCGATCGGCCTTCTCGAACAGCACGACGTCGTGGCCCGCGCGAGCGAGCTGCTGCGCGCAGGCCATCCCGGCCGGCCCCGAGCCGACGACCGCCACCCGCCTGCCCGTCTTGACCGCAGGCGCGAGCGGCACGACCCAGCCTTCCTCGTAGCCCTTGTCGATGATGAAATGCTCGATCGACTTGATGCCGACGGGATCGTTGTTGATGTTGAGCGTGCACGCCGCCTCGCACGGCGCCGGGCACACGCGGCCGGTGAACTCGGGAAAGTTGTTGGTGGAGTGCAGCACGTCGAGCGCCTGCCTCCACTGATGGCGGTAAACCAGGTCGTTCCAGTCGGGGATGATGTTGTTGACCGGGCAGCCGCTCTGGCAGAACGGAATGCCGCAGTCCATGCAGCGCGCACCCTGCTTCGCCGCTGCGTCGTCCGCGAGCGTGAGGACGAATTCGCGGTAATGCCGCACGCGCTCGTTGGCCGGCTCCGCCACTTCGGCGATGCGCTGCAGCTCGAGAAACCCGGTGATCTTGCCCATAAAACCCTATGCGATCGATCCGCACGGACGCGCCGGCACGCGCACGCGCATGTCGTTGTCCGATGTCAGGCCGCTGCCCGGCGTTCTTGCGCCGGGTCGGCCGGCACGGCCGGAATGGCCCGTTCCTCCGCCAGCGCCATTTCCGTGAGCGCGCGCTTGTACTCGTTGGGGAACACCTTCACGAAGCGCCCGCGCGCTGCGTCCCAATCGTCGAGCAGCGACAGCGCGAGCGTGGACCCGGTGAAGCGCAGGTGCCGCTCGACGAGCTCGCGCACGATCGCTTCGTCGGCACGCCCGCGATGCAGCTTGCGGGCCTTGCCGTCGGCGGACAGCTTGCGCTCCGCTTCCATCTGGTCGGCTTCGGCGGCAAGCGGCTCGAGCGACACCATCGCCGCGTTGCAGCGGGAGGCAAACGTGCCCTCCGGGTCGTAGACATACGCGACCCCACCGCTCATGCCGGCCGCGAAGTTGCGTCCCGTACGTCCGAGCACGACGACGGTGCCGCCCGTCATGTATTCGCAGCCGTGGTCGCCCGTGCCCTCCACGACGGCCAGCGCGCCGGAATTGCGCACGCAGAAGCGCTCGCCCGCGACGCCGCGGAAATAAGCCTCGCCGTCGATCGCGCCGTACATCACCGTGTTGCCGATGACGATGTTCTCCTCCGGCTTGGCCGGGCACTCCGGATCGGGATAAACGACGATGCGCCCGCCCGAGAGGCCTTTGCCGACGTAGTCATTGGTGGCGCCCTGCAGCTCGAACGTCACGCCGCGCGCGAGGAAGGCACCGAAGCTCTGGCCGGCGATGCCGGTGAACGCGACGTGGATCGTGTCGGCAGGCAAGCCTTCGTGACCGAACGTGCGCGCGACGACGCCCGAGAGCATGGCGCCGACCGAGCGATGCGCATTGCGGATCCGGTACGACAGCCGCACGGGCTGACGGCGCTCGAGGGACGGTGCGGCCGCGGCGATGAGCTCGTGGTCGAGCGCCTTGGCAAGGCCGTGTTCCTGCTGCTCGCACTGATGCCGCGCCACCTCGGGTGGCATCTGCGGCTGGAAGAAGATGCGCGAGAAGTCGAGCCCGCGCGCCTTCCAGTGCTCGATGCCCTTCTTCATGTCGAGCAGGTCGGCGCGGCCGATCATCTCGTCGAACGTGCGGAAGCCGAGCTTCGCCATCAGCTCGCGCACTTCCTCGGCGACGAAGAAGAAATAGTTCACGACGTGCTCGGGCGAGCCCGCGAAGCGCTTGCGCAGCACCGGGTCCTGCGTCGCGATGCCGACCGGACAGGTGTTGAGATGGCACTTGCGCATCATGATGCAGCCTTCGACCACGAGCGGCGCGGTTGCGAAGCCGAACTCGTCGGCGCCGAGCAGCGCGCCGATCACGACGTCGCGTCCCGTCTTCATCTGCCCGTCGACCTGCACGGCGATGCGGCCGCGCAGGCGATTGAGCACCAGCGTCTGCTGCGTTTCCGCGAGACCGAGCTCCCACGGCGAGCCCGCGTGCTTGATGGACGACTCGGGCGACGCACCCGTGCCGCCGTCGTGGCCGGCGATGGTCACGTGATCGGCTTTCGCCTTTGCGACGCCTGCCGCGACCGTGCCGACACCGACCTCGGAGACGAGCTTCACCGAGATGGATGCGCGCGGGTTCGCATTCTTGAGGTCGTGGATCAGCTGCGCCAGATCCTCGATCGAATAGATGTCGTGATGGGGCGGCGGCGAGATGAGCCCGACGCCCGGCACCGAGAAGCGCAGCTGCGCGATGTACTCGGACACCTTGTGGCCGGGCAGCTGCCCGCCTTCGCCGGGCTTGGCACCCTGCGCCATCTTGATCTGCAGCTGGTCGGCGGACGCGAGGTATTCCGCCGTGACGCCGAAGCGCGCGGAGGCGACCTGCTTGATGCGCGAGCGCAGGCTGTCGCCCGCCTTGAGCTTGACGTCCGCCTCGATGCGCGAAGGCCCGAGCATCGAAGCGAGCGTGTCGCCGTCGTGCACGGTGCTCGCCCCGGCGCGCATCTCGGCTCGGTAGCGCGCAGGGTCTTCGCCTCCTTCGCCCGTGTTGGACTTGCCACCGATGCGATTCATCGCCACGGCGAGCGTGGTATGCGCTTCCGTGGAGATGGAGCCCAGGCTCATCGCGCCGGTGGCGAAGCGCCTGACGATGGCGGTGGCAGGCTCGATCTCCTCGAGCGGCACGGGCTGCCTGACCCCTTCGCAGAATTCGAACAGGCCGCGCAGCGTCTTGAGCTTGCGTCCCTGCTCGTTGATCAGCGCCGCGTAGTCGCGATAGGTGCCGTGCGAGTTCGACCGCGCCGCATGCTGCAGCTTGGCGATCGAGTCCGGGGTCCACATGTGCTCTTCGCCGCGCACGCGATACGCGTACTCGCCGCCCGGGTCGAGCGCATTGGACAGCAGCGGATCATCGCTGAACGCCAGCCGGTGAAGGCGTGCCGCTTCCTCGGCGACCTCGAACAGCCCGATGCCCTCGATGTTGCTCGACGTGCCGGTGAAGTACTTGTCGACGAACGACTTCTGCAGCCCGACGGCCTCGAAGATCTGCGCGCCGCAGTACGACTGGTAGGTGGAGATGCCCATCTTGGACATCACCTTGTAGAGGCCCTTGCAGATCGCCTTGATGAAGCGCTTCTGCGACTGCACCGGATCGACCTCCGGCACGGCCTTGTGCAGCTCGGCGAGCGTCTCGAGCGCGAGGTACGGATGGATCGCCTCGGCGCCGTACCCTGCGAGCAGCGCGAAGTGGTGCACCTCGCGCGCGGTGCCCGTCTCGACGACGAGGCCGGCCGACGTGCGCAACCCCTGCTCCACGAGATGCTCGTGCACCGCCGCGGTCGCGAGCAGCGCCGGGATGGGAAGGCGATCCGCGGCCACCGAGCGATCGGACAGGATGATGATGTTGTAGCCCTGGTGGATCGCGTCCTCGGCGTGCGCCGCGAGGCTTGCCAGCGCCGCCTCCATGCCGTTCGCGCCCCACGCGGCGGGATAGCAGATGTCGAGCTCGATGCTGCGGAACGCGCCGCCGGAAAAGAGCTCGACGTGCCGCAGCTTCTCCATGTTCTCCGGCGTGAGCACCGGCTGCTGCGCTTCGAGGCGCATGGGCGGCTCGCTCACCTCGATGCCCAGCAGGTTGGGCCGCGGGCCGATGAATGACACGAGGCTCATCACGAGCTCCTCGCGGATCGGGTCGATCGGCGGGTTCGTGACCTGCGCGAAGAGCTGCTTGAAATAGTTGTAGAAGACCTTCGGCCGGTCGGACAGAACCGGCAGCGCGGCATCGTTGCCCATCGAGCCGATCGCTTCCTCGCCGTTCTGCGCCATCGGCGCGAGGATCACCTTGAGGTCTTCCTGGCTGTAGCCGAACGCCTGCTGGCGATCGAGCAGGCGCACGTCGGAAGGCTGCGGCGGCGCGGGCTCGGGCATCTCCTCGAGGCGCAGGCGGCAGCGCGCCATCCACTCGCGATACGGCTTGGCGGTGGCGAGCGTGCGCTTCAGCTCGTCATCCTCGACGATACGGCCCTGGTCGAGGTCGACGAGCAGCATCTTGCCCGGCTGCAGGCGCCATTTCTTCACGATCTTGCGCTCGGGGATGTCGAGCACGCCGACTTCGGACGCCATCACGATGTAGTCGTCGTCGGTGACGATGAAGCGCGCGGGCCGCAAGCCGTTGCGATCGAGCGTCGCGCCGATCTGCCGTCCGTTGGTGAACGCCATCGCGGCCGGACCGTCCCACGGCTCCATCAGCGCGGCGTGATATTCGTAGAACGCCCGGCGGTCGTCGTCCATCAGCGGATTGCCTGACCAGGCCTCGGGAATCATCAGCATCATCGCGTGCGGGAGCGAGTACCCACCCATGAGGAGGAGCTCGAGCGCGTTGTCGAACGACGCCGAATCGGACTGGCCGTCATAGATGAGCGGCCACAGCTTGTGCAGGTCGTCGCCGAGCACCTCGGAAGCGATCGCGCCTTCGCGCGCCCGGATCCAGTTGAAGTTGCCGCGCAGCGTGTTGATCTCGCCGTTGTGGCAGACGAAGCGGAAGGGATGGGCCAGATCCCACGTGGGAAAGGTGTTGGTCGAGAACCGCTGGTGCACCATCGCCAGCGCCGACACCATCGACGCGTCCTTCAGGTCGAGGTAGTACTCGCCCACCTGGTGTGCGAGCAGCATGCCCTTGTAGACGATCGTGCGCGTGGAGAACGACGGCACGTAGAACTCCTTGCCGTGGCGCAGGCGCAGCGCCTGGATCGCGTGCCCTGCGCGCTTGCGGATCACGTAGAGCTTGCGCTCGAGCGCGTCCGGATCCATGTCGCGCCGGCCGCGCGCGACGAACACCTGGCGAATGACGGGCTCGACTTCCTTGGTGCGCGCGGACAGCCCGGCATTGCTCGTCGGCACGTCACGCCAGCCGAGCAGGACCTGACCCTCGGCGTGGATCGCGCGCTCGATCTCCTGCTCGCACGCCATGCGCGAGGCCGGCTCCTGGGGCAGGAAGACCATCCCGACGCCGTACTGGCCGATCGCGGGAAGCGTGATGCCGAGCTTGCCGCACGCGCGGCGGAAGAACGCGTCGGGCAACTGCAGCAGGATGCCGGCGCCGTCGCCCTGCAGCGGATCGGCGCCCGTGGCGCCCCGATGCGTGAGGTTGGTCAGGATGCGCAGGCCCTGCGCGATGATGTCGTGGCTCTTGCGGCCCTTGATGTTCGCGATGAAGCCGAGCCCGCAGGCGTCGCGCTCGTTGCGTGGGTCGTAGAGGCCCTGGGCCGCGGGCGGCCAGGCGGCGGGCGGTGCGGATGGTTCGTGGTTCACGCTGACCTCACGGGGTCGGGGACGCGGCGCGCTTGCGCCCGTCGAGCAGGGAGCGAAACCTATCCATCTTACGCACCATGCTGCAATGCGGCAAGACAACGGCCCGTGTCGCGGTCAGGCGTGGCGTGGGGTCTGATGCACGCAACAGCGCCGCCAAACGGCCTCTTTTCCCGACGGATAAGGCTTGCGCCCTTCCATCTCTTAGGCTTTAATCTGAACAAAATGGCCTAGATGCTTGTTCGAGCATTCAAAACAGCTTTCGGCCGACCCCGCGTTTAGGACAACATCATCAGGGAAACGATCATGGTCGAACACCGTCTGACCGCCTGGCTCCGCCCGGTGCTCTCTTTGCTGGCACTGGCGGGCCTGCTGAGCCTCGCGGCATGCGGTGGGGGCAGCGGCGCCCCCAACAACGCATTCCAGCCGGGGCCCTCGGCGCCGCCGGCCGTGATCGTGCAGCCAGCCGCCATCAACGTCTTCAGCGGCGTGCCGGCCACCCTCACGATCATCAGCGGCACCGCCCCCTTCTCGGTCTTCTCCGACACGCCGTCGGTGCTGCCGGTCGCCCAGAGCGTCGCGGGCAACACCATCGTGCTGCTGCCCGCCCAGGTGTCGGCCGATACCAAGGTGGTCATCACGGTGCGTGACGCGTTGGGCCAGTCGGTCAACGTGGATGTCACGGTGAAGCCGGCCCCGCTGCTCAACAACCTGACGTTCACGCCAAGCGGCGGCGACTGCGGCGTCGACCTGTGCTCGGCACAGGCCGGCACGGTGCGCGCGGTCGCGCTCGGACCGCTCGGCGCTCCGCTGGTCGGACGGCAGATCCGCTTCGACGTGATCTACGGCCCGGTGGCGTTCAACACGGGCAATCCGGCGTCGCCGCAGGCGCAGACGATCACAGTGGTCACGGACAACGCGGGCGTTGCGCAGGTCTCGATCTCGGCTACGCCCAACTCCACCACGCAGCCGGCACAGATCCGCGCCACCGACCTGACCACCGGCAACCAGCAGATCGTCAATTTCACGGTGGTCAACAACACGACGGCATCGCAATCGCCGATCGTGATCGTGCCCTCGAACGCCAACATCACCGGTGCCTACAACAACGTGTGCTCGAGCGGCTTCCGTGTCGACTACTACGTCTACGGCGGCACGCCACCGTACACCGTGCAGTCGACGTTCCCGGCGAGCGTGCAACTGCTCAACAACGTGGTGGGCCAGAGCGGCGGGTTCTTCAGCGCCGTCACCAATGGCGCCTGCGTCAATCCGCTGGTGTTCACCATCACCGACGCGGCCGGCAAGCAGACGACGGCGCAGTTGCAGAACGTGCCGGGCACGCTGGCACCCCCGGGACCGGTGATCCCGACGCCGCTCAACATCTCGCCGGGATCGCTGTCGGTGACCGGTTGCGCGGGCAAGACCTTCACCTTCGTCGTCACGGGTGGCACGCCGCCGTACAACATCACCACCAACCCGACGTACGTCGTAGCACCGGGCGGCAACATCAACACGTTCGCGATCGGGCCGGTATCGCAGGCCACAGGCTCGATTGCGATCACGGCGCTGGATTCGGGGTCGCCGGCGCTGACCGCCACCGCTACGGTGAGCTGCCAGTAATCGAAGCCGCAGCAACGAAGAACGGCGCCCGCGGGCGCCGTTTTTCTTCGGGGGGGCGGCAGCAAGCTCAACGCAATATCGCGGCCACCTCGTTGTCCGGCACATCGGCGACGATGCGTGCGCGCCCCAGCGCCTCGAGGAGGATGAAGCGCAGGCGGCCGGCAAGCGACTTCTTGTCCCGCTGCATCAGCTCGAGCCAGCGGGGGAGCGGCATGGCCGGCGGATTCACGGGCACCGCGAGCGCCTGGAGCAGCGCGTGCAAGCGGGTCGTGTCGGCTTGCGGAAGCGCGAGCACGCGCTCGGACAGGCGCGCGGCCAGCACCATGCCGGCGCCCACCGCCTCGCCGTGCAGCCAGGTCCCGTAGCCCGTGCCCGCCTCGATGGCGTGGCCGAAGGTGTGGCCGAAATTGAGCAACGCCCGCTCGCCCGTCTCGCGCTCGTCCGCGGCAACGACCGCGGCCTTGATACGGCAGCTTTCGTGGATCGCGTGCGCAAGCGCGTCGGCGTCGCGCGCCATCAACGCGGCCGTGGACTGCTCGAGCCACGCGAAGAACGCCGCATCGCGAATGGCGCCATGCTTGACCACTTCGGCGAGGCCCGCGGCGAGCTCGCGCGAGGGCAGCGTCTGGAGGCAGTCCGTGTCGATCAGCACGGCCGCCGGCTGGTGAAACGCGCCGATCATGTTCTTGCCGAGCGGATGGTTGATGCCGGTCTTGCCGCCGACCGAAGAGTCGACCTGTGCCAGCAACGTCGTGGGGACCTGCACGAAGCCCATACCCCGCTGGTAGATGGCAGCTGCAAACCCGGCGAGATCGCCGACCACGCCGCCGCCGAGTGCGACGATCGTCGTGCCGCGGTCGGCACGCAACTCGAGCAAGCGGGTCACCACGTCCTGCAGCGTCGGCCAGCTCTTGTGCGCCTCGCCGTCGGGCACGAGGATGACGTCGCTCGCGATGCCGCCGGCCGACAGGCTTGCGCGAAGAGGCGCGAGATAGTGCGCCGCGACGATCGCATTGGACACGACGACGACGCGATGCCCCACCAGCGAGCCGATCAGGCGATGCGCTTCGTGCAACAGGCCGCTGCCGACATGGATCGGATAGCTTCGCTCGGCCAGCGCCACGCTGAGCGTGCGGGTCATTGCGCTTCCTGCGGCGGGTGCATCGCGACTTCGAGCGTGCGCACGAAGCGCAGTACGCCGTCGCGGTCGGACTCGATCACGTGGTCCGCCACTTCGCGATAGAGCGGGTCGCGCAACGCATAGAGCTCGGCGAGCCGCGCGCGCGGGTCGGCGGCGTGGAGCATGGGACGATGGCGCGCGTGACGCACGCGCAGCCACAGTGTTTCCGGCCGCGCGTGGAGGTAGAGCACCGTGCCGTTCTGCTTGAGGCATGCGCGGCTTGCGGGCCGCATGATGGCGCCGCCGCCGGTGGCGAGGACGATATCGGTGGCAGCGGCGAGCTCCGCGATGATGGCTTCCTCCCGGTCGCGAAAGCCGGCCTCGCCCTCGATTTCGAAGATCGTCGGGATCGATACGCCGAGCCGGGCTTCGAGCTCGTGATCGGCGTCGACGAAGCGCTTGGTGAGCCGCCGCGCGACCTGGCGGCCGAGCGTCGTCTTGCCCGCGCCCATGAGGCCGACCAGGAAGAGATTGCCGCGGTGGAGTGACACCCGGGCAATTCTACGACGACGCCTGCCGTATCGGCGTCGTCCCCGCGCAGGCGGGGATGACATCGAGCGCGCTTCGCGCGCGTCAAGTCGGGCTCCTTGCACGCCAGAGCGAGGCCGCTAGGTCGCGCGTCGCCCTCCCGCGCCGACTCGCATCGCCGTCGATCCCCGCCGCTGCGCGACGGGGCCCCTCGCCGGCTGCTCGCGTCGCTACTTGACGGCGGTGATCGACTCGCGAACGATGCGCGGCGTCAGGAAGATGAGCAGCTCCGTCTTCTCGCTCGAGCGCCCCGTCTGCTTGAACAGGTAGCCGATCACGGGGATTTCGCCCAGCAACGGCACCTTGGTCTGGTCGCTGCGGATCGTTTCCTCGTAGATGCCGCCGATCACCGCGGTGTCGCCGTTGTTCACGGCGATCTGCGTCGTCACGTTCTTGGTGTCGATCGAAGGCACGGAGAACCCGCCACCGAGCTGCACGAACTGCCCCACCGAGTCCTTGCGGATCTCGACCGTCATGATGATGCGGTTGTCGGGCGTGATCTGCGGCGTGACGTCGAGCCGCAGGACGGCTTTCTTGAACTGCACCGTCGCCGGCGAATTGGCGCTGCCGGGCGTGACGTACGGGATTTCCGTCCCCTGCTCGATCTGCGCCTTCTGGTTGTCGGCCGTGATGACGCGCGGGCTCGACACGACCTTGCCGCGATTGTCCGCTTCGAGGGCCGACAGCTCGAGGTTGATCAGGTTGCCGCTGCCGAGGTTGATCAGCGTGAGCGCGAGCTGGCCCGCCGGATTGGGCACCGGAAGGTTCACGTTGAGCTGCGGCGCATCCGAGTAGGCTGCCGTGGCGATGCCCGACGCCAGCTCGAACGGCGTTTGCGTGCGAGTGTCGCGCGTGCAACCGGCTGCATCGCAAGGCAGGTGGACGACCGGCTGCGTGTCGAGGCTGCCGCCCGATCCCACCGCCGTGCGGCGATTGTTGAACGTGAAGCCCGTCTGCTGGCCAAACCGCACGCCGAGCTGGCGGCTGAACTTGTCGTCGGCGATCACGATGCGCGCCTCGATCAGCACCTGGCGCACCGAGGTGTCGATCTGGCGGATGATGCGCCGCACTTCCTCGAGCTTGCTCGGGATGTCCGTGACGAACAGGATGTTGGTGCGCGGATCGACGAACGCGGAGCCGCGCTTGGACAGGAACTGCGCCGCGGCTGCCGTGCCCGGCGCGCCGCCACCCGCGCTGGAACGGCCGTTGATGATGCCGAGGATGTCGTTCGCCTTGGCGTAATTGAGCTGGAACGTTTCGGTCTGCAGCGGCTCGAGCTCGTTGATCTGCGCCTGCGATTCGAGCTGCTGCTTTTCCTTCAGCGCCAGTTCCTCGCGCGGCGCGATCAGAACGATGTTGCCGTTCTTGCGCATGTCGAGGCCCTTGGTCTGCAGGATGATGTCGAGCGCCTGGTCCCAAGGAACATCCTTGAGCCGCAATGTGAGGCTGCCGGTCACCGTGTCACTGGTGACGATGTTGAGGCCGGTGAAGTCGGCGATCACCTGCAGCACCGAGCGCACTTCGATGTTCTGGAAGTTGAGCGACAGCTTCTCGCCCTTGTAGCCGGCGCGCGATCCCTGCACGAGCTTGTTCGGATCGTCGACGACCGGCTTCACCTCGATGATGAAGCGGTTCTCGGCCTGGTACGCCGAGTGTTCCCACAGGCCCTGCGGCTGGATCACCATGCGCGCGTTG
>DATILY010000101.1:0-22185 GCA_035475895.1 Casimicrobiaceae bacterium | reverse complement strand
AACGCCGTGGTTCGGCGTGCGCAATTACCAGGCGCGCAACTACATGCGCGACGACATGCGCCTGGGCGACCGCGCCCTGTTCTATCACTCGAGCTGCCCCGAGCCCGGCATCGCAGGCATCGTCGAAGTGTCGCGCCTCGCGTATCCGGATGCGAGCCAGTTCGATCCGAAGAGCCCGTACTACGACCCGAAATCGCCGCGCGATGCGCCGCGCTGGGTGCACGTCGACGTCAAGCTCGTGCGCAAGACGCGGTTGATTCCGCTCGCCGAAATGCGCGCCACGCCGGGCCTGGCCGACATGGTCACGCTGCGCAAGGGCAATCGGCTGTCGATCACGCCGGTGACGCCGGCCGAGTGGAAGATCATCGAAAAGCTCGCTGCCGCGTGATCCGTGTGCGCGCAACGCGCGCCGGTGCATGAAAAAACCCGCCGGCGCGCCGTGAAGCGGCGCAGCGGCGGGTTGATGCGCGACCTGCTCAGCGAGCGTGCTGCATGGTCGGCTCGTCGACCCCCTCATCGACGGCCTGGCCGCCTTGCGCGATCGGCACGTACCCGTCCTTCATGAACGAGAACTTGGTGTCGAGCTTGATGGCGCCGGTGTTGTAACCGGCCTGGAGCATGCGGTTGAGCGCGGCGTTCGCGTCTTCCGGCAGCATCCAGCGATGGGCGACGAAGTCGTTGATTGCGGCGGTCACTGCGAAGTAGTACGCCGAGAACGACGGATAGCGCTCTTCGATGGACAGGCGCGGATCGCCCGAGGCCGTGCGATCGGCCTTCGTCTTGGCGAACGGAATGTACTGCCCCGAGCTCTCGCAGCCATCGTTGGCCTGCGCACCCGCGCGCAATGCCCAGCCCGTATACGTGGCGAGCGGAACGGTCACGTCGGGCAGGCGGACGCCCGCGATGTCGTTGCCGTCCTTGTCGGTGGTTGGCACGAAGCTCGGGTAGATGGGCCCATTCGCCGGGTTGTCTTCCATCGGCGCCGTCACCACCGGCGGGAAGATCGTCGCGACCCCGGTGCTGTAGTAGTTCGGACCCTGGTCGAAGCGATAGCGCGTCGTCTTGAGGCCGGTGTACGTCACGCCCGGGATGCTCGGGAAGCCGACGTCGGCCTGACTGGTGGACTTGGCAAAGGTCCCATCCGCGAGCTTGGGCACCATGCTCGGTGGCGGCGCGATGTTATGCATGCCCCAGTCGCCGAGCGCCAGGAACAGCGCACGCTGGATGGGCGCCGAGTTGAGCGGATTCTGGAACTGCTGGCAGTTGCCCTTCGACGTGGCATTGCCGGTGCCGTGCTGGTGGCTCGAGATGAAGTAGTTGCGCTCGTTCGGCGCGTCGGCCAGATCCGTCTTGCCGTCCGGCGTGGTGTGCAAGAGCGACGCCGCCTTCACCCAGTACTCGTTGGCCGAATAGATCTGCGCGACGAGCGGGCAGGTGTTCGTGGCCATGCACTTCACGTAACGGCCGTCCGTCTCGCCCGAGATCGGGTCGGTGGTGACCACGCTCGCGAACGGGAAGCGGCCTTCGGTGTAGAGCAGGTCCTGGCGATTGCGGTTGGTGCGGCCCGGCTGCGAGAACCGGTAGTTCATGTTGATGCCGTCGCCGGCCGCGATCCAGTTCATGTGCGCGTCGAACACCTTCTGCCCGGTCTCGGCCTGGTTGAAGCCCAGGTGGTCGAAGTCGTTCAGCAGGCGCCCGGGCTGCGACGAGATCTCGGTCGTGATGAACTTGATGTCACCGGCCATCGGGTTGGCGGTGCCGGTGTCGTCCTTGGTCTCGTAGCGCAGCCACGCGTTGAAGTCGCGCACCGCGGCGAAGCCGATGCCGTTCACGGTCGGGTCCTTCGCCGTGTACATGAACTCGTAGATGTCGTTCGGCGTGAAGTTGCCGGTGGTGAGCGAGATCGACGTTCCGGTCGAGTTGTACTTCCAGTCGCTCGTGGGCACGACTTGCGGCGCATCGTCGAGGTGCACGCGGTGGGTCAGCGTGGCCTTCGACTGGTCGAGATCGGCCGCGGCGTAGTTCAGCTTGTACGACGCCCCCGGGCTCACGATGTATTCGTACGCCGGGCCGGTGATCGTGCTGCCGTCCGGGTTGTGCGCGACCGGCAGCGTGATGGTCGTGTTGAAGTTCGAATTGTCCGTGCCGGCGGCTGCATCCCAGCCGCTCCACACCATCGTGTAGCCGCGCGGCTGCAGGAACGCCTGCGCCAGCGTCGCTTCGCTGGTGACGCTGCCCGGATCGTTGCCGCCCGGCATGCGCGCGAGGGACGACCACGTCTTGCCGCCGCGGTTGGGCGGCTCGTACATCACCTGGTGGTTGCCCTTGGACAGGTCGACCGGCTTCAGGATGTAGAAGTCGAACGCGTATTCCACCTTGCCGTTGGCGTTGCGCGGCGCGAGCTGGAGGTCCGTGATGACCGCGTTCTTCGGGTCGTTGGGATCGATCTCGCCGAACGCCTTGCCGACCAGCTTTTCGTATTGCCCCACGCCGGGCCAGGAGTAGCCGCCGAACGTCGGTGACTCCGTCGTCGTGATTTGGAACTTGGTGATGCGTGCATCGACTGCCGGTGCAGCAGCGAGCGCGCCGGCGGCGATGGCGGACAGCACGGCCGTGCGCAGCGCAAGACGGCGCAGGGATTCAGGAGCGACCCGGTAGGGCGCCCCGCAGCGTTGCGACATTGTTGCTCCTCCTCGTGTGGCCACTGCCCGCCCCTCCCTGGGGAACGATGTCGGCGGCTGGTATTGCCTGACGAAAATGTGGCCGGTCCGGTGCCGCGGCAAACTGCAACGATCGGTGCGAGCAAAAAACGCCGGACGGAGAGCCTTTGGCGAACCCTCGCTATGGTTTGAGTCGATTCAAGAACATTATGCCCGCTTCGCGCGATCCGCATCACGTCTCGAGGGCGGCCGCTTCCTTGTAACCGTTTGTAACCGCGACGTCGCCGCCGGGGGTGACCCGCACGGCGCAGTACTTGAACTCGGGAATCTTACCGAACGGATCGAGCGCCGGATTCGTGAGCAGGTTCGCAGCCGCCTCGTAATAGCAGAACGGGATGAACACGGTGCCCGCTGGCGTGCCGTCGTCCGCGCGTGCATACAGCGACACGGATCCACGGCGTGAAGCGACCGTGACCGGATCGCCCGGCCGCAGGCCCAACCGCTCGAGCTCGAGCGGATGGATCATCGCGACGGGCATGGGCTCGATGGCGTCGAGCACCTCCGTGCGCCGCGTCATGCTGCCGGTGTGCCAATGCTCGAGCTGGCGCCCGGTGATGAGCACGAACGGATAGCCTTTGTCGGGCCGCTCGGCGGCTGGAATGATGTCCGCCGGCACGAGCTTCGCACGGCCGGTCGCCGTCGGAAACTGCTCGGTGAACACCACGCGCTCGCCCGGGTCGCCTTCATGCTCGCACGGATACGTCACGGCGCTCTCGCGCTCCAGGCGATCCCATGTGATGCCCGCGATCGAGGGCATGCCCTTGCGCATCTCGTCGAACACTTCGCGCGGATGCGAGTATCTCCAGTCGAGGCCGAGCTCGCGCGCCATCGCCACGATGATCGCAAGATCCTGGCGCGCCTGGCCCGGCGGATCGAGCGCCTGCCGGCCGAGCTGCACGGCGCGGTCCGTGTTGGTGAACGTGCCGGTCTTCTCGGGGAAGGCCGAGGCCGGCAGGATGACGTCGGCCATGTAGCAGGTCTCGGTGAGGAAGATGTCCTGCACCACGAGCATGTCGAGCTTGGCCAGCGCCTGCCGCGCGTGGTGCACGTCCGGGTCGGACATCGCGGGGTTCTCGCCCATGATGTACATGCCGCGGATCCTGCCCTCGTGGATCGCCGTCATGATCTCGACCACGGTGAGGCCGGGCTGTGCATCGAGCGGCGTCTGCCAGAGCGCCTCGAACTTGCGGCGCACGTCGGAATCATCCACGCGCCCGTAGTCCGGATACATCATCGGGATGAGGCCGGCGTCGCTCGCGCCCTGCACGTTGTTCTGGCCGCGCAGCGGATGCAGGCCCGTGCCCGGACGACCGACCTGGCCCGTCAGCATCGCGAGCGCGATGAGGCAGCGCGCGTTGTCGGTGCCGTGCACGTGCTGCGACACGCCCATGCCCCAGAGGATCATCGAGGCGCGCGACGTGGCGAAGAGCCGCGCGACCTCGCGGATCGTGTCGGCCGGGATGCCGCAGATCGGCGCCATCGCCTCGGGGCTGTAGCCCTCGACGTTGGCCTTGAGCGCTTCGTAGCCGCTCGTGCGATCGGCGATGAATGCGGCGTCGGCCAGTCCTTCCGCGACGATGACGTGCATCATCGCGTTGAGCAGCGCGACGTCCGTGTCGGGCTTGAACTGCAGGTAGTAGCTCGCATGGCGCGCGAGCTCGGAGCGCCGCGGGTCGGCGAGGATCAGCTGCGTCCCCTGCTTCACCGCGTTCTTGATCCACGTCGCGGCCACCGGGTGGTTGACGACCGGGTTGGCGCCGATCAGCAGCACGACTTCTGCTTTCAGCACGTCCATCACCGGGTTGGACACGGCGCCCGAGCCGATGCCTTCGAGCAGCGCGGCGACGCTCGAGGCGTGGCAAAGGCGCGTGCAATGATCGACGTTGTTGCTGCCGAAGCCCGTGCGCACGAGCTTCTGGAACAGATAGGCTTCCTCGTTGCTGCCCTTCGCCGAGCCGAAGCCCGCGAGCGCGCGCTTGCCGTGCGTGTCGCGAATGCGTCGCAGCGTGCCGCCGGCGAGCGCGAGCGCCTCATCCCACGTCGCCTCGCGAAACACGGCCCAGGGGTTGGCGGGATCGACCGTGAACTCGGCGCTCTTCGGCACGCCCTCGCGCCGGATCAAGGGCACGGTGAGCCGGTGCGGATGCGCGACGTAGTCGAAGCCGAAGCGTCCCTTGACGCACAGGCGCTCCTCGTTCGCGATGCCGCGGCGGCCCTCGACGCGCACGATATGGTTGTCCTTGACGTGATAGGTGAGCTGGCACCCCACGCCGCAGTACGGGCACACGGAGGCGACCTTCTTGTCGGCCTCCACGAGGTAGGCGTCGTGCGCCGGCGCGAGCGCCCCGGTGGGACATGCCTGCACGCATTCGCCGCACGCGACGCACGTCGAGGTGCCCATGGGGTCGTCGAGGTCGAACACGATCTTCGACTGCATGCCGCGCAGCGCATAACCGATCACGTCGTTGACCTGCACCTCGCGGCACGCGCGAACGCAGCGCGTGCACTGGATGCAGGCGTCGAGGTTCACCGCCATCGCCGGGTGCGAAAGGTCGGGTGCCGGCTGGCCGCGCGAGGGAAAGCGCGCCTTGCCCACGCCAAGCGCTTCGCGCCACTGCGCGAGCTCGTCGTCGGGCTTGTACACCCGCTCGGGCATGTCGGACGACAAGAGCTCGAGCACCATCTTCTGCGAATGCACGGCGCGCGCGCTGTCGCTCGCCACTTCCATGCCGGGCGCCGGACGCCGGCAGCACGAGGGCGCGAGGACGCGCTCGCCCTTGATCTCCACCATGCACGCGCGGCAGTTGCCGTCGGGCCGCATGCCGGGCTTGTAGCAAAGGCGGGGAATGGCGACGCCCAGGCGATCGGCGGCCTCGAGGATGGTCTCGTCCGGACCGGCAAGGACCTCGGCTCCGTTGAGCTTGAACGCGACGCCCTGCTCGAGCTCGCGCGGTAGAGGCGCATTCATGAACTGACCTTCTGCAACTCGTGCGGGAAGTATTTCACCACGCACGCGATCGGGTTGGGAGCGGCCTGACCAAGCCCGCAGATCGACGCATCGGCCATCGCCTGCGACAGGTCGGCCAGCAGCGGCAGATCCCATTGCGGGCGCTGCATCAGCGCCACGGCCTTGTCGGTGCCGACGCGGCACGGCGTGCATTGGCCGCACGATTCATCGGCGAAGAACCGCATGAGGTTGAGCGCGGCGTCGCGGGCGGTGTCGTGCTGCGACAGGATCACCACGGCCGCCGATCCGATGAAGCAGCCGTGCGGCTGCAGGGTGTCGAAGTCGAGCGGGATGTCGCCCATGCTCGCCGGCAGGATCCCGCCCGATGCCCCGCCGGGCAGGTAGCCGTAGAACGTGTGGCCGGGCAGCATGCCGCCGCAGAACTCGTCGATCAGCTCGCGCACCGTAATGCCCGCCGGCGCCAGATGCACGCCGGGCTTCGCGACGCGCCCGGACACCGAGAACGAGCGCAGGCCCTTGCGGCCGTGCCGGCCCTGGGCCGCGAACCACGAGCCGCCCTTCTCCAGGATGTCGCGCACCCAGAAGAGCGTCTCCATGTTGTGCTCGAGCGTCGGACGCCCGAACAGGCCGACCTGCGCCACGTACGGCGGGCGCAGGCGCGGCATGCCGCGCTTGCCCTCGATCGATTCGATCATCGCGGACTCTTCGCCGCAGATGTAGGCGCCGGCGCCGCGGCGCAGATCGATCGCGGGCAGCGGTCCGGGCGGATCGGCGCGCAGCGCGGCGAGCTCGCGGGTGAGGATCTCGCGGCAGCCCGCGTATTCGTCGCGCAGGTAGACGTAGACGCTGTCGATGCCCACCGCCCATGCGGCGATCAGCATGCCCTCGATGAAGCGGTGGGGGTCGCGCTCGAGGTAATGGCGATCCTTGAACGTGCCGGGCTCGCCTTCGTCGATGTTGACCGCCATCAGCCGCGGCGCGGGCTCGGCGCGCACGATCTTCCACTTGCGGCCGGCCGGAAAGCCGGCCCCGCCAAGTCCGCGGAGCGCGGAAGACTCGAGCTCGGCGATCACGTCGTCGACCTTGCGTGCGCCGTCGATGCAGGCGCGCCAGGTGGCATAGCCGCCCGCGGCACGGTACGCCGCGTAATCGACGTACGGGGCGACCGGTGCTTCGGTGCGTGCTTCGCGCACGGCGCTCACCAGCGCATCGACGCTCGCGCGGTCCACGGGATTGCGTCCCACCACGGCGGCGGGCGCGTGGTCGCAGCGGCCGATGCAGGGCGCCGGGATGACGCGCACGCCGCTGCCAAGCGCCGCGGCGGCCTGTGCGCGCAGCGCATCGGCGCCAGCCATCGCGCAGGAGAGCGTCTCGCACACGCGCACCGTGATCGCGGGCGGTGCTTCCTCGCCTTCCTTGACGATGTCGAAGTGGTGATAGAACGACGCGACCTCGTAAACCTCGGTCATGGCCAGGCGCAGCTCCGCGCCGAGCGCGACCAGGTGCGCCGCGCGCAGGCAGCCGTAGGCGTCCTGGATGCGATGCAGGTACTCGATCAGCAGATCGGGGCGACGGGGCGCGTCGCCGAGCAGCGCACGCACGTCCGACAGGGCAGCCGGGTCGACCGGCCGGCCCTTCGGATGGGTGCGCAAGCCCCGGCGCTTGGTCAGGCGCGAGACGTCCACGGTGGCGGTGCCGGCGGCGGGGGCGGCCTTCATGTCAGGCAAGGGTTCGGCATGCGGTAAATGGGACGAGGCGAGTGGCGCTGGCAGCGCGCCGCGGATCAATGCAGGAAATCACAATGCTTGTCGACGTATGCGGCCAGGTCGAGCGAATGCTGGCGCACGAGGCGCTCGGCGAGCTCGGTGTCGCGGCGCTCCAGCGCCTCGATGATGCGGATGTGGTCCTCGATGGAGCGCGCGGCGCGATCGCTCTGCGAGATCGTGAGGCGCCGGATGGCGCGCACGTGGATGAACAGGTTCTCGATCGTCTGGCCCATGAGATGCGAGCCGGACAGCCGGATGATCGCTTGGTGGAACGCGATGTTGGCGTCGGAGTATTCCTCGATGTGCTCGGCCGGCGTCGAGTTCAGGAACTCGTCGAACATGTGGCGCAAGCCGGCGATGTCCGCGTCGGACGCGTTCACGGTCGCCAGCCGCGCCGCCATGCTCTCCAGCGCCGCCCACATCTCGATCATCTCGACGATCTGCTTCTTGGTCTTGCGCACGATGAATACGCCGCGCCGGGGCACCGTGCGCAGGAAGCCCTCCTGCTCGAGCAGCGTCATCGCCTCCCGGATGGGCGTGCGGGAGACGCCCAGCGACTCGGCGAGCTGACGCTCATCGAGCCGGATCTCCTCCGGGTGGGCGTAGATGTCCGCGTTGGTGATGGCCTGCTTCAGGGCCGCGTAGGCCTGGTCGCGGAAGCTGACGTTCGCGCTGATAGGACGCAGCTCGAGGGCGGGCGGCGTCGGGGCGGAAGCAACGAGATCGTTCATGTGAGTGAGTGCATGCTTTCACGGCGTTGCGCTATGCAGCTCGCCGTATCCTCCACCGGCGGGCCTGGATGGCGGCCGGTCGTGATCGGGTCGTCCGGTGTCTGCCGCGCGATCGCGGACTCACGTGCCGGTTGACCTCTGCTGATATACCAAATACATTACGCCAAATATACCAAGAAACCAAGCGATCCCCGGCACAAGACCGGGCGCTCGGTTCGGCGCCCGCGCATCGCCGGCGCCCGCGGTCCCCACAGCTCGCTCAGGACGGGCTGCCGGAGGACTCGACGAGGAGGTTCGTCCAAGAGTACCGGCCTGCTTTTGGCGGACAGCATCCCGTTCTCGCTTCGCCGGGAAGCCACGGCGCAGGGGACGGCACGACCAGGCATACGGGCGCTTCGTTCTTCCGCGAAGCGCCTTTCGGAGGAGTTCGATGGGGAAGGCTTTAGACGGCGTCAGGATCCTGGACTTCACGCATGTGCAGTCGGGTCCGACGTGCACGCAATTGTTGGCGTGGTTCGGCGCGGACGTGATCAAGGTCGAGCGCGCGGGTGTCGGCGACATCACGCGCGGCCAGCTGCGCGACATCCCGAACGTGGACAGCCTCTATTTCACGATGCTGAACCACAACAAGCGGTCCATCACGCTGGATACCAAGCATCCCAAGGGCAAGGCGGTCCTCGAGACGCTGATCAAGCATTGCGACGTGCTGGTCGAGAACTTCGCGCCCGGCGCGCTCGACCGCATGGGCTTCACCTGGGAGCGGATCCAGGAGCTCAATCCGAAGATGATCGTCGCCTCGATCAAAGGCTTCGGTCCGGGGCCCTACGAGGATTGCAAGGTCTACGAGAACGTCGCGCAATGCGCCGGTGGCGCCGCGTCGACCACCGGCTTCGACGACGGCCCGCCGCTCGTCACGGGCGCGCAGATCGGCGACAGCGGCACGGGCCTGCATCTGGCGCTCGGCATCGTCTGCGCGCTCTACCAGCGCAAGTCCAGCGGCAAGGGTCAGAAAGTGACCGCGGCGATGCAGGACGGCGTGCTGAACCTCTGCCGCGTCAAGCTGCGCGACCAGCAGCGCCTCGATCGCACGCACGTGATGGAAGAGTATCCGCAGTATCCCAACGGCACGTTCGGCGATGCCGTGCCGCGCGCCGGTAACGCGTCGGGCGGCGGCCAGCCTGGCTGGATCCTCAAGTGCAAGGGCTGGGAGACCGATCCCAACGCGTACATCTACTTCATCACGCAGGCCCCCGTGTGGGAGGACATCTGCAAGGTGATCGGCCGCGAGGAATGGCTCACCGACCCGCGCTACTCCACGCCCAAGGGCCGGCTGCCGCACCTGATGGAGATCTTCGGCGAGATCGAGCAGTGGACCATGACCAAGACGAAGTTCGAGGCCATGGAGCTGCTGAACAAGCACGACATCCCGTGCGGTCCGATCCTGTCGATGAAGGAGATCGCCGAGGAGCCCTCGCTGCGCGCGACCGGCACGGTCGTCGAGGTCGACCACCCGCAGCGCGGCAAATATCTGTCGGTCGGCAATCCGATCAAGATGTCCGACAGCCCGACCGAGGTGAAGCGCTCGCCCCTGCTCGGCGAGCACACCGACGAAGTGATGGGCGAGCTGGGCTTCGCCAAGAGTGACATCGAGGCGCTGCGCGCCGCAGGCGTCATCTGACGCACCGCATTCGCATTCAAGAACACGAGGAGCTCGCAATGCCCGTCACGACCGCCAACAAGGACCAGGTGCGCAAGGTGCTCGACCGCGTCAAGTCGGAGGGCCGCTCGTCGTTGACGGCGCCGGAAGGCAAGGCCGTGTGCGACGCCTACGGCATTCCGGTGCCGAAGGAAGGCGTTGCCACGTCGGCCGCCGACGCCGCGAAGATGGCGAGCGACATGGGCTTCCCCGTCGTCGCCAAGATCGTGTCGCCCGAGATCCTGCACAAGACCGAAGCAGGCGGCGTGCTCGTCGGCCTGAAGAACGCCGACGAAGTCCAGAAGGGCTACGAGACGATCGTCGCCAATGCGAAGAAGTACGACGCGAAGGCGCGCATCCAGGGCGTGCAGATCCAGCAGATGATCAAGGGCGGGCAGGAAGTCATCGTCGGCGCCGTCACCGATCCTTCGTTCGGCAAGCTCGTCGCGTTCGGGCTGGGCGGCATCCTGGTCGAGGTGCTGAAGGACGCGACGTTTCGCCTGGCGCCGGCGACGAAGGAAGACGCGCTGTCCATGCTCGACAGCATCCAGGCGGCCGACATGCTGAAGGGCGTGCGGGGCAGCGATCCGGTCAACCGCGATGCCCTCGCGAGCATTATCGAGAAGGTGTCGCAGCTCATCTCCGATTTCCCCGAGATCTCGGAGATGGACCTCAATCCCGTGTTCGCGAGCAAGGAAGGCGCCATCGCCGCGGACGTGCGCATCGTGGTCGATTTCACGCCGCAGGAAGCGCGCTACCGTCCGAGCCAGGAAGAAATCGTGCGGCAGATGAACCGCATCATGAAGCCCGACGCCGTCGCGGTGATCGGCGCTTCGGCCGAGGAAGGCAAGATCGGCAACTCGGTGATGAAGAACCTCATCAACGGCGGCTACCAGGGAACGATCTACCCGATCAATCCCTCCGCGGCCGAGATCATGGGTCGCAAGGCGTACAAGAGCGTCAAGGACGTGCCCGGCGAAATCGACGTCGCCGTGTTCGCCATCCCGGCGAAGTTCGTCGCGCAGGCGCTCACCGAAGTCGGTGAGAAGAAGATCCCCGGCGCGGTGCTGATCCCGTCCGGCTTTGCCGAGACCGGGAACGTGGAAGGCCAGAAGGAGATCCAGGCGATTGGCCGCAAGTACGGTGTGCGGCTGATGGGCCCGAACATCTACGGCTTCTACTACACGTGGAAGAACCTGTGCGCCACGTTCTGCACGCCCTACGACGTGAAGGGTCACGCAGCCTTGTCGTCGCAGTCCGGCGGCATCGGCATGGCGATCATCGGCTTCTCGCGCTCGGCCAAGATGGGCGTCTCGGCCATCGTCGGCCTCGGCAACAAGTCCGACCTCGACGAGGACGATCTGCTCACCTTCTTCGAGCAGGACGACAACACGCACATCATCGCGCAGCACTGCGAGGACCTGAAGGACGGCCGCTCGTTCGCCGAAGTGGCGAAGCGCGTGTCGAAGAAGAAGCCCATCGTGGTGCTCAAGGCGGGACGTACGTCCATGGGCGCGCGCGCGGCGAGCTCGCACACGGGTGCGCTGGCCGGCAACGACAAGATCTACGACGATGTGCTGCGCCAATCGGGCGTGATCCGCGCCAATGCCTTGCGCGACATGCTTGAGATGGCACGCGCCATCCCGAAGCTCGCGACACCCAAGGGCGAGAACGTCCTGATCATCACCGGCGCCGGCGGCTCCGGCGTGCTGCTCTCGGACGCCTGCGTCGCCAACGGCCTCAACCTCATGACGATGCCGCCGGATCTCGACGCGGCGTTCAAGAAATTCATTCCGCCGTTCGGCGCATCGGGCAACCCCGTGGACATCACCGGCGGCGAGCCGCCCAAGACTTACCAGAACACGGTCAAGCTCGGCCTGGAGGATCCACGCATCCACGCGCTGATCCTCGGCTACTGGCACACGATCGTGACGCCGCCCATGGTGTTCGCCAACAAGATGGTCGAGATCGTGGACGAGATGCGCGCCAAGGGCATCCACAAGCCGATCGTCGCCTCGCTGGCCGGCGACGTGGAGGTCGAGGAGGCGTCCGAGTTCCTGTTCGACCACGGCATCCCCGCGTATCCGTACACGACGGAGACGCCGGTGATGGTGCTCGGCGCCAAGTACAAGTGGGCGCGTGGCGCCGGCTTGATTGCAAAGTGAATGGACAATGAGCGCCCACAGCCGGCCAACGAGGACAGCGTGATGGAAACGGTCACTGCAACGCAGGAACAGAAGACCGCGCCGGCAGCATCGGCCGCGCCGCAACCGCATCCCGTCGAGGAAACCGACGGCTTCAGCCTGGTCATCGAGGCGCTGAAGCTCAACGGCCTCGACACGGTGTTCGGCCTGCCCGGCATTCCGATCACCGACCTCACGCGCAAGCTGCAGCGCGCCGGCGTTCGGGTCATCTCGTTCCGCCACGAGCAAAACGCGGGCTACGCGGCGTCCATCGCCGGCTTCCTCACGCAAAAGCCCGGCATCTGCCTCACCGTGTCGGCGCCGGGCTTCCTCAACGGCCTCACCGCGCTCGCGCACGCGACGACCAACTGCTTTCCCATGATCCTGATCAGCGGCTCGTCCGAGCGCGAGATCGTCGACCTGTCGCAAGGCGATTACGAGGAGATGGACCAGCTCGCGATCGCCAAGCCGCTGTGCAAGGCTGCCTTCCGGGTGCTGCATGCCGAGGACATCGGCGTCGGCGTCGCGCGCGCGATTCGCGCGGCGGTGTCCGGCCGGCCGGGCGGCGTGTATCTCGACCTGCCCGCAAAGCTGTTCCCGCAGACGATGGAAGCGGAGGCCGGCAAGCGCTCGCTCATCAAGGTCGTCGATCCGGCGCCGTGCCAGATCCCCGCACCCGAGGCGGTGCAGCGCGCGCTCGACCTGCTCAAGGGTGCCAAGCGCCCGCTGATCATCCTCGGCAAGGGCGCTGCGTACGCGCAGGCGGACGCCGACATCCGCGCGCTCGTCGAGAAGACCGGCATACCGTACTTGCCGATGTCGATGGCGAAGGGCCTGCTGCCCGATACGCACGAGCAGTCGGCATCGGCGGCGCGGTCCTACGTGCTGCCGGAAGCCGACGTCGTCATGCTGATCGGCGCACGGCTCAACTGGCTGCTCTCGCACGGCAAGGGCAAGACCTGGGGCGGCAAGTCGTCCAAGCAGTGGGGCGGACAGGAGTTCATCCAGGTCGACATCTCGCCGCAGGAAGCGGACAGCAATGTGCGCGTCGCCGCGCCCGTGGTCGGTGACATCGGCTCGTGCGTCAAGGCGCTGCTCGCGGGCATCGATGCCGGCTGGCAGAAGCCGCCGTCCGAGTGGCTCGGCGCGATCAACGAGCGCAAGAGCAAGAACGTCGCGAAGATGGCGGAGACGCTCGCGAAGAACCCGTCGCCCATGAGCTTCCAGAGCGCGCTCAACGTCGTGCGCGACATCGTCAAGGCCAATCCCGACGCCATGCTGGTGAACGAAGGTGCGAATGCGCTCGACTTCACCCGCAGCATCGTCGACATGTACAAGCCGCGCAAGCGCATCGACGTCGGCACGTGGGGCATCATGGGCATCGGCATGGGCTACAGCGTGGCCGCCGCCGTCGTCACGGGACAGCAGGTGATCGCGGTGGAAGGCGACAGCGCGTTCGGCTTCTCCGGCATGGAAACCGAGACGATCTGCCGCTACAACCTGCCGGTGTGCATCGTGATCATGAACAACAACGGTGTCTACCGCGGCGACGAGACGAATCCGACCGGGGGCGCCGATCCTTCGCCGCTGGTGTTCGTCAAGGATGCGCGCTACGAAAAGCTGATGGAGGCATTCGGCGGCGTCGGCGCGCACGTCACCACGCCCGACCAGCTGCGCAAGGCGATGGAGGAAGCCCTTCGCTCGCGCCGGCCGACGCTGATCAATGCGGTCATCGATGAAGGTGGTGGCACGGAAAGCGGCCGCATCACGAGCCTCAATCCGACCGCCAAGAAAAAATAGCGGTACATTGGCGTTTACACACAGAGGCGCGGGACGCGGAGGAAGCGTCACCGGAGCCCGGCGCATTTCGACAGTTCAACCGAACGTTAGGAGGAAGCATGAAAACCGCACAATGGCGCCGCGTCCTCGCGGGCCTGGGCTTCGCAGTTGCCGCCGTCGTGGCGCCGATGAGCGCGAGCGCGGCGTGGGAGCCGACCAAGCCCGTGGAGCTCACGGTGCCCGCCGGCACCGGCGGCGGCGCCGACCAGATGGCGCGCTTCGTGCAGGGCGTGGTGGCCAAGCATAACCTGATGAAGCAGCCGATCATCGTCGTGAACAAGTCGGGTGGTGCAGGCGCCGAGGGCTTCCTCGACGTGAAGGGCGCCAAGGGCGATCCGCACAAGCTCGTCATCACGCTGTCGAACCTCTTCACCACGCCCCTGGCGACCGGCGTGCCGTTCAACTGGACGGACCTCACGCCCGTCGCGATGCTCGCGCTCGACGAGTTCGTGCTGTGGGTCAATGCCGACACGCCGTACAAGACTGCGCAGGACTACGTCAACGCCATCAAGGCCGGCCAGCCGGGTCAGTTCAAGATGGGCGGCACAGGCTCGAAGCAGGAAGACCAGATCATCACGGTCGCGCTCGAGAAAGCCATCGGCAAGAAGATGACCTACATTCCGTTCAAGGGTGGTGGTGACGTCGCCGTGCAGCTCGTCGGCAAGCACATCGACTCCTCGGTCAACAACCCGATCGAGGCGATCGCCCACTGGCGCTCGGGCGCGCTGCGGCCGCTGTGCGTGTTCGACCAAAAGCCGATGCCTTATCCGAACAAGGTCACGGCGACGCAATCGTGGCAGGACGTTCCAACCTGCAAATCGCAGGGTCTCGACGTCGAGTACCTCATGCTGCGCGGATTCTTCATGCCGGCCGGCGTGCCGCAGGAAGCGGTCGATTTCTACGTCGACCTGCTGAAGAAGGTCCGCGAGACACCCGAGTGGAAGAAATTCAAGGAAGACGCGGCGTTCAACGACACGTTCATGAGCGGCAAGCCGTTCGCCGACTGGGTGAAGAACGCCGAAGCCACGCACAAAACCCTGATGCAGGAAGCAGGGTTCATCGCGAAGAAATAGCCGATGGCCGAAGAACGCACGGAACTGGCGGCGGGCACCATCACGACCCGCTGGGCGGAGCTCGCGGTCGCGCTCCTGTTCGTGATCGGCGGCGCCGTGGTGGTGATGGACAGCTACCGCATCGGCGTGGAGTGGGGGGAAGACGGCCCGAAGGCCGGTTACTTCCCCCACTTCATCGGCTATATCCTGTGCATCGCAGGCCTCGTGGTTGCGGTGCAGACGTTCATGCGCTGGCGCGCGCTCGCCGGCCACGTGTTCGTCACGTGGGAGCAGCTCAAGCCGGTGCTCACCGTGCTCCTGCCCACGATCGTCTACGTCGTGCTCATCGCGACCATCGGCATCTACGTCGCATCGGCGATCTACATCACGGGCTTCATGATGTGGCAGGGCAAGTTCAGGGTGCTCCCTGCGCTGGCCGCGGGCATCGGCGTGCCGGTGGCGATCTTCCTGCTGTTCGAAGTCTGGTTCCTCATCCCCTTGCCCAAGGGGCCGCTGGAGCATCTGCTGGGCTATTGATCGAGCGCGGCATCTCGTTCGCGCAACGGAGACCGGGTGGACGACCTCAACAACCTGCTGCAGGGCTTCGCAGTCGCGCTGACCTGGAAGAACCTGCTGTTCATGATGATCGGGATCCTGCTCGGGGTCCTGATCGGCGTGCTGCCCGGCCTGGGCGGTGCCAACGGCGTGGCGATCCTGCTGCCGCTGACCTTCACCATGCCACCCACGTCCGCCATCATCATGCTGTCCTGCATCTACTGGGGCGCGTTGTTCGGCGGAGCCATCACGTCGATCCTGTTCAACATACCGGGCGAGCCATGGTCGGTAGCGACGACATTCGACGGGTATCCCATGGCCCAGCAGGGCCGCGCGGGCGAGGCGCTCACCGCGGCCTTCACGTCCTCGTTCGTCGGCGCGCTGTTCGCCATCATCCTCATCACGTTCCTGGCGCCGCTGGTCGCGCGCTTCGCGCTCAAGTTCGGTCCACCCGAATTCTTCGCGGTGCAGATGCTCACGTTCTGCAGCTTCGTGGGCATGGGGCGGGAGCCGCCTGCGAAGACGATCGCATCGATGATGCTCGGCTTCGCGCTCGCGGCGGTCGGTCTCGATACGGTGACCGGGCAGCTGCGCATGACGTTCGGGCGCACCGAGCTGCTGCAGGGCTTCGACTTCCTGATCGCGGTCATCGGCCTCTTCGGACTGGGTGAGATCCTGCTCACCATGGAAGAAGGGCTCTCGTTCAAGGGGCAGGGCGGGAAGATCGACCCGGCCATCGTGTGGAAGACGTGGAAGCTGATGCCCAGGTACTGGCTGACGCAGGTGCGCGCGTGCCTGATCGGCTGCTGGATGGGCATCACGCCCGGCGGTGCGACGCCCGCGTCGTTCATGAGCTACGGCATGGCGCGGCGCATCTCCAAGAACGGCGACAAGTTCGGTGATGGGCAGATCGAGGGCGTCATCGCCCCCGAGACGGCGGCGCACGCTGCCGGAACGAGCGCGCTGCTGCCCATGCTGACCCTCGGCATCCCGGGCTCGCCCACCGCCGCGGTGCTGCTCGGCGGCCTGCTGATCTGGGGCCTGCAACCGGGACCGCTGCTGTTCACCGAGAAGCCCGACTTCGTGTGGGGCCTCATCGCGAGCATGTATCTCGGCAACATCGCCGGCTTGATCGTCGTGCTGACGACGGTGCCGTGGTGGGCCGCCATCCTGAAGGTGCCATTCGCCATCATCGCGCCAATCATCGTCGTGATCTGCGCAATCGGCTCCTACACGGTGCACAACAACATGTTCGACGTGTGGATGATGCTGGTCTTCGGCGTCGTGGGCTACGTGTTCAAGAAGCTGAAGTATCCGCTCGCGCCGCTCGTGCTGGCACTCGTGCTCGGCGACATGGCCGAGACGAGCTTCCGCCAGGCCATGCTCATCTCGGGCGGCAGCCTCGCGGTGTTCTGGTCGAACGGCCTCGTCGGCACGATCGTGACGCTCGCACTGGCCATCCTCGCCTGGCCGCTCATCTCCAGGGCACTCGCTCGCGGGCGAGCCCGCACGACGCGACCGCGTACGGCATAGCAGCACGTCGTCCCCGCGCAGGTGACGGCGTAGCCGTCATCCCCGCGAAGGCGTGGACCCAGCGTCGTTGGTGGACGCGTCACGACGATCTACGCCGCTGGATCCCTGCTTGCGCCGGGATGACGAACGGGTTCTACTCGTTCGTCACCTTGAGCATGATCTTCCCGATGTGCGCCGACGATTCCATCAGCGCATGCGCGGCGGGCGCCTGATCCAGCGGAAACACGCGCGTCACGACGGGCTTCAACTTGCCCTCGCCGAACAGCGGCCAGACGCGCTCGCGCAACGCACGCGCAATCGCGGCCTTGCGCCCCGCCGGGCTCGCCCGCATGGTCGAGCCGGTGACAGTCAGGCGCTTCATCATGATGAACCGCCAGTCGGCCGTGACCTTGCTTCCCTGCAGGAACGCGATGCATACGAGGCGGCCCTCGAGCGCGAGCGCGCGCAGGTTGCGCTCGACGTAGTCGCCGCCCACCATGTCGAGAACGAGGTCGACCCCTTTCTTGGCGGTCGTCGCCTGCACTTCGACGAGAAAATCCTTCTCGCGATAATTGATCACGTGGTCGGCGCCGATGCTGCGGCAGAACCGGGCCTTCTCGTCGTTGCCGACGGTCGTGAACACGGTTGCGCCGAATGCCTTGGCAAGCTGGATGGCGGTCAGGCCGATGCCGCTCGAGCCGCCATGAACCAGGAAAGTCTCACCGTTCGCAAGGTGTCCGCGCTCGAATACGTTGTGCCAGACCGTGAAGTAGTTCTCGGGCAGGCTCGCCGCTTCCAGCAGCGAAACACCCGGCGGGGGAGGCAGCGCCCAGGCGGCCGGGGTCGTGCAGAACTGGGCATACCCGCCCCCTGGCGTGAGCGCGCATACGGCATCGCCGACTTTCCAGTCGGTCACCCCCGACCCGATCGCGGCAACGCGCCCGGCGATCTCGAGACCCAGGATCGGTGACGCGTCGGCGGGCGGCGGATAATGGCCGGCACGCTGGATGCAGTCCGGGCGATTGACGCCCGCGTACGCGACTTCCACCAGCAGCTCCCCTTCGCGCGGCACCGGCACCGGTGCATCGGCGAGATGCATGACGTCGGGCGGCCCCGGCTGGTCGATCGCGACGTGACGCATGGTGGCGGGCAGACGTGCATCCATGGCCGATTCCTCCGTGATCAGGTGCCGCGCGGCATGTACGTTTCGCGCAGCAGGTTCTTCTGTACCTTGCCCATGGCGTTGCGGGGCAGCTCCGCCACCACGTAGACGCGCTTGGGAATCTTGAACGAGGCCATTTCACCGCGCAGCGACCCGATCACGGCCCGCTCGTCGAGCGCGGCGCCTTCGCGCGGCACGAGCACCGCGACGACCGCTTCGCCGAAGTCCGGATCGGGCACGCCGATGACAGCCGATTCGGCGACGCCCTCGAGACGATCGAGGCGTTCCTCGATTTCCTTGGGATAGACATTGAGCCCGCCGCTGATGATCAGGTCCTTCGCGCGGCCGACGAGACGCAGGTGGCCCGCACCGGGGCCCTCCGCCACCCACTCGCCCATGTCGCCGGTGCGAAACCAGCCATCCGGCGTGAACTCCTCGCGTGTCTTCTCGGGCAGGTTCCAGTAGCCGCGAAACACGTTGTGGCCGCGCACCTGCACGTCACCGACCTGCCCGGGCGGACACGGCGCGCCGTCGTGCATGATGCGCACTTCGACGCCGGGCAGCGGACGTCCCACCGTGCCCGCGACGCGCGGACCATCGAGCGGATTGGACGTGATCATGCCGGTTTCCGTCATGCCGTAGCGCTCGAGGATCGTATGGCCCGTGCGCGCGCGAAACGCCTCGAACGTCTCGGGCAGCAGCGGCGCGGACCCCGACACGAACAGGCGTATGCCGCTGCAGCGCTCGTGGTCGAGCGCGGGCTCGCCGAGCAGGCGCGTGTAGAAGGTCGGCACGCCCATCATCACGTTGGCGAGCGGAAGCTGTCCGGCAACCTCGTGGGCATCGAAGCGGGCGAACCACAGCATGCGCGCTCCTGCGAGCAGCACGCAGTGCAACGCGACGAACAGTCCGTGCACGTGGAACACCGGCAGCGCGTGCAGCAGCACGTCGTCGCCGGTGAACGACCACGACTCGACCAGCGCCACCGCGTTCGACGCGAGGTTGCGATGCGACAGCATGGCACCCTTCGAGCGCCCGGTGGTGCCGGAGGTATAGAGGATGGCGGCCAGGTCGTCCGGCCTGGATTGCACGGTCTCGAAATGATCGGGCTGCGCATCCGCGTGATCGAACAGCTCGCCGCCCGTGGCGTCGAGGGTGAGCACGTGCGCCGCGCGCGCGAGCGTGCTCACGACTCCGAGCATGTCCGGCCGGCAGACGATCACGCGTGGCTGCGCATCGCCGAAGAAGAACGCCAGCTCGCTCTTCTGGTACGCGGCGTTGAGCGGCAGGTAGACCAGGCCGGCGCGCAGGCACGCAAGATAGAGGGGCACCACCTGCCACACTTTTTCCGTCTGCACGGCAACGCGATCGCCGGGCCGGCAGCCCATTTGCACCAGCAGGTTCGCGATGCGGGCCGACCATGCGGCGAGCTCGTCGTAATGCACCACCGGCCCGTTGCGCACGAGCAGGCAAGGCTGCTCGGGACCTTCCGGGAAATGGCTTTCGAACAGCGCGTAGAGATTGGGGTTCATCGGCGGAAAGGCGCGTCGCGAGCGGCGCGCCGCGGTGCGGGACGTTATGCTGACGTCGGCGCTGCAGGCAGCCCAAGTCGATTATTCCACACAACCCATGAGTCCTCCGTCATCGACGCAGACCGGCGTGCGTGCGCTTGCCCCGCGTGCGCGCATCGCGGCGCTCGACGACGCCCATGCGCCGCAGTGGCTCGATGAATGGCGACCCAGCCCGCATCTCGCCGACCGCGGCATGGAGGCGCAGGACGACGACGGTGTCGTCACCGCGCGGATCCGCATCGAGGGCGAGCCGTGGCTCGTGGCAGCGCAGGACGAGCGTTTTCTCGGCGGCAGCGTCGGCGCCGAGCATGCGAAGGCGCTGCGGGCGCTCTGCACGCGCGCATGCGCCGAGCGGCCCGCAGGACTGGCGCTGCTGGCCGCGTCGGGTGGCGTGCGCCTCCACGAAGCGAATGCGGCCGAGCTCGAGCTCGCACGCGCGCTGCGTGCCATGTTCGCCGTGCGACAGGCGGGCATCCGCACGGCGGCGGTGGCCGTGGGCCATCTGTTCGGGGGCGCGTGCGTGCTCGCGTGCGCCACGGATCGCCTCGGCACGCTGCCCGGCGTACGTGTGGGACTGTCGGGGCCGAAGGTCGTCGAAACCGCATGCGGACGCGGCGAGCTGGACGCCGCCGACCCTGCTGCCGTCGACGCGCTCTACGGCGCCGCGGCGCGCGTGCGGGACGGCCACGCGTATGCCGTGGACGACGACCCGGCCGCGATCCGGCAGTCCTTGCACCGCACGACCGCCAGTGCGCTCACCGATGCGATCGCGTCGAGCCCCGGTGCGCCGAACCCGGTGGACCTTGCGCCCCTCGACGCCGCGTGGAACGCCAGGCCCGTGGGCGCCGGCCTCTGGCGCTCGCCGCAGGCGTGGATCGTCGCGCCGTTCGGCGCCCATCACGTGGATGCGGCGTCCGTGCGAGCGCTCGATCGTGCGTTGCTGGCCCACGTGGCACCCGGAGGCGCTTCGCCCGGATGCGCCATCGTGCTCGAGGATTCGCCTGGGCACGCGGTTTCGCGCGCGGCCGAGCAAGGCTTCCTGTCACGCGACCTTGCCCGTCACGCCGGCGTGCTCGACGTGTTGCGTGCGCGCGGGGTTCGCCTCGTCGGAGCGCTGATCGGCACGGGCCACAGCGCTGCGTTCTTCACCAACGCGTTGCAAGCCGATGTGCTGTGCGCGGTTCCAGCGGCGCGCGTTGTCGCCATGGATCCGGCCGCGATTGCGCGCGTCACCGGGGTCGATGCGCTGCGCCTGATCGCCCACGATCGGCTGCTGGGGCAGCCCGTGCGTCACTTCGCGGCGCTGGGCGGCGTTGGATCCGTGCTGCCCGATGCTTCGCCTGCGCGGATCCTGGCGTTCGCGTTGCAGCGCTAGCGCAGGCACCCGGATGCCCGCACGCGGGCGGCCTGCTCGGCGCGATCGGCGAGCCAGGCGGCCGCGTGATCCAGGCATTCCTGCAATGTCGCAGGTTGCGACGGCAGCGCGAAGCAGCCATCGAAATGCCGGTTGAGCGCAGGCAGCGCGGCGGGATCGACGGCGCCCGAGATGAGCGTGACCGGCACACCGGCTCGCCGGGCATGTTGCGCGACCACGAAGGGTGCCTTGGCGCGTAGCGTTTGCGCGTCGCTGCGTCCTTCGCCGGTGATCGCCCAGTCGGCGTCGGCAAGGGCCGCATCGAGCAGGACGAGCTGCGCGACGACCTCGGCACCGGATGCGCGCGTGCCGCCGAGCAGCAGCAATGCGAAACCGAGGCCGCCTGCCGCGCCGGCGCCCGGTTCATCCGCAACGTGGCGCCCGAATGCCGCTTCCGCCAGCGCTGCATAGCGCGCAATCGTCGCATCGAAGGCCGTGATCAGATCGGCCGACACGCCCTTCTGCGGGCCGAATACCGCAATGGCGCCGCTCGAGCCGCACAACGGGTTGTCGACGTCGGAGAGGATGGTGATGCGTGACTGCGCAATGCGCGGATCGAGCGCGTCGACGGCGACCGTCGCGAGCCGCTGCAGGCCCCGGGGTGTCGGCTCGACGGGACCGCCGCGCGCATCGCGAAACGACACGCCGAGCGCCGCGAGCAGGCCGGCGCCGGCGTCGTTGGTGCTGCTGCCGCCGAGGCCGACGCGGAAATCGCGCACGCCGCGATCGAGCAACGCGCGCATCAGCACGCCGATTCCCGTCGTCGAGCGCGCGCCCGCTTCGACGCTCATCGCGACCGCGTCGGTGATCCCGACCACCTGCGCGATCTCGATCACCGCGACGGAGTCCCCCGCGGCAGCGATCAGTCCATAGTCGGCTTCGACGTCGACGCCGACCGCGCCAGGCACGCGCATGCGCGAGCGGGCGGCACCGCCTGCGCTCGCATGCAGCAGCGCATCGAGCGTGCCTTCCCCGCCGTCGGCCATGGGCCGCGCGCGGATGGCGGCGTCGGGCCA
>DATILY010000100.1:0-28161 GCA_035475895.1 Casimicrobiaceae bacterium | reverse complement strand
CGCGCCATGAAGCGCTCCAACAAGCCGATCTTCTGGTCGCTCTTCGGCGCCGGCGGCATGCTCGCAGCGCTGATCGGTCCCATGCTCGTGTTCATGACGGGTCTTGCCATCCCGGGCGGCTTCCTGCTGCCGCCCGAAGCGATGTCCTACGAGCGTGTCCTGGCATTGGCCCGCCACCCGCTCGGCAAGTTCGCGCTGCTCGCGATCATCGCGCTGTTCCTGTTCCACGCGATGCACCGGCTCTACCACAGCCTGCACGACCTCGGCATCGAGGTTGGCCCCGGACGCAGGGCGCTGTTTCACGGGCTCGCTGGCGCCGGCACGCTGGCCGCGGCCGCGCTGTTGCTCGTGATCGGCACCTGACCTAGCCCGCTTGGGAAGCCGTCGATGTTGCGGTGCACCCTATTTGCAACACCCCGAGGCGCGGCTGGCCGACGTGGTTCGGGACTTGATCCATATCAAATGAAGCCCGGTGCAAATGCCACAGACTTGCCGTACGGTCCGGGGCCGTATCAACAGCAGGCGAGCAGGCAGCCCCGGCCCACCCTTTTCAGGGGACGGCAGGGCCGGCGCAAGCCGACCTGCAATGCCGGCCACAACGCACGCAGACGTCAGGGAGGCGTTATGCGATGCAGGCGTCATTCCGGCACGTTCCGAGCGCCCCCAGCGCTCGGGCTCCGCTCGCCCTTTGGAGGCTGTCGAGCGGCCCCCTCCTTTCTCCTCGCCGCCGATCGCCTGATCACCGGCACGACCCGTCAATCGGCCTGGGAACGCGCGCCGTGAGCGACTTCGGCACGCCGCGCGTGCTGCGCCATCGGGTTCTATCTCGCCCGATGCTCGCGCTGGCGTTCGTGGTGGCGGGAATGTCGTGCGGCTCCGTGCTCGCACAGCCTGCGCGCGTCGAGGTGAGCAAGAACGACGATCTGCGCGCGGCATTCGCGAATACCGCCGACATCGCCGACGGCGGCCGCATCGCGGCCGCATCGTGTGCCGCCTGTCACGGAGCGGGCGGCCTGAGCACCGTCGCCGGGACGCCCCATCTCGCCGGCCAGCGGCCCGGCTATCTGTACGCGGAGTTGCGCGCGTACCAAAGCGGCGCGCGCACCGGAACCGTGATGAACGAGGTCGTGCGCCCGCTCGCGGATGCGGCCATGGTCAAGGTGTCAGCTTACTTCGCGAGCCTCGAGCCCGCACAACCCGCGGCGGCAGCCAAGCCCGTGCCCGCGCGGCCCGACACCGTACAGGCCGGCAGGTCGGCTGCAGCCGCGTGCGCCGGTTGTCACGGTGAAACCGGGGTCAGCAGCATGCCCGGCACGCCGAGCCTCGCCGGCCTCGATCCGAAATACGTCGTGACCACGATGAAGGCGTACAAGGCGGACCAGCGCAAGAGCGACGTCATGAAGCCGATGGTCGCCGGCCTGTCGGACGCCGATCTGGCCAACCTCGCGTTGTTCTACGCCTTGCAAAAGCCCGCGCGCGCGCCCACGAAAGCGGCAGGCGACCCAGCGGCCGGCAAGACGGCGTCGGCTGGATGCGCAGGCTGTCATGGCGCGACGGGCGTGAGCGCCACCGCGGCCAATCCGAGCCTCGCCGGTCAGGACGCCGAGTACTTCATCGTCGCGCTGCAGGCCTACAAGAATGGCACGCGCAGCGACGACACGATGAAGGGCATGGCCGCGGCGCTCGACGACGCCGGCATCAAGAACCTGGCGGCTTTCTACGCCACCCAGCAGCCGCAGGCGCCGAACGTGCGCAAGCCGCTGACGACGGCGGAATGGGCGCAGCGGTGCGACCGCTGCCACGGCCCGACCGGCAACAGCACCGATCCGCGCCTGCCTGCCTTGGCGGGGCAGCGCCAGGATTACCTCGCGCCCGTGCTGCACGCGTATCGCACCGGCGCGCGCAAGAGCGCGCAGATGTCGGCGATGGCGTCGGGGCTCAGTGAATCCGACGTCGAAGACCTGGCGTCGTACTACGCGCGCCAGAAAGCCCGCACGCCCGTCTACGTTGCCGTGCCGGCGAAATGAAGCAACCGATGGAACGCATGCAAGCGCGAACCGCCCGCAGGGGCCTTGCCGATCCCACAGGAGTCACGATGAAGCACACGTTATCGATTGCAGCGGCGGTCCTCTTCCTGGCGGTTCCCACCATCGCGACGGCGGCCGGCGACCCGGCGGCGGGCAAGACCAAGGCCGCGAGTTGTGCCGGATGCCACGGCGCGAATGGCGAGGGCAAGGGCAGCTATCCGGCGCTGGCCGGCCATTCCGAAGCGGACACCGTCAAGGCCCTCCAGGACTACAAGTCGGGCGCGCGGCCGAGCCCCGTCATGAAGCCGCTCTCGACGCCGCTCAGCGACGCGGACATGGCCAACCTCGGCGCGTACTACGCCTCGCTCAAGAAGTAGCGCGAGCCTATTCGAGCAGCGACCATGAGCGACGTTCCACTGCACCGGCTGTATCGCCACTATTCCGAGCTGCCCTACAGCCAGCGCGTCCTCTACACGATGACGCTGCTGGTACTCGGGCTCGGGTACGTGTTCGCGCTCGTCTACCTGTATCACACGTACGCGGGCCGGGCGGGCGGCAACCCGATGATGCTGTCCTACAAGGACATCCTGACCGCATACACCGGCAGCGGCCAGGGATCGAAGCTCGAGTCGGCGCTGCGCGGACCGATGTCTACGATGCTCCCGCACGATGACGCGACGCGCATCATCGCGTGGGTGCACGAGGGCGTGGACCGGGCGCGCTTCGACGCCGAGATCAAGCCGATCATCGACGCGCGCTGCATGTCGTGCCACGACGGCAGCAATCCGCACCTGCCCAACTTCAGCAGCTTCGACGATTTCAAGAAGGTCACCGAGCAGGACACCGGCGCCGACGTGTTCTCGCTGGTGCGCGTATCGCACATCCACCTGTTCGGGCTTACGTTCATCTTCTTCATCATGGGCTTGATGTACAGCCACGCCTACGTGCGGCCGGTGTGGTTCAAGTGCGCGGTGGTGGCGCTGCCATTCGTCGCGATCGTTCTCGACATCAGCTCCTGGTATCTGACCAAGCTGTTCCATCCGTTCGCCTTCGTCGTGATGCTGGCCGGGGGTCTGATGGGCGTGTGCTTCGCCTTCATGTGGATCACGACCATGTACCAGCTGTGGTTCAAGCCGCCGCCGTTGCCCGTGCTGCAGCGCGTCGACGGCGAGCACGTGCCGAACGTAGGCTAGAGGATGAAGATGCTCGCAGGCCTTTCGATCGACCGCGCTTCACCGGCGGCGCGCGCGCGCTACGGCGCGTCATCGGCCTTCCACCTCCGCGCATTGTTCATGCTCTTGATGCTAGGCAGCGCGGCGGACGTCAGCGTTGCCGCACAGTGGTCCGAGCGCAGCGGCGCGCAGGTGTACGAGCAGGTGTGCGCCACGTGTCATGCCAGCGGGGCGAACGGCGCACCGAAGGTGGGGGATCGCAAGGCGTGGGCAGCGCGCAGCGCGCAGGGTCTCAACTCGCTCACGCAGCACGCGCTCGAGGGCATCCGCAACATGCCGCCGCACGGCGGCAACTCCAAGCTCACGGACGTCGAGATCGAGCGCGGCATCACGTACATGGTCAACCGGTCAGGCGGGCACTGGACCGAGCCTTCGAGCCGCACGCGGCCCGTCGCCGACCGCACGGGCGAGCAGATCGTCAAGCAGCGGTGCGTCGAATGCCACGGCAGCGGCAAGGACGGCGCACCGCGCATCGGTGACAAGGACGCGTGGATCGCGCGGCTCAAGCCAGGCTTCGACAGCCTCGTGCGCTCCGCAATCAACGGGCACGGCGCGATGCCGCCGCGCGGTGGCATGGCGAACCTCACCGATCCGGAGATGCGCAGCGCGATCGCCTACATGGTGGACCAGTCGCTGCGCAGCAAGTAGCCGCCCGCCAACAGCACACCATGCACGACGCCAGGCACGACCAGTCCCTGAACCGCCGCGGCCGCGCGCAAGCGCGAATGGCGGCATCTGCAGTCGCTTCCCGGGCAGCTTGCGCTGCTCCTCATCCGCTTGCGTCGTCAAGCGGCGTGGCGTCGGCATCGATGCCGCCGTCGACACCGGAGACCTGACATGCGTCGTGCAGCGACCCTACTCGCCTGCTCTGCCTTTGCGCTCGTGCTTGCAGGCTCCGCCTCGGCCGCGGACACGGCTGCGCCCGCGCCTGCTGCCACTCCCGCCTTCGCGGCAACCCGCACGCTCGAGGCCGATCAGGCGTGCACGGCCTGTCACAACGAGAGCTGGCCCAAGCCCATCCTTGGCGTCTACCACGCCAAGCACGGCCAGAAAGGCGATCCGCGCACGCCCGGGTGCCAGTCGTGCCATGGCACGAGCGAGAAGCACCGGGCCGATCCGGGCGGCGCGTCGCCCGACGTCGTATTCGCGAACAAGTCCAAGAACGTCTCGGCGGTGGACACGCGCAACGGCGTGTGCCTGACCTGCCACGAAGGCGGCAAGCGCAACCTTTGGCACGGCAGCCAGCACCAGCGCGAAGACCTGGCCTGCGTGTCGTGCCACCAGGTGCACAACGCCGGTGACGATCCCGTGCTCACCAAGGCGGCGCAGCCGCAGGTCTGCTTCACGTGCCACCAGACGCAGCGCGCCGAGACGCATCGCATCTCGACGCATCCGATCGACGCCGGCAAGGTGGCGTGCTCCGACTGCCACAACCCGCACGGCTCGGAAGGACCCAAGCTCGTCGTCGAGAAAACGGTGCGCGACACCTGCTTCAACTGCCACGCGGAGAAGCGCGGCCCGTTCCTCTACGAGCATCCGCCGGTCGCGGACGACTGCCTCAATTGCCACACGCCGCACGGCTCGACCAACGCGCCACTGCTGGTCGCGCGCCAACCGTGGCTTTGCCAGGAATGCCATGGCAACGGACCGCCGCACCCGGGGAACGTCTACAGCGGCGCGAGCCTGCCCGGCGGCGCCGTCGCCAACGCGAACACCCGCAATCCGGTGCTGGCCGGCACGATCAACCGCATTACCGGCAGCAGCATCGCGCAGAACAATCCGCCGCCGCAGATGGCCTTCCGCGGATGCACCAATTGTCATTCGCAGATCCACGGCTCGAACAGTCCGGCCGGCGAGCGCTTCGTGCGCTGACCGCTTGCGCAATTCGACCAGGGAACGATCATGAAAAAGAATCACATGCGCTTGGCCAGGAACGTCCTCCGCATCGCGGGGGGAAGCGTGCTGCTCGCCGCGGCGGTGGTTCCGCGCGCCGAAGCCGCCGACGAGCCCAGCCCGCTGGCGCTCGAGTTGATCCGCCCGGCAAGCGTCATCGAGCTCGGCGCGGGCTATGTCACGCAGGGGTCGTTCAAGTTCGGCGAGTACAACGGCCTGTCGGACAAGGGCCTGTTCGCCATCGGCAACCTCGACGTGCGCGGCGGCGCGCCGTACGACAGCGCGGACACCTATCGGTGGCGCATCACGGGCACGGACCTCGGCCTCGAAACGCGCAACATCGGCGTCGACGTGGGCAGGCAGGGTAACTGGCGGCTGCGCTACAGCTACGACGAGCTGCGCCGCGAGTTCTCCGACAGCTACCAGACGTTCTACGAGGGCGCCGGATCGACCAGGCTCTCCATTCCAGCGTTCAACGACGTGCCGATCAGCGCACGGCTGAGCTCGACGGCGACCGCCAACGGCGCGCTCGCGAACTGGCAGAACATCCAGTCGCCCTACGCAACGGCCGCCTGCGCGGCCATCGGCGGCGTGCCGAGCGCAGCCTGCGCCGGCCCCGGCTATCGCATCCCGGCCGCGATGCACGACTTCGACGTGTCCACCAAGCGCAAGAAGCACGACGTGGACTGGACCCAGGAGCTCACCCCGGACCTCCAGCTGAAGTTCGCCTACAAGCACGAAGACAAGGAGGGCGACAAGCTCACCGGCGTCGCGTTCGGCGGGCCGGCGCGCGGCGTGCTCGTGCCCGAGCCGATCCAGTTCTCGACCGACATCTTCCGTGCGTCGATCGGCTGGCACGGCGCCCAGAGCCAATTCACCGTCGGCTACATCGGATCGCTGTTCCACAACGACACCAACACCTGGCTGGTGGAGAATCCGTTCAACGGCAACCTGCTCAATCCGGAGTTCTTCAACTTCGCGCACATGAACGGGGCGCCCGACAACCAGATGCACCAGCTGCACCTCGACGGGTCGTACGCGTTTTCGCCGACCACGCGGCTGGTCGTCACCGGCAACTACCAGCGCATGACGCAGGACGAAGCGTTCGGCGCAACGCCGAGCAGCTGGACGGTGCCCGAAGGCTCGCCCCACGCCCGCGTCGTGAACACCAACTTCACCGCGACGCTCACCGCGCGGCCCACGAAGCAGCTGGACCTCACGGCACAATACAAATACGAGGATCGCGATAACCAGACGTCGTCGCGGAATTTCATCGTGGCCGGTGGCGACGCCGCCGGCGCACCGTCGCTGTTCACCAACCGGCCGCTCGATTTCCGCACCAACCAGTTCAACCTCGACGCCGATTACAAGCTGGCGTCCCGGCAAGCCATCCGGTTCGGCTACGAGTGGAAAGAGGTCAAGCGCACGGTGAACGCCACGCCGCCGCCGCCGGCCGAGCAGGAATCGCCCTTCCCGGCCGATCGCACAACCGAGAACACCGTGCTGGCCGAATACCGCAACACGGTTTCACAACGCTGGAATGGCCGCCTGCTGTATGCCTACTCGCAGCGCCGCTCCTCCGAGTTCGAGGAGGGCGACCTGCTGCCGGCCGTCACGGTCCCGCCGTTTCCGGCGGCCGACGCCGCATTACCGGGATTCAAGCCGTTCTTCGTCGCACCACGGGATCGCAACAAGGTGCGCGGCACGCTCAACTACCAGGCGACCGACCAGCTCGGCTTCGGGACCCGCGTCGAGTACATGCACGACAACTTCCCCGATTCGCAGTACGGGCTGCAAAAGGTCGAGTCCGTCGCGCTGAACCTCGACACGGCGTATTCGTACAACGAGCGCACGTCGTACAACGCGTTCTATACGTACGAGGACCGCAAGTCGAACGTGTCGAGCCTGGTGATCGGCCGTGGCAACTCGACGACCATCCTCGACCGGCCTGCGTTCACCAATCCCTGCACCGGCTACTTTGCAGCCGCCGGACACCTGCCGTCCGACCTGGGCACCGATCCCTGCCGCCAGTGGATGCAGGAGCAGGCCGACCGTGTGCACACCGTCGGCGTCGCCGCGAAGTGGCTGGGCCTCGGCAGCGATCGGTTCGACCTCGACGCCAACCTGACGTACTCCTACGCGCGCACGCCGATCAGCGTCACCGGCGGAGCGTACTTCGGCAATGGCAGCACCGCGCCGGCGCCGGCGTTCAACAACATCTTCATCGGCGCGGAAAACCTGCCCGACGTCACGACCCAGTACCTGCAACTGCGCCTGGACGGCGTCTATGCGCTCGACAAGGTGTCGGCCATTCGCCTGGTGTACATCTTCGGGCACCTGAAGACCAACGACTGGCAGTGGGATGCGTACGCGAACTCGCCACTGGGGGTGCTCGCCGTGCCGACCTATCCCGGACCGATGATCACTTCGCCCGACTACAACGTCAGCGTGTTCGGGATCTCGTACATCTACCGGTTCCGCTAGCAAGCGCACCGCCCGGGCGTTCCCGCGACTCCGCGGGCGCCCGGCGCTACGCGCTCAGTCGGACGCCCGGCCGGCCGGCTTTCCCGCTCCGCGTCCGCACGCACGCTCGTAGCGCACGTCCGGCTCGCGCTCCTCGTTGTCGTGGCCGTCGCCTTGCGCGACCGCCACGAATCCGTTGCGCTCGTAGAACCGGCGGGCGCCGGCGTTGCGCTGGAACGCGTGGAGACGCAGCACCGGCGTGACGCTGGCGGCTTCGGCCAGCATGGCGTCGAGGAGCTTCTGCCCGATGCCGTGGCCGGTCCAGCCGGGCTTGACGTACAGCTGCTCGAGCCACGCACCATCGCGTGCGGCGAACCCGACGATCTCCTGCGCGAACTGCGCGATCAGCACCGAGCGGCGCGGAAACACCTCGGTGCGCATCCACGTGCGGATCTCGGCTTCGGAGCGCGGCTCGGCGAGCCCGGGCATGGTCGCGCGCCGCGATGCGACCAGCAATGCGGCGACCGCCTCCGCCTCCGTCTCGAACGAGGCGGGACGCGGCCGGCGGATGGTCAGTTCGGGCAGCGCCATGACGTCGCGGCTTATCCGAGCAGGTCGCTCGATACCTTGCGCCGCCCGTTGCGCGCCGCCGGCGCAGCGTCGCGCGGCTTGGTCGGTGGCTTGGGCATCTGCGCCTGAAGCACCGGGCGCAGATAACGGCCCGTGTGGCTGCCCGGCGCCACGGCGACCACCTCGGGTGGTCCTTCGGCAATGATCTCGCCGCCGCCCGCGCCACCTTCGGGACCCAAGTCCACGATCCAGTCCGCGGTCTTGATGACGTCGAGGTTGTGCTCGATGACGACGACCGTGTTGCCGTGGTCGCGCAGGCGATGGAGCACGGTGAGCAGAAGCTCGATGTCGTGGAAGTGCAGTCCCGTGGTGGGCTCGTCGAGGATGTACAGCGTGCGACCGGTGTCACGCTTGGACAGCTCGAGCGCCAGCTTGACGCGCTGCGCTTCACCGCCGGACAAGGTCGTGGCCGACTGCCCCAGCGTAATGTAGCCGAGGCCCACGTCGAGGAGCGTCGCGAGCTTGCGCGCGACCGAGGGCACCGCCTCGAAGAACGCGAACGCCTGCTCGACCGTCATCGACAGCACTTCATGGATGTTCCTGTCCTTGTAGCGGACGTCGAGCGTCTCGCGGTTGTAGCGCTGGCCGTGGCAGACGTCGCACGGCACGTAGACGTCGGGCAGGAAGTGCATCTCGACCTTGATGAGGCCGTCGCCCTGGCACGCCTCGCAGCGGCCGCCCTTGACGTTGAACGAGAACCGTCCGGGGCCGTAGCCGCGCTCGCGGGCCTCCTTGACCTGCGCGAACAGCTCGCGGATCGGCGTGAACAAACCCGTATACGTCGCCGGATTGCTGCGCGGCGTGCGACCGATCGGGCTCTGGTCGACGCTGATGACCTTGTCGAAATGCTCGAGGCCTTCGATGTCCGCATACGGCGCGGGCTCTTCGGCGCTGTCGTACAGATGCCGCGCGACCGCGTGATAGAGCGTGTCGTTGATGAGCGTCGACTTGCCGGAACCCGACACGCCGGTCACGCACACGAACAGACCCACCGGCAGCTCGAGCTTCACGGACTTGAGGTTGTTGCCCGTCGCGCCGCTGATGGTGAGCAGCTTCTCGCGGTCGATCGCGTGCCGCCGCATGGGCATCGGAATCTGCCGCCGTCCCGCGAGATATTGACCGGTCAGCGAATGCGGCGCCCGGCGGATCTCGTCGGGGGTGCCTTGCGCCACCACCTGTCCGCCGTGCTCGCCCGCCCCCGGGCCCATGTCGACGACGTAGTCCGCGGTGAGGATCGCATCGTGGTCGTGCTCGACCACGATGACGCTGTTGCCGAGGTCGCGCAGGTGCTTCAGCGTATCGAGAAGGCGATCGTTGTCGCGCTGGTGCAGGCCGATCGACGGCTCGTCGAGCACGTACATCACGCCCGTGAGCCCGGAGCCGATCTGCGATGCAAGCCGGATGCGCTGCGCCTCACCGCCCGAGAGCGTCTCCGCGGAGCGGTCGAGCGACAGGTAGTCGAGCCCGACGTTGTTGAGGAACTGCAGGCGCGACACGATCTCCTTGACGATCTTGTCGGCGATCGCGGCTTTCTGTCCGTCGAGCGTCAGCGCCGAGAAGAAGGCGATGGCCTGCTTGAGCGGCCAGCTCGACACCTCGTAGATCGCCCGCGCCTCGTCGTCGGTGCCCACCTTGACGTGCCGCGCCTCGCGCTTGAGGCGCGTGCCGTGGCACTCGGGACACGGCTTGTCGTTGAGGTATTTCGCGAGCTCCTCGCGCACCATCACGCTGTCGGTTTCGCGGTAGCGCCGCTCGAGGTTGGGAATGATGCCTTCGAACGCGTGCTCGCGCGTCACGGGCCGCCCGCGATCGGACAGGTAGGTGAAGGGAATCTTGTCGTCGCCCGAGCCGTAGAGCACGATGTTCTGGACGCGCTCGGGCAGCCGGCCGAACGGCTTGTCCACCTCGAAGCCGACGTGCTTGGCGAGGCTTTGCAGCATCTGGAAGTAGAACTGGTTGCGCCGGTCCCAGCCGCGGATCGCGCCCGAAGCGAGCGACAGGTGCGGGAAAGCGACGACGCGCTTGGGGTCGAAGAAGCTGATCGAGCCCAGGCCGTCGCAGCGCGGGCACGCGCCCACCGGATTGTTGAACGAGAACAGCCGCGGCTCGAGCTCGGAGAGCGCGTAGTTGCAGATCGGGCAGGCGAACTTGGCCGAGTACAGGTGCTCCTTGCCGGTGTCCATTTCCACGGCGATCGCGCGCGCGTCGCCGTGGCGCAGCGCCGTCTCGTACGATTCGGCCAGCCGCTGCTTGAACTCCGCCCGCACCTTCAGGCGGTCGACCACCACGTCGACGGTGTGCTTGGTGGTCTTGGCGAGCTTGGGCACCGCATCGATCTCGTAGATCGTGCCGTCGATGCGCACGCGCACGAAGCCCTTCGCGCGGAGCTCGACGAGCAGGTCCGCCTGCTCGCCCTTGCGGTTGACCACCACCGGCGCGAGGATCATGAGCTTCGTGTCCTCGGGCATCGCCAGCGTGGCGTCCACCATCTGCGAGATGGTCATCGCGGCGAGCTTCTGCTCGGGATGATTGGGACAGTAGGGATCGCCCACGCGCGCGTAGAGCAGGCGCAGGTAGTCGTGGATCTCGGTCACCGTGCCCACGGTGGAGCGGGGGTTGTGCGACGTGGCCTTCTGCTCGATCGAGATGGCGGGCGAAAGCCCTTCGATCAGGTCGACGTCGGGCTTTTCCATCAGCTGCAGGAACTGCCGCGCGTAGGCCGACAGCGATTCGACGTAGCGCCGCTGGCCTTCGGCGTAGAGCGTGTCGAACGCGAGCGAGCTCTTGCCCGAGCCGGAGAGTCCCGTGATCACGATCAGCCGGTGGCGCGGCAGGTCGAGATTGAGGTTCTTGAGGTTGTGCGTGCGTGCGCCGCGAATGCGGATGAGATCCATGGAGTCCCGAGCTGATGCGCCTGATTCGCTTCGTGGGCAAGGCCTTGCGGCCATGCAACGGCCCGCGATGTCATCCATCCGACCGAGCAGGCGCGCGAAGCGAACCTGATATTATATTGCGTTTCGCGTGTCCGATCGAATGCCGCGTTTTTCGTACCTGCGTACAACACGCAGCGGCGGCCAACGAGATGGCAAACGGGTTAGTTGGGGGCGGTAAGGCCGTTTCCGAAGGGCCGCGCGCATCGCCGCGCGCACGGCGGCTCGCCGCGGCGTGGCGCGCTGCGCGCCGGCATCCACACTGCACGATGGGAGGAGGCGCATGGCCTCGGTGAACAAGGTGATCCTGCTCGGCAACCTCGGGCGCGATCCGGAAACCCGCTACACGACCGGCGGCGACGCCGTCACCAACCTGCGCATCGCCACCACGGAAACGTGGAAGGACAAGAGCGGCGAAAAGCAGGAGAAGACCGAATGGCACTCCGTCGTGCTGTTCGGCCGCCAGGCGGAGATCGCCGGCGAATACCTCAAGAAGGGCCGCTCGGTCTACATCGAAGGCCGCCTGCAGACGCGCAAGTACACCGACAAGGAAGGCGTCGAAAAGTACTCCACCGAGATCGTCGGCGACCGCATGCAGCTCCTCGGCGGCGGTCGCGATGCCGGTGGCGGAGCCGGTGGCGGCGACGCCGACTTCTCGTCGCCCGGTCCCTCCACGCGCGGGGGCGCACGTGAAGGCGGCGCCGCGCCGGGCAGCCGCGCGGGCAGCGGGGGCGGCAGCCCGCCCAAGAAGAACGTCGACGACTTCGACGACGACATCCCGTTCTGACACGCCCGAGCGGTTTGTGCGCCATGGCGCGCGCCGCAGCCCCGCCGGACGTGGCCGCGCGTTACTGGCAGATCGTGCCGGTGCCGCGAAAGATCTGCCGCGTGATCGTCTTGGTCTGCGTCACGCCATCGAGCGTGTAGTCGAACGTGCCCTGGTTGCCGTTGGTGAAGGCCAGCTGCATCGTGCCCACCTTCGTTACCGTCACGCGCGCCGGGTCGAAGGGCACGCTGTCGAACGGCGGCCCGGTCGTGCGCACGATGGCACCTGCGTACGTGGCCTTGGCCGTCTGCGGCAGCGTCGCCGACACCCACATCGGCGTCCCATCGCTTGCGTACGTGAACCACGTCGCGAAGATGACGCTGCCCTGGTGCGCCAGGTTGATGCCCCAGCCCGACTCGGCGAACGCCGGTGCGGCCCACCACAGGTCCTGGTAGTTGAACGCCACCGACGGGTCCGCGACCAGGTCGCTCGTGCACGTCGGCAGGTAGCGAAACACCTGCTGGGTGATCGCCTTGGTTTGATGCACCCCGTCGACGACGTAGTCGAAGCTGGCGTTGGTTGCGTCCGTGAAGCTCAAACTGCCGCTGCCCACGCGCACGCTGCGCACGAGCGTCGGCCTGAACGGCACGCTGCTGAAGGGCGGACCGGTCTGGCGCAGGATGTCGCCCGTGAACGTGCCGTCCGGGTTCTGCAGCGCGGTCATGGTGAGCCACACCGCACTGCCGCCTTGATCGTAGGTGAACCAGGTCGCGAAGATCGCGTCCTGCTGGTGCGCGAAATTGATGCCCCAGCCCGACTCCGCGGCCGCCGGCTTCGCCCACCATAGTCCCTGGTAGTTGGGCGCGCCCGCGGGTACGACGACGATCGGCGCGGCGACGGACACCTGCCCGAACGGCGTGCCGGCCAGGCTCATCTGCACCTGGAGCGGGTGCGTTCCCGTCGCGGTCGGTGCCGTCAGGCGCACGGGAATGACGACCGTGGCGGCCGGTAGCACGTCGGCGGGTACGGCGGTGGGCGCCACGCTCCACGTGGCAGCAGCGCCGTTCGCCCCCACCAGCGCGTAGCCGGCAGCGGCCGTCCACGTCGTTTGGGTCGTGTTGCGGAAGGTGACGTTCGCGGTGACCTTCGCAGCCGCGGGAACGGGCGTCGGGACCTGCTGCTCGACGAACTCCGAAGCGCTCGTCGTGGTGACGGCAGGATCCGGCGTCTCCTCGCCGAACGTGCCGGCGCTCTGGGACAGCATGCGAAAGCGGAACGGCGCCGTCGCCGCGAAGATGCAGCCGAGCGGCTTGACGTGGAAATCGAACGTCACGCTCTGCCCGGGCACCACGTCCTGCAACAGCACCACGCGATTGCCGCTGTGGCTGCCGTATGGATTGTCCTGGATGCACCAGTAATAGTTGTCCTGCGGCTCCTGCGTGGCCAGGAACACGTCGCCGGCGGCCCACGTGGCGAGCCCGGTGTTGCGCATGGTGATCGATACCGGCGCTGTGGCGGCGATCTCCAGCACCGGTGGAACCGTTTGCGCCACGAATGCGGCGTCGTACAGCAACCCGAGCGGATGCACGGGCAGCAGCCCGACGGATGCACGCGCCGTGCCGGGCAGCACCCCGGCGGCGGCAATCGCGTAGAGGACGGCGAAGACGACGCAGCGCATGCAGCGATGCGTCAGCGGCGCCCGAGCCCGGCGCACACCAGACGCAGGCCGAACGCCATGAGCGCCACGCCTGCCAGGCGCTCCAGCGCGCCCTGCGCGCGGGCGTAAGCGGCACGCACCCGCGCGCGCGAGAACGCCGTGCTCAGCGCGAGCCGCCACAGCACCGACGTCAGCACGATGCCGCTCCAGGCGAGCAGGCGCGCCCACGCCGGCGTGTCGGCATGCAGCGTGACCGCGAAGATGCTGGCGAAGAACAGGACGGTCTGCGCGTTCGCAAGATCGGTGAGGAGACCGCGCCAGAAATAGCGCCGCAGCGATTGCGCCGCGCCGGTTGCTCCAACCGCCATCGCCTGCCGCCCCGCCTTGCGCACGAGGTCGAAGCCGAACCACAGCAGGTAAGCGCCTCCTGCAACCTGCACGAGCGCGAACAGCGATCCACCGACCTGGATGAGCGCGCTCATGCCGGCCAGGCCGAGCGCCGCGTAGAACGCGTCGCCGAGCGCCACACCGAGACCGGCAGCGAAGCCCGCCCCACGTCCGCCGGAGAGGCTCGACTGCACGATCAGCAGCAGATTGGGACCGGGGCTCAGGAATGTGAGGGCGAAGAGCCCCACGGTGAGCGCGGCGGAATGCAAAGGATCCATGGTCGTCAGCCAGCCGGTGCGGTCAGCGGCTCGCGCGCAGGCACGACCGCCGGTGCAGCGATCACGCCGCCGCCGAGGCACACGTCGCCATCATAGAGCACCAGGTACTGTCCGGGCGTCGGCGCCCATTGCGGCCTGTCGAACGCCGCGCGCAACCCGCCTGCGCGCGCGTCGACGGTGCACGCTGCATCGGCCATGCGATACCGCGTCTTGGCGGCGAGCCGCGCCGGCAGGTGCGGCGCGCCCGAGATCCAATGCACGTCGTCCGCGTCCACGATGCGTTGCTGCAGCAGAGGATGCTCGTGCCCCTGCACGACGATGAGCCGGTTGCGCGCCAGGTCCTTGCCAGCGACGTACCACGCGGCAGCCTCGCCATCGCGCGTGCCGCCGATGCCGAGGCCCTGCCGCTGGCCCAGCGTGTAGTACGCCAGTCCCTGGTGCATCCCCACCACCCGCCCCGCCGGCGTGGTCATCTCACCGGGCGTGCGCGGCAGGTAGCGCGCGAGGAAATCGCGAAACGGCCGCTCACCGATGAAGCAGATGCCCGTCGAATCCTTCTTGTCCCAGTTGGCCAGCTTTTCGCGCCGCGCGAGCGCGCGCACGTCGCGCTTGTGCATCTCGCCCAGCGGAAACAGCACCGGGTCGAGCTGGTCCTGGGTCAGGCGATGCAGGAAATAGCTCTGGTCCTTGCCACGGTCGGCGGCCTTGAGGAGCTCGACGCGGCCGTCTGGCGCGCGGCGCACGCGCGCGTAATGGCCGGTCGCGATGCGCTCGGCGCCGAGCGCGCGCGCATGCTGGAGGAACGCCCGGAACTTGATCTCGCTGTTGCACAGCACGTCGGGATTGGGCGTGCGGCCCGCCTGGTAATCGCGCAGGAACAGCCGGAACACGCGCTCGCGGTATTCGGCAGCGAAATTGACGGCGCGAAGCTCGATGCCGATGACATCGGCCACGCTTGCCGCATCGACGAGGTCAACGCGCGACGTGCAGTACGCATCGGTGTCGTCGTCTTCCCAGTTCTTCATGAACACGCCGATCACCTCGTGCCCCTGCTGCTTGAGCAGCCAGGCGGCGACGGCGGAATCGACTCCACCCGACAGGCCGACGACGACGCGCATGCGGCTCACCGGATCTCGGTGATGACCTCGGCAGGCCAGCGATGGCCGGCACGATAGTCGTCGACGCACCGCAGGACGAGCGGGCTGCGATGCTCGGCGCGGCGTGCGACGAGCTCGTCGTACGTGAGCCACAGCGCCTGCACGATGCCATGATCGAGCGGCCGATCCGCCTCGTGGCGCGTGGCATGCGCAGCGAAGGTGAAGCGCACGAACGTCGTGCTGTCGTCGGCCGCCGACCACGTGTAGATGCCGACGAGATGACGAGGGTCCACGCGCCAACCGGTTTCCTCGAGCGTTTCACGTGCAGCGCCTTGCGCGATCGACTCGCCGGCTTCGAGATGACCCGCAGGCTGGTTCAGCTTGCGGCCGGCACGCGTTTCCTCCTCGACCACGAGGTAACGACCGTCGCGCTCGACGATCGTCGCAACGGTGACCGCAGGACGCAGCAGGGATTCGACCATGGCGAAAAGACCTAGCGGGCGGACGTTCGACCGTGTGCCGCGCGCAGCGTCTGATCAATGCTGCGCGCGCCTGCAATAAAAAAGGCAGGGCGATCACCCTGCCTTTGGTGAGGCGAGGAAACGCTTACTGGCCGGACGAACCCTTGCCGACGTCCTTCGCGTTTGCCTTCTTCTCTTCCTTGGTCGGCTTCGGCTTGGTCTTGTCGACCTTGCCTGAAGGACCCGACGAATTGCTCGACGCGCTCTGGGCGGCGGCTTCCGTCGCTGCGAAATCCTTCTTCTTGTCGCCGGTCTTCGTCATCTTGTCCGGCTGGCCAGCGCCGCCGCTCGGCACTGCACCCGACGCCGACGACTTGGACTCCGACGTTGCCGTGGCGGTCTTGTCGTTGAGCGACTTCTGCTTCGCAGCTTGCTTGGCCTTCTTCTCAGCCTTCGCGTCAGTGGACGACTTCATCGCGTCGGTAGACGTGGCCGGAGCCGGCGTCTGGGCGATCGCGGTGGCCGAGACCGCGACGAACGCGGCGGCCAGCAGCATCGACAGCAATTTGGACATGGTTTCCCTCAGAATTTTGAACGGTCAACCGCAGACCGGTAGTGGCCTACAGCCCCCTGCGACGCGTGTAACCATCGGATCGTAAGACTAATTTTGCTGCCGCGCAACCCTTCGCCTGCTCCCGCACGCGCCTCGTGCAACAGTCCGGTGCAGGACACCGCGGAGGCCTGCGCCGGCACTCCGCGGCCATCCGCCAGGTCGTTACTTACCCTTGGTATCGCCAGACTTCGCCATCGAGCCGCTCGACGTGCCGGCCGCCGGTGCCATCGACGACGTGCTGGTCGACGTGCCGGTGGCGGGCATGCTGGTCGAAGCACTGGAAGTAGACGAGGACTTCTTGTGGCTCGTCTTCTTGTGCTTGGTCGTGTGCTTCGTCGACGGCTTGGCCATCGAATCCTTCGTCGTGGTCGTCGCGGTGGACGTCGTGGTCGACGGCGCCGTGGTGACGGGCGCGGCCGCCGCTGCGGGCGCCGGCGCGGTGCCCTGCGCGAACGCCGTCGCGGCAAAGGCCGCGGCGACCAGGGTGATCAGGAGCTTGCTCATGGAGTCCTCGTTGGGGATCGTTGGAATTGACACCAAAACGTCGTGTCGACGCCTTTAACGCCGCATGAGGGCCGGGGTTGACAAGGTTCGTGACGCGCGTCCCGGCGCAGCGCCCGGTGCACCGGCGCGCCTGGCGCCCCCGGGAGCAAGGCCGGATGGGCGTTTTACGACTCCGGATCGTTGGCGGACGGACGCAGGCGGTGCAGCCAGGCGTCCACGCGATCGGCGAGTGTGCCGACCGCCTTGACGGCGCCGCCGAGCTCGGCCGCGGTGCACTGGAAGCGCTTCATCCAGTAGGCCAGGTCGTCGGGATTATCGAGGTAGATGCGCATGCCGTCGCGCGGACGCGGCTCCGGTTCGTCAACCACTTTGTGTAATCACCTGGTGTCCGATTGAACATCCGTCCAACCGATGGCCCAAAAAGAGGCACCCAAGGGGGTGCCGGCAGAGCAATGTAGGGGCTGGCCGCTCGCCTGGTATGTCGGACAAACGCCGATTATCCGGTCGAGTGCCCGGCAGAGCCCTGCTGGGCCAGCAAGGCGCGCACGAGCGGCAGCGTCACGGGACGGCGGGTGGCCAGCGAATACCGATCGACGCTCGCCAGCATGGCAAGCAGGCTCGGCATGTCGCGCCGGTAGTGCGACAGCAGATAGTCGATCACGGGGGTCTCGAGGACGAACCCGCGCGCGGCGGCGTAGCGTGCGAGCGCAGCCGGCTTCGCGTCGTCGGCCAGGGCGAGCGCCTCGTAGACGAGCCCGTGAAGCAGGCGGGTGCGCAGGTCCGGGCGCAGCGGCAGATGCGCGGGTGCTGCGCGGGTCGCGGCGACCAGTTGCCCGCCGGCCGCGGCGAGCGCGTTGTAGAGCGTGAACAGCCGTCCCTGCGCCGCCTCGTCGGCCGTGTCGACGCGATCGATCGCGAGCAGCGCGCCCGCTGCCGGCGGCTCGGCCGGCGCCTCTTCCGCGGTGGCGCAGTACTGCGCAGGACGCCCGGCCTCGGCTGCCGCACGCACCGTCGCCCGCAACAGATGCGTCTTGCCCGCGCCGGGGCCGCCCCACGCGACGATGGATGTATCGGCCAGTGCCCCGCGCGCCGCCCGTGCAAGCGCTGCGACCAGCTCCTGATTCGCGGCACCCAGGAAATTGGCGAACGACGGCGCTTCGGGCGGGATCAGCTCGAAGACGAGTTGCTCGGGCTTCACCGCGTCAGCCGTCGCGGTAGACGGGTGAGTCGACATAGGCTGCGCGCACGTGCCGCAGCCCGACCAGCAATGCAGCCGAAATGGGCAGCGCAAGCAGCACGCCGGCGAAGCCGAACAGCTGACCGAACGCCAGCAGGGCGAAGATGACCGCCAGCGGATGCAGGCCGATGCGATCGCCTACGAGATACGGCACCAGGACGTAGTTCTCGAGCAGCTGCCCGGCGAGGTAGACGGCGAGCACCGCGACGAACGCCGGCCAGCCGTGCCACTGGAGCAGCGCCGCCAGCACGCCGAGGATCAGGCCGAGGCCGAAGCCGACATAGGGAATGAAGACGAGCACGCCGGTGACCACACCGATCGCCACAGCACGGTCGAGCCCGACCAGCGACAACGCGATGGCGTAATACAACGCGAGCACCGCCATCACCATGAGCTGGCCGCGCAGGAACTCGGCCAGCACCTGATCCACCTGCCCCGCGAGCTCCCGCGTCTTGGGCTGCCAGCGCCGCGGCACGAGGTCCACGATGCGAGCGAGCAGCAGCGGCCAGTCGCGCAGCAGGTAGAACATCACGACGGGGATGAGCGCGAGGTTCACCAGCACGCCCAGCACGATGCGGCTGCCCGCGCGCACGCCCGAGAGCACCTTGAACGAGAGCTCCTGCGCGCTTTGTGCGTTCTCAGCGATGAATTCGCGCACCGTGTCGAAGTCGAGCGTGACCTCGATGCCGAACCGCTCCACGAGCCACGGCGCCACGCGTCCCTGGAACTGTGCCAGGAGGTCGGGCAGGCGTTGCACGGCCACGGACACTTCACCCTGCACGAGCGGCACGAGCACGACGAACAGCGCGAACAGCGCCAGCCCGAACGCGACCACGACGGCCAGCGTGCCGAGCGCGCGCGGCAACCCGTGCGCCGCGGCGCGATCGACGAGCGGCGTGCCCAGATACGCGAGCACGGCACCGACGAGAAACGGCGTGAGCACGGGTCCCAGCCACTCCAGGCCCAGGATGATGATCACCGCTGCGGCGATCAGCCACGCGTAGTTGCGCAGCGTCAATGGACGGCGCGACACGCTCGCGCCTTCCGCACGCACGGCGGCAATCGCCTCGGGCGCGGGCGTAGGCGACGGCGCGTGCGGGCTCGCCGCCGCGGCAGGGTTGCCGGAAGCGGCCGCGGACAGGTCGTTCGGCGGCACAGGCGTCATTTCCAGTAGAATCGCGGGCGCGAAAACAGCGCGTAGCAGCCGCACTGTACCCGCACTGTACTGTGTACCGGCAGCGACGCACAAAGCCGCCGATCCTCGATGCCTCCCGCCAAAGCCCCGCCCACCACCCCGCTGTCGTACCGCGACGCCGGCGTGGACATCGACGCAGGCGACGCGCTCGTCGAACGCATCAAGCCGTTTGCCCGGCGCACGATGCGCCCCGAGGTGCTGGCGGGGATCGGCGGCTTCGGCGGCCTCATCGAGATCGGCCGCCGCTTCACCGAGCCCGTGCTCGTGGCCGGCACTGACGGTGTCGGCACCAAGCTGAAGCTCGCCTTCGCGCTCGCGCGCCATGACACCGTCGGCATCGACCTCGTCGCAATGAGCGTCAACGACGTGCTCGTGCAAGGCGCCGAGCCGCTGTTCTTCCTCGACTACTTCGCGTGCGGCAAGCTCGACGTCGACGTCGCCGCCACTGTCGTTCAGGGCATCGCACACGGATGCGAGCAGGCGGGCTGCGCGCTGATCGGCGGCGAAACGGCCGAGATGCCAGGCATGTACCAGCCGGGTGAATACGACCTCGCGGGCTTCGCGGTGGGCGTGGTCGAAAAATCGCGCATCGTCGACGGACGCACGATCCGCGCAGGCGATGCGCTCATCGGGCTCGCGTCGAGCGGTCCCCATTCCAACGGCTTCTCGCTCATCCGGCGCATCGTCGACGCAGCGGGCGCGGACCTGCGCGCCCCGTACGCGGCGGGCGCACGCACGCTCGGCGATGCGCTCATCGAGCCGACGCGCATCTACGTCAAGTCGATGCTCGCGCTGATGACGACGCTGCCGGTCAAGGGCATGGCCCACATCACCGGCGGCGGCCTGGTCGAGAACGTGCCGCGCATGCTCGACGCGAAGCTGCAGGGGCGCATGGACCGCGCGCGGTGGCCGCGGCCGCCCATCTTCGAGTGGCTGCAGCAGCACGGCAACGTCGGCGACGAGGAGATGCATCGCGTGTTCAACTGCGGCATCGGCTTCGTGATCGCGCTCGCGCCGGCCGATGTCGAGCGTGCGCTGGCATTGCTCAGCGCGGCCGGCGAACGAGCCTGGCTGATCGGCGACATCGTCGAGCGGCCTGCCGGCGCGCCGGGCGCGCTCGTCGCCTGACGCGGGCCGACGCCGGCCCCGCCATGGCACTCGCCCGCATCGCCGTCCTCATTTCCGGGCGTGGCTCCAACCTCGACGCGCTCACCAGCGCGTGCGCACGCGGCGCGATCGAAGGCGCCGTCACGACCGTCATCAGCAATCGGGCCGACGCGGCCGGCATCGCGCGTGCGCACGATGCCGGCATCGCGACGAGCATCGTCGATCATCGTGCGCATGGCACGCGCGAGGCCTTCGACGACGCGCTCACGGCGGCGATCGCGCGCGCCGAGCCCGATCTCGTCGTGCTCGCAGGCTTCATGCGCGTGCTGGGCGAAGCGTTCGTGCGCGCGCACGAAGGGCGGCTCGTGAACATCCATCCGTCGCTGCTGCCGCTCTATCCCGGCCTGCACACGCATCGGCGTGCGCTGGCCGACGGCGTGAAGCTGCACGGCTGCAGCGTGCATTTCGTGACGGCGACGGTGGACGGCGGTCCGCTCATCGCGCAAGGCGCCGTGCCCGTCCTCCCCGACGACGATGAAGCGACGCTCGCGGCGCGCGTGCTCGCCGTCGAGCACCAGCTGTTGCCTGGCGTGGTTGGCGCGCTGTGTCGCGGCGACGTGACACTGGTGGACGGCCGCGTGCGCTGGCACGACGCGCCTGCGGATCCGCGCGCGAGCCTGCTCTCGCCGCCGCTGACCCGAACTTAACGCGCGCCGGCACAGTCTTTCCCGCATGACCTCGCTCATCGCGCGCATGCCGGCCGGCCGCGTATCGGACGTGGTGCGGCGCCGCTCCACGCGCACGCTCGCCGTCGCGCTCGTCGTGTCCATCGCGGTGCATGCGCTGTGGTCGCTGTGGCCGGCCGACGAGACGAGCGTGCCCGAACCGCCCGTGCTGACCGCGACGCTGACCGAGATGCCCGCGCCGCCACCGGTGCTGGCGCCCCCGCCGCCCCAGAAAACGGCCGCGCGGCCGCGCCGTCCGACGAGCCGGCTCGTGCAGGGTCCGCCGAGCCCCGTCGACGCACCGGCCGACACGCCACCTGCAGCCGCGCCCGCTCCGCAGGCGCCGGCACCCGCGCCCGCGGCCGAACCGCTGCCAGCGATCGTCGGTGTCGCGCCGTCGCCCCCACCCGCGATCGAGAAAGTGCTGCCGCCTCGGCTCGACCTCGCGTACAAGGTCTTCATGGGCACGCAGGGTTTCCTGGTCGGCGATGCGACCTATCGCTTCGAGCACGACGGCCGGACGTATCGCATCTCGACGGTCGCGCAGGCGCGCGGCCTCGCCGCGCTGATCGTGCATGGACGCGGCAAGGTCGAGAGCCGCGGACGCATCACGCCCGACGGTCTGCAGCCCCTCACGTTCGAGATCGAGCGCGGGCGCCCCGATCGGCGGGAGATCGCGCGCTTCGACTGGGATGCGCGGCAGGTGACATTGCAGGACGACAAGACGGCGCCGCTCGATCCGCTGACGTTCGACCCGCTGACGGTGCTGTGGCAATCGTATTTCACGCCGCCCAAGGACGAGCGCTACAGCTTCAGCGTCGCGACCACGCGCAAGCTCTACCACTACGACGTCACGCGCGAAGGCGAGGAGCGCATCACCTGGCCGCACGGCGAAGTCGATACGGTGCGCTGGCATCGCGTGAGCGAGGACAGCAAGACCGAAGCGTGGTTCTGGCTCGCGCCCTCGATGCACTACATTCCGGTGAAGATCCGCGTCACCCAGACCGCGCGCGGCACGCTCGAAGTGCTGCTCGACGCGATTCGCACGGACGAGTCGCCCGCGCTGTCCGAGGACGCCGAGCCCGCATTGCCGAGCACGGTCGAGCGGGTCGATCCGTTCGCCGCGCACGGCCAATGATCCATCCGGGCCAGGTCGCCGCACTTGCCGCGGCCATCGGCGAAGTTGCGCCGCTGAGCGGCCCTGCCGACAACGCCCTGTCGGCGTATTTCCGCCGTCATCCCGATCTCGGCGCACGCGACCGTGCCTTCGTGGCCGAAGGCGTGTTCGCCTGGCTGCGCCGCAAGCGCTCGCTCGAAGCGCTCGCACAGCGAACCGACGCGCGTCACCTGGCGCTCGCCACGACCGTGCGCGAGGGCCTCGCCTCCGTACGCGATCTCGCAGGCGCGCTCACCACGGAGGAATCGACCTGGCTTGCGGAGTTCAAGAGCCGCTTGCGCGACGAGCTGCCCGCGCCCGTCGCCGCCGATGTGCCCGATTGGCTGTGGGAGCGCCTGGGTGAGGTGTATGGCGACGACACGCGCGACGCGCTGACGCGCACGTGGCAGACCAGCGCACCGTTCGACCTGCGCGTCAACGCGCTGAAGGCGAAGCGCGACGACGCGCTCGCGGCACTTGCCGCCGAAGGCCTCGACGTCGCACCGACGCCGTATGCGCCCCTCGGCATTCGTGTCCGCGGGCGCCCTTCGCTCGCACGTCATCCGTGGCTCATGGACGGGCGCCTCGAGGTGCAGGACGAAGGCAGCCAGCTCGTGGCGCAGCTCGTCGCGCCGCGGCGGACCGACATGGTCGTCGACTTCTGCGCCGGCGCCGGCGGCAAGACGCTCGCACTGGGGGCGCTGATGCGCTCGCAGGGGCGCCTGTACGCGTTCGACGTGTCGCAGCCGCGCCTCGATCGCCTGGCACCGCGGCTTGCGCGCTCGGGCCTGTCGAACGTGCACGTGCAGCGCCTCGCGCACGAGCGCGACACCAAGGTGAAGCGCCTAGCCGGCAAGATCGACCGCGTGCTCGTCGATGCGCCGTGCACCGGCTTCGGCACGCTGCGCCGCAATCCGGACCTCAAGTGGCGCCAGACGCCAGACGACGTGGCGGAGCTGACCACGAAGCAGGCGCGCATCCTGACCGCAGCGGCAACGCTCCTGAAGCCGCATGGCCGGCTCGTGTACGCGACGTGCAGCGTGCTGCCCGAGGAGAACGACGCCATCGTCGATGCGTTCCTCGTCGCCCATCCGATGTTCAGCGCGCTCGACGTCGCGGCCGAGCTTGCGCGCTACGACGTGGCGCTCGACACGGGGCCGCGCCTGCGCCTGATGCCTCATGTGCACGGTTGCGACGGGTTCTTCGCCGCGGTGCTCGAGCGCACCGGGTAAGCTTGCGCGCATGTTCTTCGCCCCCATCGATTTCAGCCGCATCGACCAGGCGCTCGTGTGGCCCGCTGGCTGGGCCGAGATCGCGCTGACCGGCTTTGCGATCGGCATCGGGTGGGTCCTCGACCGGCTCGTCTTGCGCTCGCACGTGCGCCGCGCGCATCCGGAGCGCGCGAAGAACCTGGTGGGCGTGGGCTTCCCCGTGCTCGCGCTCGCGCTGCTCTATCTCGCGCGCTGGTTCTACCAGGCCGAGTTCGGACCGTCGTTCCTGATCGACATCGCGATTCCGCTCATGGCCGCGCTCGCCGTCATCCGGGCGCTCATCTACGGCATGCGGCGCCTGTTCGCGCGGCAGGAATGGCTGCTGCCGTGGGAGCGCGCGATCGGCGGCGGCGTGTGGGTGCTGCTGCTGCTCTACTACCTGGGCGTGCTGCCGGACATCATCGACGCGCTCGACGCGTTCGAGATTCCGATCGGCAAGTCGCGCGTCACGCTACTCGCGATTGCCACGGCGATGGCCGTCGTGCTCGCCTCGTTGATCGTCACCCTGTGGATCTCCGCCTTCGTCGAGCGCCGCCTCGACCGCGCGACGCGGCTCGACCAGAACCTGCGCGCGGCATTGTCGCGCTTCATCCGCGCTGCGCTGCTCGTGGTCGGCGGCATCATTGCGCTCGAAGCGATCGGATTCGACCTGACCGTGCTCACCGTGTTCAGCGGGGCGGTCGGCGTGGGCATCGGGCTGGGCCTGCAGAAGCTCGCCTCGAACTACATCGCGGGCTTCACGATCCTGCTCGACCGCTCCATCCGCCTTGGCGACACCATCACCGTGGAAGGCCGGTGGGTCGGTGTCGTCACCAGCGTGACGGCGCGCTACGTGCTCGTGCGCAGGCTCGACGGCGTCGAAGTGATCGTGCCCAACGAGACGCTCGTCACCACCACGGTGCTCAACCATTCGCACGCCGCGCCGCAGATTCGCGTCGCGATGCAGATCCCGATCGCGTGGGACGCGGACATCGAGCAGGTCCTCCAGCTGCTGGCGCAGGCCGCGCTGGCCGACCCCCGCGTGCTGCGCGACCCGCCCTTCGCGCCTGCCGCGTTCGTCGCCGGATTCGCCGACACCGGTGCGACGCTCGAGCTCGGCGTCTTCGTCAACGATCCCCTGGTCGACCAGCTGAACCTGCGCAGCGTGATCCATCGGGCCATCCTGCGCACCCTGGCCGACCATGGCATCCGCCTCGCCTATCCGCATCGCGAGGTCTCGATCGTCGATGCGCGCGCCCCGGAAGTTGCTGTGGCGGACGGCGCCGGGGACGCGACGAAGCCCGGCTGACCGCTTTCGTGCTCCCTTGCGCAAAGCGGGGACCTGGCGTCTGCGGCCTCGATTCGTCGGAGCGAGCGGTGCTCTTGCCAGGACAGATTCTGTCGGGCCCGACTCTTGCACCGGCATGCCCTCGCCGGCATATCGGATTTGCCCCCGGTCGCGTAAAATGGACCGCTCGCACCGGCACACTGGCAACATCCGTCGGCGCCACACCACAATACCCGGATAATCAATGAGTTACGATTTTATTTCGCAGGATTGGCTCGGCTTTGCAGCGCATGGCCTGCTCGTCCTGCCGTGGTGGGGCTACGTCGTCGTGACGCTGGCGCTCACCCACGTCACGATTGCGTCAGTCACCATCTACCTGCATCGCTCGCAGGCCCACCGCGGCGTTGACCTCCATCCTGCGGTCTCGCACTTCTTCCGCTTCTGGCTGTGGCTCACCACGGGGATGATCACCAAGGAATGGGTGGCCATCCATCGGAAGCATCACGCCAAGGTCGAAACCCCCGACGATCCGCACAGCCCGCAGACGCGCGGCATCAAGAAGGTCTTCTTCGAAGGCTCGGAGCTCTATCGCGACGAATCGAAGAACCAGGAGACGCTGGCCAAGTACGGCCACGGCACGCCCGACGACTGGGTCGAGCGGCAGATCTACTCGCGCTGGCTGTGGCAGGGCGTGGGCCTGATGATGGGCATCAACCTCATCATGTTCGGCCCGATCGGCCTCACCATCTGGGCCATCCAGATGATCTGGATCCCCATCACCGCGGCCGGCATCATCAACGGCGTCGGCCACTACTGGGGCTATCGCAACTTCGCCAGCGACGACGCGTCGACCAACATCGTGCCGTGGGGCATCCTGATCGGCGGCGAGGAGCTGCACAACAACCACCACGCCTATGGCACGTCGGCCAAGCTGTCGTCGCGCTGGTACGAGTTCGACATCGGCTGGGCGTACATCCGCACGCTCGCGTTCTTCCGCCTCGCCACCGTGCGCAAGGTGGCGCCACGCATCAAGCTCGATCCGAGCAAGGCGAGCGCCGACCTCGTGACGCTGCAGGCGGTCATCACGCATCGTTACGCCGTCGCCACCGCGTATGCGCGCTCGCTCAGGACGGCATGCGCCGCGGAGATCGCGGCGATGCGCCAACGCCATCGCGACGGCACCGACCTGCCCACGCTGCGCCGCGTCAAGCGCTGGCTGTCCGCGGATCCCGCGGCGCTGAGCGCACGCGACCGCGACGGTCTCGAGCGCACGCTCGAGCACAGCAAGGTGCTGAAGCAGATCTACGCGATGCGCCAGGAGCTCGCGGCGCTGTGGGGCCGGTCGACCGAATCGTCCGAGCAGCTGCTCGTGCGGCTCCAGGACTGGTGCCATCGCGCCGAGCAGTCGGGCATCGCGCCGCTTGCGCAGTTCTCGCTCAAGTTGAAGCGTTACGCATGAGCGCGGCGGGCGCAGCCGAGACCCGCAGGGCCGGCGCCGCGCGAATGCGTCGAGGCCGACGCACCGACCTCGCAACCGTCGAGACGGGTACGGAGGCCGAGGCCTATGCTTCATGAGCGTCGCTCGCTTCAGTTCCGCTGAAGCGCCGGCACCTGCCAGAAGGGCCCGCGATCGCGGGCCCTTTTTCGTGCGATCCATGGCGTGAGCGGACCCATCACCGCGGGGTTCTTTCTCGTGCATGGCGCGCTGCTGCTGACCGCGCGCGCCATCGCGGAAGCCCGTGCGATGAAAGGCGAATACGAGGACATCCTCGCGCGTCTGCGCGCACGCGAGGACGAGCTCGCGCACACCCGCACGCAGCAGCAGGCGGCCCGCATGGAGCGCACGGTCGCGTTGCACCAGCGTGCAGCACTCGCATGGTCACGGCTGGAGCGCATGCGCGCCGTTGCGCAGACGCTCGGCGTGGAGGCTGGCGCGCCGATGCCTGCGCCCGATGCCCACGACGCAACGTCGAGCGACGATGTGGCCGCGCTCGACCACGCGATCGCGCTGCTCGACGCCAAGCTCGCGCAGCATGGCGATGCGCGCGCCCAGGCGCTGCGCGGCCTCGCCGCGTCCCCGCGCGCGCCCTCGATCGACGACGTGCTCGCGGCGTTCGCGCAGCAGCGCGCGCTCTCCCCCGGTCTCGATGCCGGGAACACCGCGCGCCTGACGGCCACTGCAGCGCGCGTGCTCGCACGGCTGGAGCTGCCCGCCGGAACCGTCTTGCCTGCCGAGCTGGAAAGCCTGGCCCGTGCCATCGTCCTGGCGCCTTCCCTGCAGCGTGCCGAAGCGCTCGCCACCGAGCTGCGCCTGGGCGTGCAACGTTTTCGCGAAGCGCAGGCGGCTCGCGCACGCGACGCCGGCGATGCCGCGCGCTGGCTCGCCGAGCTGCCGCAGGACGCACCGGAGCCGCTCATCGCGGCGCTCGAACGCGTGGCGGCCGGCATTGCAACGCTATCCCCGGATCTGCGGATCGACGTGGAGCACCTGCTCGATGCCGCCGCGCAGGCGCGTGCCCGCGCCGAGCAGGCGGCCGCCGCGTACGTGCTGGAGCAATCGCTGCGCGACCTGGGTTACGAAGTCGACGACATCGACGCCACGCTGTTCGCCGAAGGCGGCACGGTCAACTTCCGGCGCGCCGGATGGGACCGCTATTTCGTGCGCCTGCGCGTTGCGGCCGACGAGCGCACGGTGAACTTCAACGTCGTGCGCGCACGCGGCCAGGAGGATTCCGCCGAGCGAAGGCGGCTCGATGCGCTCGCCGAGGATCGATGGTGCGCCGAATTTCCAGCGCTGATGCGCACCCTTGCCGCACGCGGGCTGGAGCTCAGCGTGACGCGCCGCCTCGGCGCCGGCGAGCTTCCGGTGCAGGTGGTCGATCCCTCCACGGTGCCGACGTTGCGCGACGAGGAACCGGCCGCGCCGGTGACGGCGCAGAAGCAACGCGCGCCCTGAAGCGCGTCGCAACGCACGCGAACACCGTTCGATGACGCCGGACCTGACGCCTCGCTGGATCCGCGACCTCGTGCGGTTCCTGCCGATCCGCTCGCAATTCGTGGTGGCCGGCAACATTCGCGACACCTTCCTCACGCCGCTCGAAAGCGGCACCACGCTGGCACCGCTGCTGCGCTGCCTCTGGGTGCATCTGTCGGCGCTCGGCTACCGCTTCATGCTCGTGTACGACCCGGTCGACGGCGTGCGCCCCTATCCCAACGAGCCCGGTGCGGTCGAGCTCGCAACCGAATCGTTCGATCTCAAGCTCAC
>DATILY010000099.1:0-14510 GCA_035475895.1 Casimicrobiaceae bacterium | reverse complement strand
CGCGCGCCGCAGTCCACGCTCGCGGCGTGGAGCAGCCCGAAATTGTGTCCCATCTCGTGGCCGATCACGTTCGTGACCATCGACGTCGGCCCGTTGATGTACGCAAGACGCGGGAATCCGACGTAGCCCAGGCCCGACCAGCCGCACGCAGGCACGCGCGGGAACATGTAGACCTTGAATTCGTACGAGGACGGGCTGTAGCCCGCCGCCGTCGCTGCGGCATCACCGGCCGTGCTGATGGCCGAGTAGTTGCACGTGGTGGGCGTGGCGATGTTCGCCCGCAGCCACGCGCCCGGGACGGTCGCGCTCAGCTGGTGCTGGCCGTACGAGACTTCCCTGAAGAAGTTGGCGACGCTGGTTGATGCGGTGTTCATGAGGCTTTGCACGGAGCTGATCGGCAGCGGATCGCTGGCCGTATCCGCGAACTTGACCGCAACGACCAGCACCTTGTGGTACGTCGTGGCCTTGGTCGTGAGCGCCTGCGTGGTGCTCGAGGTGCTTTCGGTACTCGTGCTCGGCGCCAGCGCGAGGATCTCGACGCGTGACGGGGTGAGCGATCCTTCGATGTTGCCAGGGCCGCCGTGCGCGCGAATGCGCATGCCGGCCTGGAGTGCTTCGGGCGCGACCGCAAACTGCAGTCCCGTCACGCTGCCATCGTCACCGCGCACTTCGTAGATGAAGCCGCTCTTGCCCGTTTCGAAGTTGTCGACGTGCGCAACGGCAAGCTTTCCCTCGGCGTGCACCTGCTCGGGGATCGCGGCTGCGGACGCCTTGCCGGTCGACACGGTGTCGACGAAGAAGCGGTTGCCATTGCGTCGGCCGGTGATCGAGATCGCCTGGCCGGCGACGAGTTGGTCGACCTGCTTGCCGGCGAGCGCTACGGCTTCGCCGTTGGACGCGACCATCGACAGATGGCGCATGGTCATGCCGGCGACATGGTCTTCGATGACCACCTCGCGCACGGTGCCGCTCACGGCCTCGAGCTTGGCATTGGCAGCGGGCGTTGTAGGAACGGCGGTAAGCGGGTCTGAATGTGCGAAAGCGGCCGAATTGGTAAGGCTTACGAAGGCTGCGGTGGCAACGGCAAATACGGTTCTACGGACTTGCATCATTTCCTTCCATTGACTGCATTATTGCGGCCATGACGATGTCATGCCTCTCTCGGCATGTCAATGGAAATCAATGAATTTTCTCGGACGAACGGCGGAATGTCGCCGTCCGGCTACGCGCCCGCCCACGGCAGGACGGCAGCTTTTACAGGAAAATCAAGCGCTGCAACAATTGCCGGTTCTGCACCACCACGATGGCATATAACGTGGCGAACGAACGTTTCCCGACGCACTCGGCGTGGGCGGAGCCCGATTCGTCAATTCGCGCGGAACCGCACCCGCATGACCTTGCGGTCGTACTCGGCTTCCGTTGTGAGGGTGATCTCCTCGCCGCTGGCCGCGAAGACCCGCCCGCCACCGCGGCGGCAGGCCTGGCGCTCGTACTGGCAGGGTCCCATCTCCGGGTGGCGGCTGCACAGGTCGTGGACCCTGGGCGCGAACTCGATGGCCACCTGCTTGCGATCCTTGCCCTGCTCGGTGACACAGACGTACAGGGCGTCCTTCGGCACGACGATGGCCGGCGTGTCCGCGCGGGGAGGGCTCGTCGCGGGCGGGACGGCGCTCGTCTGCGGTATCGGCCGCCGGACTACGGCATCGCCGGAATTGCCTGGAGCCGGTTCCTTGCCCGGCACGGCCGGCGGCGCAACGGGCGTGGCACAGCAAACGAGCAGCAGGCAGGTCAGGCACGCAGCAACGCGCTTCATCGGACGACTCCTCGACACGGCGAGGGCCACTTTGCAGGCGCGGCCCGGATGACGCAAGGATCCCACCGTCCTTGCGCCCCGGCGGCGGGCTCTGTTAGTTTGCAAGCCCGCTCGAGCACGCGTTCCACCGCGTACAAGACCGCCTTCGGCCCGCGCTTCGCCCTTCATTTCCATGGTTCAGGAAAATCTTCCGCTGCCCTCCAACCCGCTTGGCATGATCGGCGTGGAGTTCGTCGAGTACACCACCCGGGAGCCGCTGGCGCTTGGGAGCCTCCTGCGCCAGATGGGCTTCCACGAGGTTGCGCGCCACCGCTCGCGCGAGGTGCTGCTGTTCCGGCAGGGCGACATGAACATCATCGTCAATGGTCACCCGGATGCCGTGCGCGAGACCACCCGCGGGACCGCTCCGGCGATCGGCGCCGTGGCGTTTCGCGTGCGCGACGCCGCGTTTGCGCACCGGCGCGCGCTGGAGCTCGGCGCCTGGGACATGCCGACGCGGGCCGCCGCGATGGAGTTGCACATCCCTGGCGTGCACGGCGCGGGCGACTCGCTGGTGTACTTCGTCGACCGGGTGGAGGAGTTCTCGATCTACGACGTCGATTTCATCTGGAACGAAGGCGTGGCGCGGCACCCGCCGGCGCTGGGCGGCCTGCACTGGTTCGGGCTCGTGCAATCGGTCTATCCCGACCGCACCGCGGACTGGATCGATTTCTACCGGACGCTCTTCGGCTTCGACGCCCTGGACGCCGGCCACTTCGTCGGCGTCCTCCCCAAAGGCACGCTGCTGCGTGCACCGTGCGGGAGCTTCTACCTGCAGCTCGTCGAGCCGCCGGCCGGCGCCGATTTCGTCGACTGGGACGAGCAGCTGCTGCGGGTGGGCATCGGAACGCCCGACGTGCTGGCGGCCGTGCGCGACCTGCAGGCGCGCGGCATCGTGTTCGTGGACCGCGCCCCGCTGCGTCCCTCCGACAAAGGGGCGCTCACCCAGATGTACTTCGGCACCGTGTGCTTCGAGCTCGTGCACGACGACGGCAGGCCGCCGGCCTGACCGCCCGACGCGCGAGCGCATCGTCCGCAGCGGGAGCAAGCGCATGAAGCTCGAGGATTTCGGCATGGACACGATCACGCTCGCCGGGCCGATCGAGGCCAAGCTGCGGGCCGTGCGCGAAGCCGGCTTCACCCAGATCATGCTGTCGGCCCGCGACCTGGTGGGTCATCCGGATGGCGAGGCCGCCGCCATCCGCGCGGTGCTCGCGAGCGGATTGCGCGTCAGCGGCCTGCAGGTGCTGCGCGACTTCGAGGGTCTCTCGGGCCAGCTCCACGATTACAAGGTCGACGTCGCCAAGTCGATGCTCGAGATGGCGCGCGCGGTGCGCGCGCCCTTGCTGCTGGTCTGCTCCACCACGTCGGCCCATGCGGTCGGCGATTTCGACAAGCAGGTGGCCGACCTGCGCAAGCTCGCCATGCTGGCCGTGCCGCTCGGCATCCGCATCGCGTTCGAAGGCCTGTCATGGGGCCGCTTCGTCGACGACGTGGCCGGTGCCTGGGCGCTGGTCAGCGCCGCCGACCGCGCCAATCTCGGCCTGGCGCTCGATTCCTTCCACATGCTGGCCAGGGAGTCGCCGCTCGAGGTGCTGGACGAGATCGATCCCGCGAAGCTGTTCTTCGTGCAGCTGTCGGACTTCATGTGGAGCGCGCCCGACACTGCGGAGGAACGGCGCGAGACCGCGCGCCACCTGCGCGTCTTTCCGGGCGAGGGCGCGCACAGCGTGGCGGTCGCCGACCTCATTCGCGCGATCGACCGTCTCGGGTACGAAGGGGATTACAGCTTCGAAGTGTTCAACGACGACTACGTCCAGATGCAGCTCACGCGCGTGACGGCACGGGCCATGCGCTCGGTGCACTGGATCACCGGCCACGTGTCGCGGCGCAGCCTCCCCGTGCGGCGCGCCTCGATGCACCGCTAGCGGCACGGCGTCACACCCCTCGAGGCACCGTGGGCGGTGCACGCCTCGGGCTGCTGCCTTTCCGAGCGACCACGAATGCAGGAGGAACGACGTGGGTGACCTGGTGCAGCTGATCGTCTCGGGTGTCGCCACCGGGGCCATCTACGCGCTCGCCGCGCTGGGCTTCACCCTGCTGTGGCAGGCATCGGGCACGATCAATTTCGCCCAGGGCGAATTCGTCATGCTGCCCGCCTTCTCGATCCTGTTGTTCATCGGGATGGGGACGCCGGTCTGGGTGGCGTTCCTGCTGGCGTGCGTGGTCGCGATGGTGCTGCTCGGCGTGGGCTTCAAGAAGATCGTCGTGGACCCGCTCATCCGTCATGGCGTCATACCGCTCGTGATCGCCACGCTCGGACTCTCGATCGGCATCAAGCAGACCGTGAAGGCGTCGCTCGGCGCCGGCGCGCATCCGTTTCCGAGCCCTTTTCCCGGCGGCCAGCTCACGCTGGCAGGCGTCACCGTCTCGTATGCGGACATCGGGACGCTGTTGCTCGCAGGACTGATCGTCATCGGCCTCCAGGCGTTCCTCAACCGCACCGTGACCGGGCGCGCGATGCAGGCGTGCGCGCAGAATACGGATGCTGCGCGCGTGCTGGGCATCGACGTCCCGCGCATGGTGCTCTACGTCTTCCTCATCAACGCCGTGCTGGCCGCAGTGACCGCGATGCTCATCACGCCGTCGTACCTCGCCAAGTTCGACATGGGCGACTCGATCGGCCAAAAGGCGTTCTTCGCGGCGATCATCGGCGGATTCAACCAGACCCGCGGCGCGCTGCTCGGTGGCGTGCTGATCGGCGTGCTGGAGAATGTCGTCGGCTTCTACGTTTCGCCGGCGTACAAGGAGGGCGTGGCGCTCGCGGTGTTCCTGCTCGTGATCCTCTTCCGTCCCGAAGGCCTGCTCGGCAAGGCGGAGGAGCGCAAGGTATGACCAAGGCGCTGCCGTTGCGACGAGCGGCGGTCGTGGCGCTGGTCGTGGCCTTCGCGCTGGTGCCATTGCTTCTCAAGAGCTACGGCGTATACCTGTGCACGCTGTTCTGCGTTTACCTCATGGCCACCGCGGGGCTCAACCTCACGGTGGGGTACGCAGGGCAGATGTCGCTGGGCCAGGCGGCGTTCCTCGGCATCGGGGCATACGTGGCGGCGATCGGCATGAAGGCCGGCGTGCCGTTCCTCGTGATCCTTCCGGTTTCCGCGGTCGTCTGCTTCACCATGGGCCTCGTGCTGGGATTCCCCGCGCTGCGGGTGCAGCATCATTACCTGGCGTTCGCGACGCTGGGCTTCAACGTGCTGATGTTCCTCATCATGCGCAACGAGGAAGCCGTCACGGGCGGCACGTTCGGGATTTCCGGCATTCCGCGGCCCTCGCTCCTCGGGCTGTCGCTCGACGGCAACCTGCCGTTCTTCTGGTTCACGCTGGCGTCCACGCTCATGCTGCTCGGCCTGTTGTGGTGGCTGCTGCGCTCACCGTGGGGCCGCGCATTCGCGGCACTCCGCGACAATCCCATCCGTGCCGAGAGCCTGGGGGTGAACATCACGGCGTACACGCTGCTCGCGTTCGCCATCGGCGCGGCGTGCGCGGGCATTGCGGGCGCCTACTTTGCCTCGCTCGTGCAGTTCATCGAGCCAGCGCCGTTCGCGGTGTCGACCTCGCTGCTGATGCTGCTCGGCATCATCGTCGGCGGCGCGGGTCGCTTTTTCGGTCCCGTGCTCGGCACCGTGGTGATCATCCTGCTGCCCGAGTGGCTGCGGTTCATGCAGAACTGGTACCTGGCCGTGTTCGGCTTCGCGGTCGTCGTGCTGATGATCTGGCTGCCGGGCGGCCTGCTGTCGATTCCCGACCGGCTCCTGGCCCGGCGGGTGCCGAAGTGACGCCGTTCCTCGAAGTGAACGACGTGCGCAAGGCATACGGTGCCATCAAGGCCGTCGACGGGGTGAGCTTCAACGTCGGACCCGGCGAGATCGTCGGCGTGATCGGACCGAACGGCAGCGGCAAGACCACGCTGTTCAACAGCATCCTCGGCCAGATCAAGCCGACGTCGGGGCACGTCGCGTTCTGCGGGGAGGACATCACCGGCATGGCGCCCCTGGACCTGGCGCGCCGCGGCGTGGGGCGCACGTTCCAGACGCTCCAGGTGTTCGTGAAGCTCTCCGTGCGCGACAATCTGATCGCCGCGGCGCAGGAGTTCAAGGGCACGCTCGCCGGCCGGCTGCTCGCCCGTCCCGATGCCGGTCTGGGTGAGCATGCCGATCGCATGGTCGAGCTGTTCCGGCTGCAGCACGTCGCACATCTGCCAGCGGGCACCTTGTCGTACGGGCAGCAGAAGCTCATCGACATCGCCATGGCGTTCATGGCCTCGCCGCGCCTCGTGCTGCTGGACGAGCCGTGCGCGGGCGTCAATCCGAGCCTGGTCGACCAGCTGCGCGAGCTCCTGGTCGAGCTCAACCGCGCGCAGGGCGGCAGCTTCGTGGTGATCGAGCACAACATGGACTTCATCATGAAGCTGTGTCCCCACGTCATCTGCATGGTGGAAGGCAGGGTCATGGCCGAAGGGCCGCCGGCAGCCGTCCAGTCGAATCGTCAGGTGCTCGAGGCGTATCTTGGCAACTGAGCACGCGACCGGGTCGACGATCCAGGCGGCCCGCATTTGACGAACGCGGCGGCAATCCACGTGGCAACCGGTCCGATCATCGAGTTCGATGCGGTGGTGGCAGGCTATTCGCCCAGTCTCACGATCCTCGATCGCACGACGCTCGATGCGCGCGCGGGCGAGATCACGCTGCTCATCGGACCCAACGGCGCGGGCAAGTCGACGGTGCTGAAGACGCTGTTCGGCATGCTCGTGCCACGCGCCGGCGAAGTACGGTTCGAAGGGCGGCGGATCAACGGCATGCCGCCGCGCGAGCTGCTCCGCAAGGGCATCGCATTCGTGCCGCAGGGACGCAACCTGTTCGGGTCGCTGTCGGTGCGGCACAACCTCGAGCTCGGCGGCATCACGCTGCCGCGCGGCGAGCTCGGGCCGAGGATCGCGGAGGTCCTTGCCCGCTTTCCGCGCATCGCGGAGCGCATCGACAACCAGGCGTCGACCTTGTCCGGCGGGGAGCAGAAGCAGCTCGAGGTCGGACGCGCGTTGCTGTTGCGTCCGCGCGTCCTGCTCATCGACGAGCCGTCGATCGGCCTGTCGCCCAAGCTCGTGCAGGAGGTGATGACGCTGTTGCGCGAGCTCGCCGACGGCGGTGTCACCGTGCTCATGGTCGAGCAGAACGTGCGTACGGCGCTCAAATATGCGCATCGCGCGCTCGTGCTGGAGATGGGTCGCCTGGCGCTGGATCGCCCGGCCGCCGCGGTGCTCGACGATCCCGATCTGAACCGCCTGTTCTTGGGCGGCCATGTGAAGAACGCGCAAGACCGCGTGGCGTGACTGCGACGCATCGGATGAAGATCGCCATCGACTCGTATTCCTACCACCGCTTTTTCGGCGAGTGGTACCAGGGCCTGCAGGACGATCCGGGTGAGCGCATCACGGTGTTCGACTTCCTCGCTCGCGCCGTGCGTCATGGCGCCGCCGGCGTGTCGCTCGAATCGTGCTTTCTTCCCGCTGACGACGCATTCGTGGAAGAGCTGCGGGAAGCGCTCGACGCGGCCGGCCTGGCCCGCGTCTGGGCCTGGGGCCATCCGCACGGATTGCGCTCGGGAACCGACCACGCTGCCGCGCAAGACTTGGTACGGCACCTCGCGATCGCGCAGCGCGTCGGCGCGCCCGTGATGCGCATCTGCGCGGGCGGCCGGCGCACCCGGCCCACCAGTTGGCACGAGCACCGGCGCGATCTCGTGGCGATGCTCTCGCCGCTCGTGGACGTGGCTGCCGCGCACGAGGTCGTCATGGCGGTGGAGAACCACATCGACCTGCTGGCCGATGAGATGGTGGAGCTCATCGAAGCGATCGGCTCGCCCTGGCTGCGCGTATGCCTCGATACCGCCAATAATCTGCGGATGCTCGAGGACCCGGTCGAGGTCGCGCGCAAGCTGGCGCCCTATGCGCGCGCTACGCACGTCAAGGACGTCATGGCGTATCGCGGCGACCCGCACACGTTCGCGTTCTGGCCGAGCGTGCCGCTCGGACGCGGCGCGGTCGACGTCGAAGCCATCCTGGGGATCCTCCGCGACGCGGGCTACCACGGGCTTCTTGCGCTCGAGATCGATTACCTCGCGCCGCCGTACGCGGTGGCCGGTGAAGAGGCAGCCATCGTGGAAAGCCTCGACTGGCTGCGCGCGCGGGTTGCGCTGCTGTCTGCGGCGCCGTCGAAGGCATGAGCGCCGCTCGCCCGGTTGCCGCAGCGCGCAACGAGCGGCTGTCGCTGGCTGCGCTCACCGTCCTGCATCTCGCACCGCCCGACATGGTCGCCTGCGCGGCCGCGGCCGGTTACGGCAAGGTCGGCCTGCGGCTCATTCCTGCCACGCCGGAGGAACCTTCGCATCCGACATTCATCGGCGATTCACCGCTGGTGCGCGAGGTCGAGCACCGGTTACGCGACACCGGCGTGCGCGTGCTCGACATCGAGATACTGCGCCTGCGGCCGGATACCGACGTGCGCGCCTATGTGCCGGTGCTCGAGACAGGCGCGCGCCTGGGCGCCACGCACGCACTCGTGGCCGGCAACGATCCGGAACGCCCACGCCTCATCGAGCGCTTGGCGAGCTTGTGCACGCTCGCGGCCCCGCTTGGCCTCACGCTCGATCTCGAGCCGATGCCGTGGACCGACGTCAAGAGCTTCACGGATGCGCTGTCCGTCGTCGAAGCGTGCCGGCAAGCCAATGCCGCCGTGCTGGTCGATGCAATTCATTTCGACCGGGCCGGTGAATCGTTCGACGCGCTGCGCCACGCGCCGCCCGGGCGCCTGCGCTACCTCCAGCTCTGCGACGCACCGGCCGAACGTCCGCACGACATGGCCGTGGTGCTGCAGCAGGCACGCAGCGCCCGCCTCATGCCCGGTGACGGCGGCCTGGACCTGCGACAATTGCTCGAGGCCATGCCGGCAGGCGTGCCGATCAGCCTCGAGGTGCCGATGCCCGAAGTGGTGCGCGCGATGGGTCCCGTCGCCGCCGCAACGCGCCTGCGTGAGAAGACCGAGGCGCTCATGGCTACACTGGGTGGCCCGAAGCCGCGGGAGACGTCATGACACGCACACAGGTCGGTATCGTCGGCGCAGGCCCGGCCGGGCTGCTGCTCTCGCATCTACTGCATCGCGCCGGCATCGAATCGGTCGTGCTCGAAGCGCGCAGCCGGGCCGAGATCGAAGGCACCATACGCGCCGGCGTGCTGGAGCAGGGAACGGTCGACCTGATGAAGGAGATCGGCGTCGGCGAGCGCCTCGTCCGTGAAGGATTCGTGCATCACGGCATCGAGCTGCGTTTCGCCGCGCGCGCCCATCGCATCGACCTCACGGAGCTCACGGGCGGCAAGGCGATCACGGTCTACGCGCAGCACGAGGTGATCAAGGACCTGGTCGCCGCGCGACTCGCGACGGGTGGGCAGCTGGTGTTCGAGGCGCGGGATGTCTCGCTTCACGGCATCGACACGGATGAGCCGCGGCTGCGCTACCTGGTCGACGGCGAGCCGCACGAGCTTGCGTGCGACTACGTCGCCGGATGCGACGGGTTCCACGGCGTGTCGCGCACGTCGCTGCCCGACGCGGTGCGCACCGAATACCTGCGCTCGTATCCATTCGCCTGGTTCGGCATCCTCACCGAGGCGCCGCCCTCGTCGGCGGAGCTGATCTACGCCTTGCACGACCGCGGCTTCGCGCTCGTCAGCACGCGCTCGCCATCGTTGCAGCGCCTCTATTTCCAGTGCGACCCGCACGACCGCGTGGATGCATGGACCGAGGATCGCATATGGTCCGAGCTGCGGTTGCGACTGGAAACGCTCGACGGCTGGAAACCGAAAGAGGGGCCGGTGACGCAGAAAGGCATCGTCGCCATGCGCAGCTTCGTCTGCGAGCCGATGCAGCATGGACGGCTGTACCTCGCGGGCGACGCTGCCCACATCGTGCCCCCGACCGGTGCGAAAGGGCTCAATCTGGCGGTGGCCGACGTGCGCCTGCTCGCGCAAGCGCTCACCGAACGCATCCGGACGGGCAACGAGCAGCGGCTGCGCGCGTATTCCGCCACTGCGCTGCGGCGGATCTGGAAAGCGCAACGCTTCTCGTGGTGGATGACCTCGATGCTCCATCAGTTCCCCGACCACAACGCGTATCAGCGCCGCTTGCAGCTGGCCGAGCTCGATTACGTCACGAGCTCGCGCGCGGCGGCCACCGCGCTGGCCGAGAACTATGTCGGCCTACCCTGGGAAAGCTGATGGCGCGAGGGTAAGGCGCGCGCTGCACATTTAGCCTTCGTGCGAACGTCCGGGACGAAAGGTCTAGACTGTCCGCTCCACGAGCCAGGCATCGAGCCCGCGCACGAGGCCGTCTCGCACCAGGACTCCAACGCATGATCGACAAGATCGTTGCCACGGTCGGCGAAGCCGTCGCCGACATCCGCGACGGCGCGACGGTGATGATCGGCGGCTTCGGCACGGCGGGCATGCCCGCGGAGCTCATCGATGCGCTCATCGACCAGGGTGCGCGTGACCTGACGATCGTCAACAACAATGCCGGCAACGGCGACGTCGGGCTTGCGCTGCTGCTCAAGGCCAAGCGCGTACGCAAGATCATCTGCTCGTTTCCGCGCCAGACCGATTCGTGGCACTTCGACGCGCTGTACAAGGCGGGCGAGATCGAGCTCGAGCTCGTGCCGCAGGGCAATCTCGCCGAGCGCATTCGCGCCGCGGGCGCCGGCATTGGCGGCTTCTACACCCCCACGGGTTACGGGACGCTGCTCGCGCAGGGCAAGGAAACCCGCGAGATCGATGGCCGCGCCTATGTCCTCGAGTATCCGATCCGCGCGGATTTCGCCCTGATCCAGGCGCTGCGCGGCGATCGCTGGGGCAATCTCGTCTACCGCAAGACGGCGCGCAACTTCGGTCCCATCATGGCGTCGGCTGCCGCCTGCACGATTGCGCAGGTGCGCGAGATCGTCGATCTCGGCGACCTCGATCCCGAAGCCGTGGTGACCCCGGGAATCTTCGTGCGCCGGGTCGTCGAAGTGCCGGCCGCGCGAAGCGCCAACGTCGCGCCCGGCGCGGCAGCATAGACGCGAGGACGACCATGAACCGCTACACCCGCGAGCAGATGGCGACGCGCGTTGCACGCGACATCCCGAACGGTGCCTACGTGAACCTCGGCATCGGGCTGCCCACCCTCGTGGCCAATCACCTGCCGCACGATCGCGAGATCATCCTGCACACCGAGAACGGCCTGCTCGGCATGGGACCGGCGCCAGCACCCGGCGCGGAGGATCCGGATCTCATCAACGCGGGCAAGCAGCCCGTCACGGCGCTGCGCGGCGCGTCGTATTTTCACCATGCCGACTCGTTCGGCATGATGCGCGGCGGTCACCTCGACTTCTGTGTCCTCGGCGCCTTCCAGGTCTCCGTGACGGGCGATCTCGCCAATTGGCACACGGGCGCGCCGGACGCCATTCCCGCCGTCGGCGGCGCGATGGATCTCGCGATCGGCGCCAAGAACGTCTACGTGATGATGGAGCACCTCACCAAGAAGGGCGAGAGCAAGATCGTGCCGCGCTGCAGCTATCCGCTGACCGGCATCGGATGCGTGTCACGCATCTTCACTGATCTGGCGGTGCTCGACGTGACGCCGCAGGGCCTCGCGGTGGTCGAGATGGTCGATGGTCTTTCGTTCGACGAATTGCAACGCCTCACCGGCGTGCCGCTGATCGCTCCGCACGCGGCCGCGGCGGCTGACTGAAAGGAGTTGTCGTGACCGATGCGTTCATCTACGACGCGGTGCGCACGCCGTTCGGCCGCTACGGCGGCGCCCTCGCCGGTGTCCGCCCCGATGATCTCGCCGCCGTCGTGGTCCGGGCGGTCGTCGAACGCACGGGTGTCGACCCGGCGCTCATCGAGGACGTGATCCTCGGCTGCGCGAACCAGGCGGGCGAGGACAACCGCAACGTCGCGCGGATGGCGGTGCTGCTCGCGGGACTGCCCGTTGAGGTCGGTGGGCAGACGGTCAACCGGCTGTGCGGCTCCGGGCTCCAGGCGGTGATCACGGCGAGTCACGCGATCGGCGCCGGTGACGGCGAGCTGTTCATCGCCGGCGGGGTCGAGTCGATGACACGCGCGCCGTACGCCCAGCTCAAGGCCGCCGGCCCGTGGGACCGTGGCCCGCGGACGATGGAGGACACGACGCTCGGCTGGCGGTTCGTGAACCCGCGGATGCAGGCCGCATACCCGCCGATCTCGCTCGGCGAGACCGCGGAATGCGTTGCCGACCAGTGGCGCGTGACGCGCGAGCGCCAGGACGAGTTCGCCCTGGAGAGCCAGCGTCGCGCGGCGGCGGCGGTGGCCCAGGGCAGGTTCGCCTCGGAGCTGGTGCCCGTCGAGGTCCACGGCGCCAAGGGCGCGGTGACCGTCGTCGACCGTGACGAGCATCCGCGGCCGGATTCGACCCTCGAAGGTCTCGCCGCGCTGAAGCCCGCGTTCAAGGCGGGCGGCTCGGTCACGGCGGGCAACAGCTCCGGGATCAACGACGGCGCATCGGCGCTGCTGCTGGCCGAGGCGGATCGGGCGCGCGAGCTCGGCCTGCGTCCGATGGCCCGCGTGATCGCGACCGGCGTCGCGGGCGTCCACCCCGACGTGATGGGCATCGGGCCGGTGCCGGCGATCCGCAAGGCGCTCGCGCGGGCGGGCCTGCAGCCGTCCGACGTCGACGTCGTCGAGCTCAACGAGGCGTACGCGAGCCAGTCGGTGGCGTGCATCGACGAGCTCGGGCTGGACCCGGCGCGGGTCAATCCCAACGGCGGCGCCATCGCGCTCGGGCACCCGCTCGGCGCGTCCGGGGCGCGACTCGTCACGAGCCTGGTTCATGAGCTGTCCCGAACCGGCGGGCAGTACGGCCTCGCGGCCATGTGCATCGGGGTCGGCCAGGGGATCGCGGCGGTCGTCGAGCGGGTCGAGGACTGAAACGCAACCCTGACGATCGGGTTTCGACGTGGTGCTGGACGAAACCCGTTGCCGTGCGTACGATCGGGGTATCCGCACCAGGGGTGCGGTGCACGACCCCCGAAGGAGACGCTTCACATGATCGACGCCACGCCGACGGTCGTCTCGCTCACCGATGCCGCCGCGGCGAAGCTCGCCGAGCTGACGAAGGAAGAGACGGCCCCCGAGATCGGCCTGCGCGTGTATGTCTACTCCGGCGGGTGCTCGGGGTACCGCTACGGGATGATGCTCGAGGACCAGCCGACGCCCGAGGACAACGTCCTCAACGCGAACGGTGTCCGCGTGTACATCGACAGCAACAGCGTGCCGCTCATCAGCGGCAGCGAGATCGACTACGTCGACACGCTCATGGGCGCTGGCTTCACCGTCAACAACCCGAACGCGGTCTCCGGCTGCGGCTGCGGCTCCAGCTTCCGCACCGCGGACGACGCCGGCCAGGCTCGCTCCTGCGCGCACTGACGGGCTGACCGGCTGACGGCCGGACCGCGCGCCGGCCCCGCTTCGCTGATCTCGACGCCGCCGGAACACCGGCGGCGTTCGTGTGTCCGGGGCATGGCGGCCGGGCTCCGGGGCCGCGCTCCGCGGCCGGGCTCCGTCACTCGCGCGACATGGACGCGACCGCTGCGTGGCTGCCATCGCGCGGTCGCTGACGTAGGCTGACGGCTTGGGGCGCCCGGACCCACCGGCCGGACCGCCGTAGAGGACCCCCCATGCAGATCCCGCTGTTCCCGCTCCACACGGTGCTCGCACCCGGGATCGCGCTGCCGCTCCACATCTTCGAGGAGCGGTACCGGATCATGGTCCGGCGCTGCCTCGATGGCTCGTCGCCGTTCGGCGTCGTGCTCATCCGCGAGGGGACCGACATCGTCCGGCCGGGCGCGGAGCAGTCGCTGTCGATCGCCGGCGTGGGGACGTTCGCGGAGATCCGCGAAGCGAGCCGGTACACCGACGGCCGGTTCGACCTCCTCGCCGTCGGGACGTCGCGGTTCCTCGTGCGCGAGGTCAGGACCGACGTGGAGCCCTATCTCGTCGCCGATGTCGATCCGTATCCCGACCAGCCGGGCGACGGCGACCCCGAGGTCGCGGACGCGCTCGCAGCGAAGGTCACGCGGCGGTTCGTGGACTACCTGCGCCTCCTCCAGCCGCGGGACGGCGAGACGGCCGAACCCATCGACGTCCAGATGGAGGTCGAGGTCGAGACGGTCGACGTGGAGCCCGAAGCCCCGGAGCCCGAGGAGTCGCCCGAGCCGGAGCTGGTGGAAGAGGAGACGCGTCCGGTGCCCGTCGACGATCCCGAGGCGACTCGCGCGGCGCTGCGCATCCCCGACGACCCGACCGCGCTGTCCTTCCTGCTGACGGGCATCGTCCAGGTCGAGCTCGACCGCAAGCAGGCGCTGCTCGAGGCGTCGAGCGCGGAGGAGCGGCTGCGCGACATCGACGCGCTGCTGGACCGCGAGCTGCGGCTCCTCGACCGACGCCTCGCGCCGTTCGCGGTCGATCGCCGGGCGCTCGTGACGGCCCAGAACTAGGCGTTTGTGCCCGCGACGTGGCGGGGTCCCGCCGCTCTCG
>DATILY010000098.1:0-40390 GCA_035475895.1 Casimicrobiaceae bacterium | reverse complement strand
GCCGGTCGAGCACGTGGAGGCGCTCGCCTTCGCATGGCTCGCGCGCGAAGCGCTGGCCGGACGTCCGGGCAACCTACCGGCCGTCACCGGCGCCAAAGGCCCGCGCATTCTCGGCGCGATCTACCCACGCTAGTTGGCTTAGCGAGCGCGTGGCGGCTGCTCTGGCGTGCGGAGGCGGGGTGCCCGCTCCGGCTTCGTGAATCAGGCGCCTGCGCGGGCACCCCGCCTCCGCCCGCACGCAGCGTCTCCCGCGCATTGAAGAGCAAACTGCAAAGCGCAAAGCAGACCAAGCGCGCGGATCACGCGTGCGCCGTTCGGTTGGAGTCGCTTAGATGCAGGTGAGCCGAGGGTCGGGCCCGGGTGAGCGGAGGGTGAAGCGAGAGTCAAGCGCGGGTGAAGCGAGGTTCGGGAGCGAGGTGGGGTGCCCCGCGCAGGCGCCTGAACACACGAAGCCGGAGCGGGGCACCCCCGCCTCGCTCCCAGCACGGCGGCATCAATACGAGAAGCCGGAGCGGGTCTCGCTCCGGCCCGGCAGCACGGCTCGAACGCGGAAGCCTGAACGCGCGCCGCGCTCAGTGACGACGTCGCGTCAGACCGAGAAGCTCGACCCGCAGCCGCAGGTGGTCGTGGCGTTCGGATTCTTGATGACGAACTGCGCGCCTTCCAGGCCTTCCTGGTAGTCGATCTCGGCGCCCACGAGGTACTGGTAGCTCATCGGGTCGATCAGCAGCGTCACGCCGTTCTTCTGCATCGCCGTGTCGTCCTCGTTGACGGCTTCGTCGAACGTGAAGCCGTACTGGAACCCGGAGCAGCCGCCGCCGGAAACGAACACCCGCAGCTTGAGATCGGGATTGCCCTCCTCGTCGATGAGGGTCTTGACCTTGGCCGCCGCCGCGTCCGTGAAGACGAGCGGGGCGGGCATTTCATTCATGGCGTTCATGCTGACTCCCTGGATCCTTGCGTTCGGCGCACGCGCGCCGTCAATCGGCCGCAGCCCGTTTGAGTTCGACCACCGCGGCGGTACCGGGTTCGGCATGATCGAGCCGACCTTCCACCACCGCGCCAACCTGCATTTCGAGCGTGCGGTACGTCACGTCTCCGTCGATGCGCGCCTTGCCCTGCAGCTCGAGGTAATCGCGCGCCACGATCGGGCCCTTGACGGTGCCGTTCACCACCACATGCGAGACCGAAACGCGTCCGTCGATGCGCGCCTGCTCGCTGATCACGAGCGTGCCCGTCTGCCCCTCGGCTGTCGCGACATTCCCTTCGACCTTCCCGTCGATGCGCAACCCGCCGGCGAAGAGGACGTCGCCCCGCACCACCGTTCCGGCACCGATGAGGCTGTCGATGCGCTTGGGCGGCGCGGGCTTCCTGCGCTCGAACATATGAGGCCTCCCTACGGGTTGCTCAACGTCCGCGTCGCGCGCGGGGTTGTGCTGCCATCTTCGTAGACCCGGGCGGTGAGCCCGGTGACCCGGGCGCCGGCCGGGACGCGCAGCGTCCCTTCAATCCTCTGATAATACTTGAACTTCAGCTTCAGGGCGCCTGCCGCGGCGGGCTGATCCTCGGGCAACGTGATCGTTCGCACGGCACTTTGGTCACTATCGGCAGGGGCCACCGTGGCCTGAAGGACGATGCTGCCCTTGAAGTCGTCGTCGCCCTGCGCGCCGCCGCGGGCCACCAGCAGACTGTAGCGCCACACGTCGTCGGCCTGGCGCTCGACCGCCAGGCGGGGAATCGTGACGCCGACCTGCCGGTTGGCGTCGGCGAAGAGCTTCTGGAGGAAGGCCAGCTCTTCCTTCAGCTGGGCGTTCTCGCTGGCGAGCTCGGTGGCCTGGCGCGACAGCGCTTCCTGGGCCCCCTTGGTCATGGCGAGCTCGGTTTCGAGCTGGGACGAGCGCGTGCGCAGCTCGGTGGCCTCCGTCCGGTTGCGCGTGGCTTCCGCCTCGAGCAGGGCGAGCTTCTGCTCGACCTCCTTCCGGTTGAAGCCGCCGAAGAGCTGGCCGAAGTCGAAGCCCCACCACCACATGCCGGTCACGATTACGGCGAGCGCGAGCAGGATGGCGCCACGGCCCCACCACGGCAGCGGGGGACGCACCGCCATGCGGGGTGCACTGATGCCGAAGTTCTGGCGCAGCCGGCGCCACCACTGCGAGCCCGCCACCGTGGCGCGAGACCTAGGGGAGTACCGGCAGAGCGGTCAGCCCCGTCGTCTCCGGCAATCCGAACATGAGGTTCATGTTCTGGATCGCCTGCCCTGCGGCGCCTTTCACGAGGTTGTCTTCCACCGCCACGATGAGCGCCTGGTCGCTGTCGGGCGGGCGGTGCACGGCGAGGCGCAAGGTGTTGGACGAGCGCACGCTGCGCGTGTCGGGCAGCGAGCCTGGCGGCATCACGTCGACGAAAGGCTCGCCCTGGTAGCGCTTTTCGTACAGGGCCTGCAGGTCGACGTCGGGCGTCTTCAGCGGCGCGTAGAGCGTCGCGAAGATGCCGCGGATCATCGGGGTCAGATGTGGCGTGAAGACGAGCTTCACCGGGACGCGGCTCGCCCGGTTGAGCCCCTGGACGATCTCGGGCAAGTGGCGATGGCCTTTGAGGCCGTAGGCCGCGAAGTTGTCGGAGGCTTCGGCGAACATGAGGTTCATCTCGGCCTTGCGTCCGGCGCCCGATACACCCGACTTGCAATCGGCGATCAGGTGCTCCGTGTCGCACACGCCTGCTTCGACGAGCGGCAGGAATCCGAGCTGCACGGCGGTGGGATAGCAGCCCGGGTTGCCGACGATGCGCGCCGTGCGAATGGCGTCACGGTTGATCTCCGGAATGCCGTACACCGCCTCGGCGAGGAGGTCGGGACACGCGTGCGGCATCTTGTACCAGCGCTCGAATACGGCCGGGTCGGCGAGACGGAAGTCGGCCGCGAGGTCGATGATGCGGACGTCCGCCTGCAGGAGCTCGCGCGCCTGCGCCATCGCGACGCCATGGGGCGTGGCGAAGAACACCACGTCGCACGACGACAAGCCGGCGCTCGAAGGGTCGCTGAAGGTCAGGTCGTAGCGGCCGCGCAGGCTCGGGAACAGCGCGTCCACCCGCGTGCCCGCGTCCTTGCGTGACGTGATCGCGCGCACGTCCGCCTCGGGGTGGCTGCCCAGGAGGCGTAACAGCTCGACGCCGGTGTAGCCCGTGCCGCCGACGATGCCGATCTTGATCATGCGTTCCTCTCGACTCCGATTCTAGCAGCGCGTTCCGCCGGGACGGCCGGTGCGCCCAAAACGAAAAGGCCGCCCAAGGCGGCCTTTCCATCGATTCGAAGCTGATGTCGCTAGCGCTTCGAGAACTGCTTGCGGCGGCGCGCCTTGTGGAGGCCGACCTTCTTTCGCTCGACTTCGCGCGCATCGCGCGTGACGAGCCCTGCCTTCGACAGCGTGGGCTTGAGCTGCGCGTCGTAGTCGATCAGCGCGCGCGTGATGCCGTGGCGCACCGCGCCGGCCTGGCCCGATTCGCCACCGCCGTTGACGTTGACCATGATGTCGAACGTCTTCTCGTGGTTGGTCAGCACGAGCGGCTGGCGCACGACCATGCGGCCGGTGTCGCGCGAGAAGAATTCGTCGACGGGCTTCTCGTTGACGACGAATTGACCGCTGCCCTGCTTGATGAACACGCGGGCCACGGAGGTCTTGCGGCGGCCGGTGCCGTAGTAGTAGTTGCCGATCATGAAAGGAATCGTGCTCGTCGGTTGTCTAGAGTTCGAGGGCCTTCGGCTGCTGCGCCGAATGGGGATGCGCCGGGCCGGCGTAGCACTTGAGCTTCTTCAGCATCGCGTAGCCGAGCGGGCCCTTGGGCAGCATGCCCTTGACCGCCTTCTCGAGCGCGCGGCCCGGGAAGCGATCCTGCATCTTGCGGAAATTGGTGGTGGAGATGCCGCCCGGATACCCGCTGTGCCGGTGATACAGCTTGTCGTCGGCCTTGTTGCCGGTGACGCGGATCTTGTCCACGTTGGTCACGACGATGAAGTCGCCCGTGTCCATGTGCGGCGTGTAGATCGCCTTGTGCTTGCCGCGGAGGCGATGGGCGATGTCGGCCGCGAGGCGTCCGAGCACCTTGTCGTTGCCATCGACCACGAACCAGTCGCGCTGGATATCGGAGGGCTTGGCGCTGAAAGTCTTCATCATCAGTGGATCCGGGGCGGCGCGGTGCCCTCGCGGGCCCGGCGTGCGGCGTCGTAGCAAAGTCGATGATTCTACTATGCGGCTTGCCGCTCGGTCAATGTTGCACCGCGCCCAAACGCGGTCTGGGGACCCCGTCGCCGGCGGCGGTCCGACCAAAAAAAAGGCGCGGTCTTGCGAACCGCGCCGAGGATTCCACCATAGGAGGAGAATGGAGGAATTTGCCTGCGGTGCCGAAGGAGGAGATCGGCGAGCCGCAGACGTGGTCGATATTGCTATATTGCGCTGCACAATGCAAGCGGGAGAAGCGGCGAAAATTCGCTTCAATTGTTGCAATGGACGCAAGGCGGCCGCCGATTCCGTTCCCGGGTCGTGAAAGAGGCAGGAAAACCATGAAAATACGCGTGAAATGGGTGGACCAGGTCAGCTTCGTGGCCGAGTCGGGCAGCGGCCATGCGCTCGTCGTCGATGGCGCTCCGGAGGCGGGCGGCCGCAATCTCGGCATGCGGCCGATGGAACTGCTATTGGCGGGTGCTGCCACCTGCACCGCCTTCGACGTGGTCTGGATCCTCCGCCGGGCGCGCCAGCCCATCGCCGATTGCGTGGTGGAGGCCGACGGCGAGCGCGCGACCGAGGAACCCAAGGTGTTCACCCGCATTCACCTGCGTTACCGGGTGGCCGGACGCGGCCTTGATGCGCGCCAGGTCGAGCGGGCGGTCAAGCTGTCGAAGGAGAAGTACTGCTCGGCCACCATCATGCTGGGCAGCACGGCGGAGATCACGTACGACGTCGAGATCCTCGATGCCGACGCCATCCCGGCGCCAGCGGCGCTGCCCGCCTAGTTCGTCGTGGCCGGATGCTCCTGCGGCATGGGCAGCGCCACGCCATGCACGAGCACATCCGCCTGGGCGGTCGAGCGCTTGCCAGCGGCGTCGCGAAACTGCAGCGTGATCGGCACCGTCTTGCCGGGCAACAGGGCCCCGCGCACGCCGACGAGCCGCAGGTGGCTGCCCTTGTACGCGAGGCGGGTTGGCGTGCCGGCTTCGACCGCCATCCGGGTGACGACCTTGCCCGGGTCGGTGCCGTCGTAGCGCGTGACGCGCACGAGCTCGACCCTGCGCGCGACGGGCGACGTGGCACCCACGAGCGTGAGCGCCGCATCGCTGGCGATGTCGACATAGGCGCGCGCATCGCTCCCCGCTGCTGCCGGACGCATCCACGCCGACGTGAGCTTGATGTCCGCCGCGAGCGCCGCAGTCCCGACCGCGAACAGCCCGATCGCGCACCACGCGCGAACGCGCAGTGCCATCACGCTCATTCGCGCAGCAGGCGGATGAGGCTCGACGTGTCCCACCGTCCGCCGCCGCGCGCCTGCACTTTGCCGTAGAGCTGGTCGACGATCGCCGTGATGGGCAGCGTCGCGCCGTTGCGCCGCGATTCGTCGAGGCAGATGCCAAGATCCTTGCGCATCCAGTCGACGGCAAAGCCGAAGTCGAACTTGTCGGCGACCATGGTCTTGCCGCGATTCTCCATCTGCCACGATTGCGCGGCGCCCTTCGAGATGACGTCGAGCACGCGCTCGGCGTCGAGACCGGCCTTCTGCGCGAAGTTGATGCCTTCGGACAGCGCCTGCACGAGGCCGGCGATGCAGATCTGGTTCACCATCTTCGTGAGCTGGCCGGCCCCGGCCGGTCCCATGAGCGTCACGGCGCGCGCGTAGTGCGCGAGCGTGGCTTCGGCGCGCGCGTAAACGTCGCCATCGCCGCCCACCATGATGGTCAGCTTGCCGTTCTCGGCCCCCGCCTGGCCGCCCGACACGGGCGCATCGAGGAATCCGGCGCCCTTGTCCTTGGCGGCTGCGTACACCTCGCGTGCCACGTGCGCCGACGCGGTCGTGTGATCGACCAGGATCGCTCCAGCGTTCATGCCGGCGAGCGCGCCTTGCGGGCCGGTGGCCACGCTGCGCACGTCATCGTCGTTGCCCACGCACATCATCACGAGCTCGGCGCCGTTGGCCGCTTCGGCCGGCGTGGCAGCCTTGCGGCCGCCGTGCTTGGCCACCCATTGCTCCGCCTTCGCGGGGGTGCGGTTGTAGACGGTGACGCGATGGCCTGCCGCGGCGAGGTGCCCCGCCATGGGAAAGCCCATCACGCCGAGTCCGAGGAAGGCCACTTGCTTGCCCATCGGCATCACTCCTGAAAATCGAGGTTCATGAATGCGGACCGGCCGCGTGCTCGCGCAGGGTGGCGCGCGCCTGCGCGATCGCGCTGCGCACCTGCGCCGGCGCGGTTCCGCCGGGATGATTGCGGCTGGCCACCGAGCCTTCGAGCGTCAGCACGCCGAAGACGTCTGCTGCGATGCGCGCATCGAACGTGCGGAGCGCGTCGAGCGACAGGTCGGCCAGATCGACGCCCGCCGCTTCGGCGTGGCGCACGGCGCGCGCAACCGCTTCGTGCGCATCGCGAAACGGCGCGCCCTGGCGCACCAGGTAGTCGGCGAGGTCGGTGGCCGTCGCGTAGCCTTCCTGCGCTGCCGCCCGCATGCGCGCCGGATTGGCGACGAGTCCGGTTGCGACGAGGTCGGTGACGATCGCCAGCACGTCGGCGAGCGTGTCGACCGTGTCGAACAACGGCTCCTTGTCTTCCTGATTGTCCTTGTTGTACGCGAGCGGCTGGCCTTTCATCAGGACGATCAGCGCCGTCACGTGGCCCGCGACGCGTGCGCACTTGCCGCGCACGAGCTCGGCGACATCCGGATTCTTCTTCTGCGGCATGATCGAGCTGCCGGTGCTAAAGCGATCGGACAGCGTGACGAACCCGAAGCGCGGGTTCGACCACAGCACGAGCTCCTCGGCGAAGCGCGACAGATGCACCATGACGAGCGCAGCGGCCGCCACGAATTCGATGGCGAAATCGCGGTCGCTCACGGCGTCGAGCGAATTGGGGCACAGCGCCTCGAAGCCGAGCGCACGCGCCACTGCGTCGCGATCGATGGGATAGCTCGTGCCGGCGAGCGCCGCGCTGCCGAGCGGCAGACGGTTCGTGCGCCGGCGGCAATCGGCGAGACGCTCGGCATCGCGCGCCAGCATGGCGTCGTACGCCATCAGGTGATGACCGAACGTGACCGGCTGCGCGACCTGCAAGTGCGTGTAGCCGGGCATGATGGTGTCGGCATGCTGCTCGGCGAGGTCGATGAGCGCTTCGCGCAGCGCGCGCAGCTGCACGATCAGCGCATCGATCGCATCGCGCAGCCACAGCCGCACGTCGGTAGCCACCTGGTCGTTGCGCGAGCGCGCGGTATGCAGCCGCTTGCCCGCGTCGCCGACGAGCTCCGTCAGCCGCCGCTCGATGTTGAAGTGGACATCCTCGAGCGCGCGCGACCACGCGAAGCGGCCGGCGTCGATGTCCGCCGCGATCGTATCGAGCCCGCGTTCGATGGCCGCGAGATCGGCTGCTGCGAGGATGCCCTGCGCTGCCAGCATGCGGGCGTGTGCGCGGGAGCCTGCGATGTCGGCCTGCGCGAGGCGGCGGTCCACGTCGATGGACGCGTTGAAGCGCTGCATGCGCTCGGACATGGGCTCGGCGAAGCGCCCCGACCAAGTGCCGCCGGACGGCACTGCGGCGTCGGAAAGCGGCGGTCCGGGCGCGTCGGCGGCCGGCTTGGGAAGCTTCGCGTCGGGCATCGGAGTTGCCTGGAAAGGGCTGGCGCGGGTCGTGACAGCCGCTGGATCGGGCCGCCGGCGCTCGTTTTCAGCGGGGAAACGACGGGGATCGGCGGACCGGACGCGGCTGGCGCCCGGTGCACCGGCGCCGTCGCGCCGCTCGTCGCCGACGCCCGGCACAGTGCTTGCATGCCCACGCCGTATGCAGGGAATTATAAGACAAAAACCGGAGCTTCCCGCGCTGCCGGACCTGCGCAACCTCGGCACGATCCTGCGCATTCTGGTCGCGGTCAACGGGGCGGCGCTCGCCATGGCGTTCGCGCATGCGAGCCGCCCGGGACTCGTTCTCGCCGACTTCGTGACGGCGACAGGATCGGTCGAGCCGTTCCTGCTCCTCGAGCTCGCCCTGCTGTGGCTCGTGCAGCCGGCGCTCGCGCGACTGTCCTATCCGGCCGCGGTCGGTGTCATCGCCGCCATGACGGTGGTCATCGCGGTCATCGTGCACATCCCGGCAGTGGCCTACACCGTGGCCTTCGACACGGCCGGCGTGATCAAGCAAACGGTGCTCGCGCTGGGCGCGCTCGCCGGCCTGCTCGCCTACTTCAACCTGCGCGCCCGCGCGCTGTCGCCGGCGATCACCGAGGCGCGCCTCCAGGCATTGCAGGCGCGCATCCGTCCGCATTTCCTGTTCAACAGCATCACGGCAGTGCTCTCGCTCGTGCGCAAGGAGCCGCATCGCGCCGAAACGGCGCTCGAGGACATGGCCGAGCTCTTCCGCGTGCTGATGCGCGACAACCGCGACCTGGCGCCCCTGGCCGACGAAGTAGAGCTCTGCCGCCAATACCTCGACCTGGAGAAGCTGCGCCTGGGCGACCGGCTCGAGGTGGACTGGAACGTCAAGAGCATGCCCGGCGATGCGCTCGTCCCGCCGCTCATGCTCCAGCCGCTCCTGGAGAACGCCGTCTACCACGGCATCGAGCCCTCGATCGAGCGCGGCACGGTGTCGATCAACATCTTCCTGTCGCGCGACGAGATCCACGCGATCCTGAAGAACCCGTACCGCGCCAAGGGCGGCGGCCACCATTCCGGCAACAAGATGGCGCTCGCGAACGTGCGCGAGCGCCTCGCCCTGCACTTCGACGCCGAGGCGAGCCTCGACTCGCGGGTCACCCGCGAAGGGTACGAAGTGCACATCCGCGTGCCGTATCGCACGGCGAGCGCGCAGGCCGAAGCGCCCGTGCGCCGCGAGCCGGCCCTCAAGCCGGCCGCCCGTCGTGCCGATAACAGTCAGCCGAATTCCCGCGTCGCCAGCTCCCTGCCGGCGCTGCACCATCCGGAGGTGTCCCGTGCCTGAAATGCCGCTTCGCGTACTCATCGTCGACGACGAGGCTCCCGCCCGCCGCCGGCTGCGCGAGCTCCTCGACGACTGCACCGCTGCGCTGCCCATCGCCGTCGTCGGCGAGGCACAGCACGGGCGCGAGGCGCTGGATCTGCTGCAGTCCGCGCCGGCCGAGCTCGTGCTCACCGACATCCACATGCCCGACATGGACGGCATCGAGCTCGCGCGCCACCTCCTCAAGCTGCCGCATCCGCCCGTGGTGATCTTCACGACGGCGTTCCACGAGCACGCGCTCGCGGCGTTCGAGGTCAACGCGGTTGATTATCTCGTCAAGCCGGTGCGTGTGCAGCGGCTGCTGGCCGCGTTGCAGAAGGTGCCGCGCCTGCGTCCCGTGATGGCCGATCGCATCTCGCATCTGCCGGCCTCGGCGCGGCGCTTCCTGTCGGTGACGGAGCGCTCGCGCGTGGTGCTCGTGCCGGTCGACGACATCGTGTATCTGAAGGCCGAGCTCAAGTACATCACGATCCGCACGCCGCAGCGCGAATACCTGCTCGAAGAGTCGCTCACGCGGCTCGAGCAGGAATTCGGCACGCGGTTCGTGCGCGTGCACCGCAACTGCCTGGTTGCCCGCGACTACATCCGGGGCTTCGAGCGGCGCGTGAACGACGACGGCGACGCCCATTGGGAAGTGCTGCTCGACGGCGTGAACGAATCGCTCCCCGTGTCGCGGCGCCAGCAGTTCGTCGTGCGCGAGATCGGGCGCGAGGCGCTGAACGGGGCGGCAGCGTAGTCGCTCTTCGCGGCGGTCAATCCGCGCGTCCTTTTGCGACGGTTGTGCCTGGGCGCCGCGTGAGGCGTTGCGCGCTCGCTTAGGTCGCTAAGCAGCAGGGCGGCTGCGCGGGACGGCTCGTTCCGCCGCAGGCAACACACGCCCGCTGCGGGACTCGCCGCGCGCAGGTCGCCGGCGTCGCTCCGATGCGCTCGCACGCAACGCCTCACGCCGCGCCCTGCCATCCGCCGCGTTTCCCTGGAGCGCAACGCTCCGCCGGGCGCCGCGCCTGCGCCAACGGCTCGTCTTCTGTTGCCGGCCGCCCTTGCATCGCTTCGCAAGGGCAGGCGTCGTTGCATCGCTTCGCAACGCAGGCGTCGTGGCATCGCTTCGCAACGCAGGCGTTGTGGCATCGCTGCGCAAGGCAGGCGTCGTGGCATCGCTGCGCAAGGCAGCCGCCGTGCTTTGCGCGAAGCGGCGTATCGCATGCAGGCGCATGCGGAGCTCCGTCGCTGTGCGCGCGGCGAGTCTCGCAGCGGGCGTGTGTTGCCCGCCGCGGCACGAGCCGTACCGCGCACCCGACCAATTGCTTGCGGAGCCTAAGCCGGAATGCGGTACGCCGCTTCGCGCATGGGCACCCACCGTTGCACTCCTAGTCAAGCGACCAGGCGACACACGATCGGTTAGAGTAGCGCCCGCCCAAGGCGCACCGTTTGCGCCTGCTCCGGAGCCATAATGTCCAAGCGGATCCTCGTGTGCGGCTCGCTCGCGTTCGACACCATCATGGTGTTTCCCGACCGCTTCTCGCGCCACATCCTGCCCGACCAGACCCACATGCTGTCGGTGTCGTTCCAGATCGGCGAGATGCGCCGCGAATGGGGCGGGTGCGCCGGCAACATCGCGTACAACCTGCGCGGCATCGGCGGCGAGCCGCAGATCCTCGCGACGCTCGGGCAGGATGGCGGGCCGTACCGCGATCGCATCGCCGGCTTGGGGCTCGCCATGGAAGGCGTACGCACGATCGGCGACACGTACACCGCGCAGGCGTTCATCATCACCGACCTCGACGACAACCAGATCACGGCGTTTCATCCCGGGGCGATGAACCAGTCGCACCAATGCCGCCTGAAGGACGTGCCGGAGGTCGCGCTCGGCATCGTCGCGCCCGACGGCAAGCAGGGCATGCGCGAGCATCTCGCCGAGCTCGCGGCAGCGGGAATCCCGGCGCTGTTCGACCCGGGGCAGGGGCTGCCGCTGTTCGATGGTCCGGAACTCGTAGAGATGATCGGCCAGGCGACGTACGTGGCCGTGAACGACTACGAGGCGAAGCTGTTGTGCGAGCGCACCGGCCTGTCCATCCCGGCGATCGCCGAGCGCGTCGACGCGCTCGTCGTGACGCTCGGCGCCGATGGATCGGTGATCCACGCGAACGGCATGATCCATTCGATCCCGCCGGTCAAGCCGGCCGCGATCGTCGACCCCACGGGATGCGGCGACGCATATCGCGCGGGATTGCTCTACGGCATCGCGGAGGGCTGGGAATGGCCGCGCACGGGCCGCCTCGCGTCGCTGATGGGCTCGCTCAAGATCGCGAGCCGCGGGGGACAGAACCATGCGGTGAGCCGCGCGCATGTCGCGGCGCTATACTCCGACGCGTTCGGCAGATCCTTGTGGTGACACCATGAGCACGATTGCACGCGTCCTGACGATCGGCGCATGCGCGACCCTCGCGGCATGCGCGCCCGTGTACGTGGCCGGGCCTCCGCCCTATGCGCCGTTCTATCCGCCGACGCGCATGCTGGCCGTCGAGGTCGGCGTGGTCGAGGCGGTGCGGCCGGTGGTCCTCGAGGGCGGCGAGAGCGGAGGCGGCGCGTTCGGCGGCAGCCTGCTCGGCGGCCTGGCCGGCAGCGCCGTCGGCGCCGGCGCGGGCAACGCGGCGGCCATCATCGGCGGCATCTTCCTTGGCGCGCTGGCCGGGAGCGCCATCGAGCGCGATGCCAATCGCCGCCCCGGGCTGGAGCTGACGCTGCACCTCGACAGCGGTCGCAACGCAACGATCGTGCAGGCCGACGCCGGTGAAGGCTTCCGGCCGGGTGACCGCGTGCGCCTGCTGTCCGACCGCGGCGCGTGGCGCGTGGTGCGCTGACGGGATTGACCGGCCGGCAACGACAGGACGCGCTCGCCGCGCGCCGGTCTGCACGGGCCGATCGTCACGCCATGCGACGTGCGCGAGCGTTGGTTCGCGCGTTGCGCACCGCGGGACACGTGGTCGTCGGGCTGTCTACGACGACCTTCGTGTTTCCCTTCGTGCCGCCCGCGCGGCGGCGCCGCCTGACGCAGCGCTGGAGCCGCCGCCTGCTCGCGTTGCTCGACGTGCGGTGCCGGGTCAGCGGCGAGCTGTCGGCGCATGGCGGCAACGTGCTGATCGTGTGCAATCACGTCTCGTGGCTCGACATCGTCGTGCTCAACGCGCTGTGTCCGGCGCGCTTCGTCGCCAAGGCGGAGATTGCGCGCTGGCCGCTCGCCGGCGCACTGGTGCGCGGTGCGGGCACGCTGTTCGTGGAGCGTGGGCGCCGCCGCGACACCCACCGGGTGAGCCGCGTGGTGGCCGATGCGCTCGCGGGCGGCGACGTAGTGGCCGTCTTTCCCGAGGGCACCACATCGACGGGAGAAACGGTGCTGCCGTTCAAGAGCTCGCTGCTGCAGGCGATCGTCGATGCGCAAGGCGACGTGCAGCCGCTCGCGCTGCGCTATCGCGCGGCCGACGGCACGCGCTCCACTGCGCCCGCATACGTGGGCGACGATCCTTTCATCGCGTCGTTCTGGCGCGTGTGCGGCACGCCGGGGCTCGTCGTCGAGGTCACTTCGCTTGCGCGGCTGCCCGCCGCTGCGCGCCATCGGCGTGCGCTGGCGCGCGAGGTGGAGGCGGCGATCAGGACGGCTTTGGACTGACCGGACTGCGGCTCGGCACCTGGAACAGCCGTCCGTCCTCGAGGCGCAGCGCGGTCAGCGCGCCGCCCCACACGCAGCCCGAGTCGAGCATGGCCACATTCGGCCGCAGCATGAGCTCGAGCGTGGACCAGTGCCCGCAGATCACCTTCACGTGCGCCGTGCGCCGTGCCGGTTGCGCGAACCACGGAGCGAACCCGGCCGGTGCGAACGCGGCGCCGCGCTTTTCACGCAACTCCATGGTGCCATCCTCGGTGCAGAAGCGCAGCCGCGTGCAGACGTTCACGATGGCGCGCAGCCGGTCGAAGCCCGTCAGGTCGTCGCGCCACGTGCGCGGCTCGTCGCCGTAGAGCGCGCCCAGGAACTCGCCTGCCTGCGGACCGCACAGCGTGCGCGTCACTTCGCCGGAGAGCATGACGGCGGTGGCCGGTGTCCACGATGGCAGCACGCCCGCGTGCACGAGCAGCCGCTCGTCCTCGAGGTGCACGAGCGGCTGCGCGGCGAGCCAGGCCAGGAGGGCGTCGCGGTCGGGCGCCTGCAGGATGTCGTCGAGCGTGTCGCCGCGATGCGGCTTGCGATGGCCGGCAGCGACGGTGAGCAGGTGCAGGTCGTGATTGCCGAGCACGGTGACGGCGGACTCACCGAGCGTGCGCACCTCGCGCAGCACGGCCAGTGAGCCCGGGCCGCGATTGACGAGATCGCCCACGAGCCACAGGCGATCGTCGGGCGGCGCGAAGCCGACGAGCGTCAGCAGGTCGCACAGCTCCGCGTGACAGCCTTGAATGTCGCCGATCGCGTAGGTGGCCAAAGTTGATCGAGCCGAAATCGGCGCGCCCGTCAAGGCTGCGCGGGAAACAGCGCTGTTGCTAGAATGCGCGCCGATTCTAGCAACGTCCGGATCCGCGGTTGTCGTTTCCCCTCAATGCTGCGCAACGCGAGGCCGTCCGGCGGATCGACGGTCCCATGCTGGTGCTCGCCGGCGCCGGCAGCGGCAAGACGCGCGTCATCACGGCGAAGATCGCGCGCCTGGTGGAGCAGGGCACCGATCCTGCGCGCATCCTGGCCATCACGTTCACCAACAAGGCAGCGCGCGAAATGCGCGAGCGTGCGCAAGCGCTCCTGCGCCAGGCAGGCAACGCGGAGGCCGCCGGGCGCGTGTCCATCCAGACGTTCCATGCGCTCGGCCTGCGCATCCTGCGTTCGGAAGCGAAGTCGGTGGGCCTCAAGCCATCGTTCTCCATCCTCGACCCGGGCGATCTCGAGCAGATCGTCGCGGAGCTCATCGGCACCGCGGATCGGGGTCGCGCGCGCAAGGCGCAATGGAAGATCAGCGCGTGGAAGAACGCGCTCGTCGCGCCGCCGGACGCGCTGCAACAGGCGGATGGCGACGACGAGCAGGCGGCGGCGCGTGCATACGTCAACTACGCCGATGCGCTCGCGGCGTACCAGGCTGTCGACTTCGACGACCTCATCGTGCTGCCGGTCGCGCTGCTGGAGCGCGATCAAGCCGCACGCGAGCGGTGGCAGCGCTTCGCGCACATCCTCATCGACGAATACCAGGACACCAATCCGGCGCAGTATCGCCTGTTGCGCGCGCTGCTCGGACCGTCGACGCCGTTCACCGCGGTAGGTGACGACGACCAGGCGATCTACGGCTGGCGCGGGGCCACGCTCGACAATCTGGCGGCGCTGCCGCGCGACTACCCTGGGCTCGAGCTCGTGAAGCTCGAGCAGAACTACCGCTCCACGGTGCGCATCCTGCGCTCCGCCAATGCGCTCATCGCGAACAATCCGAAGCTGTTCGACAAGCGGCTGTGGAGCGAGCTTGGCCACGGAGAGCCGCTGCGCGTCACGCCGGCCCGCGACGACGAAGCCGAAGCGGAGCTCGTCGTCGCGCGCCTCCTCGGGCACAAGTTCGAGCGCCGCGCGCGTTTCGCCGATTACGCGATCCTGTATCGCGGCAATCACCAGGCGCGCGCGTTCGAGGCGGCCCTGCGCGCCCACGCGGTTCCTTACGAGCTTTCGGGCGGCCAGTCGTTCTTCGATCACGCCGAGATCAAGGACGTCTGCGCCTACCTGCGCCTCATCGCCAACGAGGACGACGACCCGGCGTTCCTGCGCGCGGTGGCAACGCCGCGGCGCGGCGTGGGGCAGACGAGCCTTGCGCGGCTTGGCGAGATCGCGGGTGCGCGCAAGGAGAGCCTGTTCGCCGCGGTCTTCGCCCCGGAAGCCGAACAAGCCCTCCTGGCCAAGCCGCGCGAGGTGCTCCACGCGTTCTGTGCGCACATCAACGGCTTGCGCCATCGCGCGCAGAAGGAGCCGGCCGGACGCCTGCTCGACGAGCTCGTGCGCGCGATCGGGTACGAGGATTGGCTCATCGCGACCTTCGACAAGCGTGACGCCGAAGCGCGCGCGCAGACCGTGCGCGACTTCGTCGCGTGGCTCGCGCGCCGCGGCGAAGAGGACGGACGCAACCTGCTCGAGCTCACGCAGATGGTCGCGCTCATCACCATGCTGGAAGGGCGCGAGGGCGACGCCCCGGATGCCGTGCGCCTATCGACGCTGCATGCAGCCAAGGGGCTCGAGTACCCGCACGTGTTCCTTGTCGGGCTCGAAGAAGGCATCCTGCCGCACCGCGAAGCGGTGGAGGCCGGTGCGGTGGACGAGGAGCGCCGCCTCATGTACGTGGGACTGACGCGCGCGCAGCAGAGCCTGCACTTGTCGTATTGCCGCACGCGCAAGCGCGCGGGCGGGCGGGTGGACAGCGCGCCGTCGCGTTTCCTGGCCGAGCTCGCGCAGGAGGATCTGCGCTATGCGGATGCGCCGCTGCCGCCCGAGGAGGCGGCCGAGGCCAAGGCTGCCGGGAGCGAGCGCCTCAAGGCCCTCAAGGCGCTGTTGCGCTAACCGCCACGGCGCACTATTTCGCCGCCGCCGCCATGTAGTCGACGGCCGCCTTCACGTCGGCATCGCCGAGCGCGGTGTTGCCGCCGCGCGGCGGCATCACGCCCGATTTGCCCTGGAAGCCCTGGAGGGCATGCTGGTAGAGCACGTTGGTGCCTTGCGCGATCCTCGGCGCCCAGGCCGCCTTGTCGCCGAACTTGGGCGCGCCCGCGATGCCCGCGCCGTGGCAGACCGAGCACGTGGTCTCGAACACCTTCTTGCCGTCGGGTTTCGCGCCTGCCGCAGGCGCGGCGGCCGTCGCCGCGGGCGCAGCGGCCGGCGGCGTGGCTGCAGCGGCAACCATCGCGCCGCCCGATGAAGGCACCGGCGGCGTCGGCGCCCCGGGCGCCCCGCTCGATGCTTCGCGGGCTGTCGCGGGGGAGGCGCCCGGCGACGCGGTGGCCACGCCCACCGAGCCGGCGGGGACCGAGGACCCCTGGGCGGTCGCGGTGCTCGCAGGTGCGGGCGGCTCCTTGAGGCTGCCGCCGGACTGGTTGGCCATGTAGACGACGGCGCGCTCTACTTCGACGTCGGCCAGATCGCCGTTGCCACCCTTCGGCGGCATGAGGCCCGATTTGCCCTGGAATCCGGCGATGGCATGCTGGAAGAGCACCTTGTCACCTTGCGCGATTCGCGGTGCCCAGGCCCCCTTGTCACCCACCTTCGGCGCCCCGGCAATGCCCGCCCCGTGGCACGTCTTGCAGACCTGGTCGAACACCTGCACGCCCGTGAGGTTGCCCGCCGGCGCCGACGCGTCGGCCAGCAGGACCGTGCCCACTGGCTGAATGCGCTCCAGCACCCGGCTCTCGTCCGTCTTGGCGTCGCGGGAGCTCTTGGTGCTGCTCATCACGAGCTGCGACACGAGCAGGATGAGCGTCACCGGCACGAGGAAGGCCAGCACGACCACGACGACGAGCTGCTTGGGGGTCTTGATCGGGGAGGAGTGCTGATCGGAGGTCATGTCGACGGAGCGAAAGGGTGGGCGTTGGCGCACCCGAGCCTTCGGGGGCGAAGCGGTGCGGGGGAACGCGCGATTATAGCCGTCGCACGCCAGCCCGCTCTGGCGCCGTTGGACGCTCCTTCGCGCGAGCCGCTAGAATAGGCGGCCGCGCGCCCGTAGCTCAGTTGGATAGAGTATTGGTTTCCGAAGCCAAGGGTCACAGGTTCGAATCCTGTCGGGCGCGCCATCCGATCCTTGGCCGGCGGGCCGCACCCCGCGTCCGCTCAGCCGCAGGGCGCACCACCATGGCCCGCGCAGCGCCTCGTTTTGTAAATTCCCCCGACAACGCGCCCTTTCGATGCAACCTGTCCGTCGACCGAGCGTCGCGCGAGGACGAACGGGCGTGCATGCACGCGATCGGTGGGCGAATATTCGTGTGACCGTGCGCGTTCGCCGCGTCTATCGTGTCGGCGCAACGCGCGTGCGTGGTGGTGTCGCCGCGCTGCGTGCGCAAGGGCACTGTCATGCACAACCTGTCGCGCGCCGACGACACGACGTACGGTGCTGCAACTCGCGCGTGCACCGCTCATTCGCGCCGCTCTGCGGTGCTACCATTCGACGCTTCGTCCGCAACGGGTCGCGACAGGAGAGAACATGCGCAACTTTCTCGCAAACCTCGGCATCATGGTGCATCGGCCGCTGAGCGCAGGCGCGCTGCTCGCCGTCGTTGCGCTGGCCGGGTGCACGACCGTGCAATATCCGCCTGCACCGATGCAAGTCGCGAGCAATGCCGATTACGTCTATCACATCGGGCCCACCGATACGGTGAACATCATCGTGTGGCGCAACCCCGAGCTGTCGATGGTCGTCCCCGTGCGGCCCGACGGCCACATCACCATGCCGCTCGTCGACGACCTGCCCGCGCTGGGCAAGACGCCTTCCGAGCTCGAGCGCGACATGGAGAAGGCGCTCGGCAAGTACATCCGCGATCCGGTGGTGACCGTCGTGGTCACGAACTTCGTCGGACCGTCGCAGGAGCAGATCCGCGTGGTGGGCGAAGCCGCGAAGCCGCAAGTGCTGCCGTACCGGCGCAACCTGACCGTGCTCGACGTGATGATCGCGGTGGGCGGCCTCACTGATTTCGCCGACGGCAACGGTGCGCGCATCTTCCGCGTCGCCGAGGGCGGCAAGCTCTACAGCGTGCGGCTGCGCGACCTCGTCAAGCGCGGCGACATCACGGCCAACGTCGAGATGGAGCCGGGCGACATCCTCATCATTCCGCAAAGCTGGTTCTAGCCCGCCTCGCGCAGACGCGCGAAGGCTCGTCATCGAACGGGAACGCCATGAAAGAGATGCTCGAACGCGTCGTGAGCTACCTGCGCGGCATGTGGCACCGCCGCTGGGTGGGCCTCGCGGCCGCCTGGATTGCCGCCATCATCGGCGTGGCCGTCGTCTACAAGGTGCCCGAGCGCTTCGAGGCGCAGGCGCGGGTGTACGTGGACACGGAGTCGCTGCTCAAGCCGCTGCTGGCGGGGTTGGCCATCCAGCCGAACACCGACCAGCAGGTAGCGCTCATGAGCCGCACCCTCATCAGCCGGCCCAACGTCGAGCGCCTGATCCGCATGTCGGACCTCGACCTTGGCGTGCGCACCGGTGCCGACCGCGAGGAGCTCACCGACCAGGTCATCAAGACGATCCGCCTGACCAGCGTATCGACGAACCTCTACACGATCAGCTATCGCGATCCCAATCCCGACCAGGCCAAGCGCGTCGTGCAAAGCCTGCTCAACATCTTCGTGGAGTCGAGCCTGGGCGACAAGCGCCAGGATACCCAGACGGCCGTCAAGTTCCTCGACGAGCAGATCAAGCGCTACGAAGACGCGCTGCGCGCGGCGGAGAACCGCCTCAAGGACTTCAAGCTGAAGTACATGGGCGTGGCCGACAACAAGGACGGCGGCGGCGACTACTTCCGCCGCCTGTCGCAGCTGCGCACGGACATCGAGGCCGCCAAGCTCGAGCTGCAGTCGTACGAGCAGGCACGCGATTCCTACAAGCGCGAGCTGCAGGGCGAACAGCCCAACCTGCTCGCCGAAAGTGCCGACTCGGGCACGATCGCGACGCCGGAGCTCGACACGCGCATCGCCGCGCTCAAGAAGGAGCAGGACGACCTGCTGCGCAAGTACACCGACCAGCATCCGGACGTGCTGACCGCGCGGCGCCTCATCGCGCAGCTCGAGCAGCAGCGCAAGGAAGAGGTCGAGGCGCGCCGCAAGGCGGTGACCAAGACGGCCGGGCCGACGACCGATCGCAATCCGGTGTTCCAGCAGCTGCGCATCTCGCTGGCCGAGGCCGAGGCGAGCGTCGCCGCTGCGCGCGCCAAGCTTGCCGGCTACGAGACGCAATACGCGCAGCTGCGCTCGCAGGCGCAGCTCGTGCCGCAGGTGGAGGCGGAATTCGCGCAGCTCAACCGCGACTACGACGTGCAGAAGAAGACGTACGAGACCCTGCTGTCGCGGCGTGAAGGCGCCACGATGGGCAAGGACGTGCAGGACACCGGCACCACGCAGTTCCGCGTGATCGATCCACCGCGCGTGTCGCCCGAGCCTGTGTTTCCCAACCGGCTCGCCTTGCTCGGCATCGTGTGCGCGGGCTCGATCGTGATCGGATTGCTCGCCGCATTCGCCGCGAGCCAGTTGATGCCGACCTTGCACGACGCACGCACGCTGCGCGACCTGTCCAAGCGTCCGATCCTCGGCATGGTCTCCATGATCCAGGGCGAAAACGTCCGCCGCCGCCGCCGCCGCGAAGGCTTCCTGTTCGCAGGCGGCTTGAGTGGCCTGTTCGCCGCCTTCATCGGCGTCATCGCCTTCGCGCTGCTGGTGGGCCGTGTCGTCTGAGGAGCGTCCGATGAGTCTGATCGAGCAAGCCGCCCGGCGGCTGGAAGAGCTGCGGCGCGCGGGCGCCGACATCCCCGAGGGCGCAGCGCCGGCGGACACGCCGCTGCGCGACGGGCCTTCGGCACCGGAAGCGTTCATGCGCGCGATCGAAAGCGACCCGGGCATCCTGCGGACCGCGCCGCTGGTCGCGCCACGGCCCGGCCGCGCGCCTGCGCGCACGGTGCCGCAACAGCACATCGACATCGACCTCAAGCGCTTGCACGCGCTGGGCTTCGTCACGCCCGATGCGCCGATGAACCAGATCGCCGACGAGTTCCGCGTGATCAAGCGTCCGATCATCCGCAACGCGCTCGGCAAGGAAGGCATCCGGGTCAAGAACGGCAACCTCGTGATGGTCACGAGCGCGCTGCCCGGCGAGGGCAAGACGTTCACATCGCTCAACCTCGCGCTTTCCGTCGCGCTCGAATACGACAACACGGTGCTTCTGGTCGACGGTGACGTCGCGCACCCGACGCTCCCCGCGCTGCTCGGCGCGCCCCATTCGCCCGGGCTGCTCGACCTGCTCACGCGCGACGACGTCGATGTCGCCGACGCGCTGGTCAAGACGAACGTCGAGAAGCTCTCGCTGTTGCCGGCGGGCTCGCGCCACCGGCGCTCCACCGAGCTCCTTGCCAGCGAGCAGATGGCGAGCCTGCTGCGCGAGCTCGCGACCCGCTACTCGGATCGCATCATCATCTTCGATTCGCCGCCGCTGCTGGCCACGACCGAAGCGCGCGTGCTCGCCTCCTTGATGGGGCAGATCGTCATGGTCGTCGCCGCGGACTCGACGAGCCAGCACGCAGTCACCCAGGCGCTGGCCACGATCGAGAGCTGCGAGATCGTGCTCATGATGCTGAACAAGGCAAGCCGGACCGACGTCGGCACGTATTACGGCCAATACGGGGATGACGGCGCACGCTGACCGCCCGCGGGGCGGCCGGCGCGCGGACCGGGCGCGGCGGCCCGGCGGCCGGCTGCGCGCGGCGCCGCTTGTCGCATGGTGTGGCCTGATCGCCGCGTTCGATGCGTCGGCACAGGCGCCTGCGCCGCCCGTCGACTACCAGTACCCCACGGTGCCCAACGCCCGGCCGGCGGACAACGGCCCCACCAACACCGGACAGCGCGCGTTCCGCCTGGAGCCGTGGGTCGAGGTGGAGGGCACGCTCACGAGCAACGCCAATTTCGACCGCTCGAGCGAGAAGAAGTCGGACTTCGTCATCACGCTCACGCCCGGGTTCAGGGTGAGCTCCGACACCGCGCACACGACCTTGCGCGGCGTGGTGAGCGTGCCGATGTACCTGTATGCGCGTACGGGCGGCGACAACGACCGGGCCATCCCGAGCGTTCACTTGCTGGGCAACGCCGACGGCTGGGACAAGCACGTGTTCGTCGATTCGTCGATCGACACCAGCCGCGAGTTCATTTCACCACTCGGTGCGCGGCCTTCGAGCCCCGTGGTGAATACGAACAACGAGTATCTTTCCCAGACCTACCGCATTTCGCCGGGGTTTCGCGGCGACCTCGGGCGTGACATACGCTATGAGATGCGCGACAACAACATCTGGACGAACGCCTCGAACACCTCGACGGTATCGAACGGCGTGCTGAACTCCTACGTCAACGAAATCGTCGGATCGATCGTGCGCGAGCCTTCGCCGGTTGGTGCATCCATCGACTTCGATCGTTCGTCGGTGCGGTTCACCGGACAAGCGCCGCTCGTGACCCAGGTCGCGCGCGTGCGCGGCCAATTCGAAGTCGATCCGCAACTGCGACTCACCGCGAGCGCGGGTTACGAGAACAACGACTACGGCCCGTTGACGCGTTTCAAGGGGTCCGTCTATGGGGTAGGCGCGCGCTGGCGACCCACCGAGCGCACCGCGCTCGATGCCAACTGGGAGCATCGCTTCTTCGGCTCCGCCTACAACGTCGCCTTCGACCACCGCACGCCGCGCACCGTATGGACGCTGCGCGCTTCGCGTGACGTGTCGACGTATCCCGAGCAGCTTGCCAACATCACGCCGGGCAACGTCAACACGTTGCTCAATTCGCTGCTCTCGAGCCAGTTTCCCGACCCCGTCCAGCGGCAGGCGGCGATCGATCTGCTGATCCGCACGTACGGCCTGCCACCCAACCTCACTTCGCCGGTCAACGTCTACACCCAGCGTGCAACGCTCACCACCGACCTGCGGGCGATCGCCGGACTCGTGGGGGCCCGCAACAACGTGTACTTCACGGTCTATCGCCATCGCGACGAAACGCTCGTCGGCTCGGGCAGCGATCCCTTCGCGTTCAACCATGACGAGCAGAGGGGCGTCAATGTGGTCTGGTCCACCCGACTGGACCCGCTCGCAACCCTGACCGGCATCCTGGATGTCAACCGTGCCACGGGCGACTCCTTGTCGCAGCAGGGCAGCACCGTGAACAGCTCGTTCTCTCTCGTGCTCACGCGGCCGATCGGCGCGTATACCGACCTGCACGTGGGCACACGCTACCAGTTGGCGCGCTCCGATTTCTTCACGGACCGCAACGAGTACGCGGTGTTCGCAGGCATCCTGTATCGGTTCTACTGACCATGTATGAACAGTTCTACGGCCTGACCGGCAAGCCGTTCCAGCTCAATCCCGACCCCGCCTTCTATTTCGGCAGCAAGGGCCACAAGCGCGCGTTCGCCTACCTGCAATACGGCGTCTACCAGGGCGAAGGCTTCATCGTCGTCACGGGCGAGGTTGGCGCGGGCAAGACGACCATCGTGCGCAGCCTCTTCGAGCAGCTCGATCGAGGCAAGCTCGTCGCCGCGCAGATCGTCAGCACGCAGCTCGATGCCGACGACCTGCTGCGCGCCGTCGCGATCGCGTTCGGTTTGCCGGTCAAGACGGTGGACAAGGCGCTGCTGCTCGGCTCGCTCGAAGCCTTCCTGTGCCAGCTCGCCACCGAAGGCAAGCGCGCGCTGCTCGTGGTCGACGAAGCGCAGAATCTCACCCCGCGCGCGGTCGAAGAGCTGCGCATGCTGTCCAACTTCCAGCTGGGCGAGCAGGCGTTGCTGCAGAGCTTCCTGATCGGGCAGCCGGAGCTGCGGACGATGATGCAGGCGCCATCGATGCAGCAGCTGCGCCAGCGCGTGATCGCGTCGTACCACCTCGGTCCGCTCGATCGCGAGGAGACGCAGGCCTACATCGAGCACAGGCTCCATCACGTCGGCTGGAAGGACGATCCGACGTTCGAGCCCGCGTGCTTCGAGGTGATCCACGGCATGACGGGCGGCATCCCGCGGCGCATCAACACGCTCTGCAACCGGCTGATGCTCGCCGGCTTCCTCGGAGAGAAGCACGTGCTCGAGCCGTCCGACGTGCACGCGATCGCGCGCGAGATCCGCGACGAGATGGGCGCCGACGCCGGCGTGGCCGCAGCGTCTGCGCCGGACGCCGGGACTGCCACCGCGGTGCCAGAGGGCGCGGCAGACGATCGGTCGTGGGAGCAGCACTTCCGCCACCTCGAGGAGCGCATCGACCGACTCGATCGAACCGTCGGCGCCGCGGTCGACCTGCTCCATCTCCTGCTCCATCCCGAGAAGCCGACCGTGGTGAAGCCGGGACCGCAGCTGTTGCGATGAGCAGCGCATCTTCCGACCGGCCGGGCCCGCTGCTGTGCGTCGTCGGCGCGCGGCCCAACTACATGAAGATGGCCCCGCTGGTGCGCGCGTTCGCGGCGCGCGAGCGCCTGCCGCGCGTGGTCCTCGTTCACACGGGCCAGCATTACGACGTGGACATGAAGCAGCGCCTCTTTGCCGACTTGTCGCTGCCAGCGCCGGACATCGACCTGGAGGTCGGACCCGGCACCCACGCCGTGCAGACGGCGGAGATCATGCGCCGCTTCGAGCCGGTGATCGATCGCGAACACCCGTCCTGCGTCATCGTCGTCGGCGACGTGAACTCGACGCTGGCTTGCAGCCTCGTCGCAAGCAAGAAGGGCGTGTCGCTCGCGCACGTGGAGGCTGGGCTGCGCAGCTACGACCGCGCAATGCCGGAGGAGATCAATCGCGTCCTCACCGATCAGATGGCCGACCTGCTCTACACGACCGAGCGCAGCGCCGCTGCGAACCTCGCCCGGGAGGGCATCGATCCCGGGCGCATCGCGTTCGTGGGCAACGTGATGATCGACTCGCTTGCCACTCATCTGCCGCACGCCGTCACGCCGGCAGAGACGCTTCGGCGCGCCGGCGTGTCGGATGCCTTCGTGTCGCAACCGGAAGGATTCGCCGTCGCGACGCTGCATCGTCCGTCCAACGTGGATGAGCACGCGGCGCTCGCCGAATGCCTGGCTGCGCTCACCACCGTCGCACGCCGCCTTCCGCTCGTCTGGCCGGTGCATCCGCGCGCCCGCTCGAACATCGAGCGCTATGGGCTGAATGGCATAATCGACAGCGGGCGGATTCTCCTGCTGCCGCCCCAGGGCTACCTCGAAATGCTTGGTCTCATGCAGAACGCACGCCTGGTGCTGACCGATTCGGGCGGCGTGCAGGAAGAGACCACCGCGCTGGCGGTTCCTTGCCTGACCATGCGCGACAACACCGAGCGACCAATCACCGTGGACCAGGGCACGAACCTGCTCGTGGGGCGCGACTCTGCGCGCATCGCCGCGGCCGTGGAGGACATCTTTGCGACCGGCGGCAAACGCGGGCGGGTACCCGAGCTGTGGGATGGCCAGGCGGCCGGGCGCATCGCTCGCCACCTCGAAAGCGCGCTCGTGCCCGCGGGACCTGTCATCGCGCGGCAGGAGGCCGAAGCGTGAGCGCCGTCGTCGAACTGGCGCGCACGCCGCCGCGCGCGGATTCGCCGCGCAGCCCCCCGGCTGCAGCGGTCGATGCGATGGTCAACGCGCTGTCGATCGACGTCGAGGATTACTTCCAGGTGTCCGCCTTCGCGCCGCACATCGACCGCGACGACTGGGATCGGCTGCCGTGTCGCATCGAGCGCAACGTGGATCTGATCCTCGCGCTGCTCGACGATGCCGGCGTAGCGGCCACGTTCTTCACCCTCGGCTGGATTGCGCAGCGCTATCCGGACCTGGTGCGCCGCATCGCGGCCGCCGGCCACGAGGTGGCGAGCCATGGCTTCGCGCATCGACGCGCGACCGAGCAGACGCCCGAGCAGTTCCTTGCCGATATCCGCCTCGCGAAGGCGGTGCTCGAGGACATCGTCGGTTGCGAGGTGGCGGGCTACCGCGCGCCGAGCTTCTCGGTGGGACCGCACAACGCATGGGCGTTCGACTGCATCGGACGCGCCGGGTATCGGTACAGCTCGAGCGTGTATCCGATCCGGCACGACCATTACGGCGCGCCGGATGCCAATCGCTTTCCGCACGAGAGCGTGCCGGGCTTGTTGGAGCTGCCGATCGCCACCGTGCGCGTGCTGCAGGCCAACTGGCCCGCCGGCGGAGGCGGCTATTTCCGCCTGCTTCCCTACCGCGTATCGCGCTGGTCCATCGCGCGCATCAACGCCGTCGACCAGCGCCCGGCGATGTTCTATTTTCATCCATGGGAGCTCGACCCCGGGCAGCCCAGGGTGCGCGGTCCGGGCGTCAAGACGCGCTTTCGCCATTACGTCAATCTGCATCGCACCGAGCAGCGGCTTGCGCGCCTCGTGCGCGACTTCCGCTGGAACCGCGCGGACCGCGTGTTCCTGCCGCTCGCCTGAGCGCATGAGCATGCGCATTCTCCACGTGCTCGACCATTCGGCACCGCTGCACAGCGGATACGCCTTTCGCACGCTGGCGATCCTGCGCGAACAGCGCGCGCGCGGCTGGGAGACCATCCAGCTGACGTCTCCGAAACAGGGCGCCGTGGACGGGGTCGAGGAGACGGCGGAGGGATTCGTGTTCCATCGAACGCAGGCGCCGACGAGCGCCCAGTCGAGCGGGGCGCCTCAGTTGCTCCGGCAGATGGTCGCCACGCAGGCGCGCGTCGCGGAGCTCGTCCGGACCTATCGGCCCGACGTCATCACCGCGCACTCGCCCATCCTGGTGGGCCTGCCCGCGCTGTGGGCCGGCCGCCGGGCGCGGGTGCCCGTCGTGTACGAAGTGCGGGCCCTGTGGGAGGACGCCGCGATCGATCACGGCACCACGCGCGAGAACAGCGCACGCTACCGCCTGTCCCGCGGGTTGGAGACAGTCGCCATGCGCACGGCCGATCACGTCACCACGATCTGCGAGGGACTGCGCGGGGAAATCGAGGCACGCGGCGTGCCGCCGGGTCGCGTCACCGTCGTCCCGAACGCCGTGGACATCGAGCAATTCCGCGCCGACGCGACGCGCGACATGGCGCTCAAGGAACGGCTGGGCCTGTCGGGCCGCCGGGTGCTCGGTTTCGCGGGATCCTTCTATGGCTACGAAGGCCTCGATGTCCTGCTCGAGGCGCTGGCGCGCGTGGCAGGCGCGCACCCGGACGTGTCCTTGCTCCTGCTCGGCGGCGGCCCGCAGGAAGCGCAGCTGCGCGAGCAGGCCGCGTCGCTCGGCATCACCGATCGGGTGGTCTTCACCGGTCGCATCCCGCACGCCGACGTCGGTCGCTACTATGACCTCATCGACGTGTTCGTCTACCCCCGCAAGTCGATGCGATTGACCGAGCTCGTCACGCCGCTGAAGCCCCTGGAAGCGATGGCGCGCGGGCGGATCGTGCTCGCGTCGAACGTCGGCGGGCACCGCGAGCTGATTCGCGACAACGATACCGGCTACCTGTTCGCCGCGGACAGCCCGCAGGCGCTGTCGGCCGCGATCACGAGCGTCCTGGCGGCGCCCGGCGACTGGGCGCGTGTAGCGGGCAACGGGCGGCGCTTCGTGGAGGCCGAGCGCACCTGGGCGGCGAGCGTGGCACGTTATCAGGGTGTGTATGCCGGGCTGACGAACCCGGATCGGCACCCGACCAGCCAGCGGCGAAAGAAGGCCTGATCATGTGCGTCATGACGCCCCGCCTGACGCGGCTCGTGCGCGATTTCCGCTCCGACCGGGCCGATCGCGATTTCGTCGCGGTCGCGGCGTAGGAACCGGCATGCACGCAGGCAGTGTGGACGAATCCGTCGCGGCGCTTGCCTGCGTGGCCGCCGAGCCACTCGAGGTGCGCGACTTCGCGCAAGGCGATGCCGCGCGCTGGGAAGCGTACGTCGAGCGCGCGCCCGAGGCGACATTCTTCCATCGCATCGGCTGGCGTACGCTCATCGAGGAGGAATTCCGGCACCGGACGCATTACCTCGTCGCCGAGCGCGGCGGGCGCATGGTCGGGGTACTGCCGCTCGCGCAGGTGCGCAGTCGCGTGTTCGGGCACGGCCTCGTCTCGCTGCCGTTCGGCGTCTATGGCGGTCCGGTGGCCGATGACCGCGCCACTGTCGACGCGTTGATCGACGCCGCGGGCGCGCGCGCGCGGGCGCTGGGTGCGGAGCACCTGGAGCTGCGCAACCGCACGGCATTTCGGCCGGAGTGGCCGCGGCAGGACCTCTACGTCACGTTCCGGCGCGTGCTCTCCACCGATGCCGAGGAGAACCTGCTCGCGATACCGCGCAAGCAGCGTGCGATGGTCCGCAAGGGCATCAAGAATGGGCTGACCAGCGCGGTCGACGCCACGCCGGAGCGGTTTTTCGAGCTGTACGCCGACAACATGCACCGGCACGGCACGCCGCCGTTCTCACGCCGATATTTCGCGCGCCTGAAGGAGACGTTCGGCGAGCAGTGCGAATTTCTCGTCGTGCTCGATGGCGCCGAGCGGCCGGTGAGCGCCGTGTTGAGCTTCTACTTCCGCGACGAGGTGCTGCCGTATTACGCCGGCGACAACGAGGCGGCACGCGCGCTGGCGGCCAACGACTTCAAGTATTGGGAGCTCATGCGCCGGGCATGCGCGCGCGGCGTCCGCGTATTCGACTATGGCCGCAGCAAGCGCGACACCGGCTCATACGACTTCAAGAAGAACTGGGGTTTCGAGCCCGCACCGCTCGCCTACGAGTACGAGCTGTTTCGCCGCTCCACGATTCCGCAGAACAACCCGGCGAATCCGAAGTACCGCGCATTCATCGCGCTGTGGCGCCGCCTGCCCCGCCGCGCAGTCGTCGCCATCGGCCCGCATATCGTGCGCAACCTGGGCTGAACGATGGAGCCACTCCTCTACCTCGTGCACCGCCTGCCGTACCCGCCGAACAAGGGGGACAAGCTGCGCTCGTTCCACCTGCTGCGTTTCCTCGCCGCGCGCTACGACGTGCACCTGGGGACGTTCATCGACGACGCGGCGGACCGGCCACACGTCGAGGCGGTCGAGCAGTTGTGCGCGTCGGTGCATGTGGCGTCGATCAAGCCGGCGACGGCGCGCCTGCGCAGCCTGGCGGGGCTCCTCACCGGCGAGGCGCTGACGCTGCGGTATTACGCGGACCAGACGCTGCGCGACTGGGTCGATCGGACCGTGCGCGACCATGGCATCCGGCGCGCCGTGGTGTTCTCCGGCGCGATGGCGCAGTACGCCATGGCGGCGAATCTGCGGGTCGTCGTGGACTTCGTCGACGTCGACTCGGCCAAATGGCGCCAGTACGCGCAGATGCGCACGTGGCCGGTGTCGAGCCTGTACCGGCGTGAGGCAGGACGCTTGCTGGCCTTCGAGCGTGCAATCGCGCGCAAGGCTGCGGCGAGCGTGTTCGTCACGCAGGCCGAGGCCGATCTCTTCCGTGCGCTCGCGCCGGAGTGCGCCGCTCGCGTGCACCACGCGTGCAACGGCGTCGACACCGCGTACTTCGATCCCACCGTCGCGCTGCAGAACCCGTACGGACCCGACGAGGAGGCGATCGCGTTCAGCGGCGCCATGGACTACTGGCCCAACGCCGATGCAGCGTGCTGGTTCGCGCGCGAGGCGCTGCCTGCGATCGCCGCGGCCCGGCCGCGTGCGCGCTTCTACGTCGTCGGCATGAATCCCACGGCAGCCGTGACGGCGCTCGCGGCCGACCCGCGCGTGACGGTGACCGGCCGCGTTCCCGATGTGCGCCCCTACCTGCTGCATGCCCGCGCCGTCGTCGCGCCGCTGCGCGTCGCGCGCGGCATCCAGAACAAGGTGCTCGAAGCCATGGCCATGGCACGCCCCGTGGTGGTATCGCAGGCCATCGCCGCATCGCTTTCCGGCAGCGCGCAAACGCATTACTTGGTCGCCGATTCGGGCGAGGCGTTCGCGCGTACTACCGTCGAGGCCATGGATGACGCTGACATCGGGCCCGCCGCGCGCGCGCACGTCCTGGCCGAACACGATTGGGAGCGCAACTTGCAGCCGTTCGAAGACCTGCTTCGCGAGCCTTCCGTCGTGGCCGCCCCGACACACCAGCGGCCCTTCGCACGCACCGTCGCACGGACGGCCCATCCGTCATGAAGCCGCTCTACGCCGATCCCTCCGCGACGGGCGCCGCGCGTCCGGGCGTCGTGCCGCTCGTGCTGCCCGTGCATGTCGTGATCGCGCTGCTGCTCGGCGTGACGCTGCTGGTCTACCTCCGCACGACTGTCTCGATGGTGTCGATCTGGTATCGCTCCGAGACCTTCACGCACGGCTTTGTCGTGGTGCCGTTGTTCCTGTACCTGATTTGGCGCGACCGCGCCGTGCTGGCCGCCTTGCCGGTGAAGCCCTGCCTGCCGGCGCTCCTTGGCCTGCCGGTCGCCGGGGTGATCTGGCTCGCGGGCGATCGCCTCGCGATCAACAGCATCGCGCAACTTGCCATGATGACCATGGTGCCGGTCGCGACGTGGGCGTTGCTCGGCACCCGCATCGTGCGCTCGCTCGCCTTGCCATTCCTGTTCCTCTTCTTCGCCGTCCCGCTGGGCGAGTTCCTGATACCTCAGCTCATCGAATGGACCGCGCAGTTCACGGTGCTTGCGCTGCAGATGTCCGGCGTCCCGGTCCTGCGCGAAGGCAACTTCCTGACGTTGCCGACGGGCACCTGGGCGGTGGTCGAAGCGTGCAGCGGGGTGCGCTACCTGATTGCCTCCTTGATGATCGGCCTGCTGTTCGCGTACCTCTCGTACCGCTCGGCGCTGCGCCGGGCGATGTTCATGCTGGCCGCGCTGATCGTGCCCATCGTGGCGAACTGGCTGCGTGCCTACCTCATCGTCATGCTCGGACACCTGACCAACAACCGCCTGGCCGCGGGCGTCGACCATCTCATCTACGGGTGGATCTTCTTCGGGCTCGTGATCGGTCTGCTCTTCTGGGTCGGCAGCCGATGGCGCGAAGACGAAGCCGTGCCGCCGCAGCCGGCCTCCCGGGCAAGCGGGATGCCGCGCATGGTGGACCGGCGCATCGTGCCGGTTGCCGGGGCCGTCGTCGCGCTGATTGCGATGTGGCCCCTGCTTGCGCATCCCATCGCGGCGGCGCGCGTGCGCAATCCGTCCGCACCGCTGACGCTGTCCAGCGTGCCCCCCGGCTGGACTGCGGTACCGACGCCCGCGTCGGCATGGATTCCGGACATCGGCGGCGCAGCCGCGACGCTGCATGAGACCTACGTCAAGGACGGCCGCCGCGTTGGCCTCTATGTCGCATTGTTTCCCGAGAGCACGCCGACCACGAAGGCGATCAACGTCAGCAACCAGCTGGTTCGTCCAGCGAACATGGCGTGGCACCAGCTGTCGATCACGCCGACGCCGCTGGTCCTCGACGGCCGGGTCGGCAGCGTCCCGGTTGCGATGTTGCGCGGCCGCGACGAGACCATCGCAGCCGCCCGCTGGTTCTGGGTCGACGGCGTCCTCGTGGAGAGCGAGGAAATCGCCAAGCTGCGCGAAATGGTAAGCCTGCTGCGCGGCCATGGAGACGCAGTCGCCTGGGTCATCGCCTACACGCCGGTCGAACGCCCGGAAGAGCCGATCGCAGCCCCGCTCGGAAGCTTCGTCGACGGCGTGCGGCCCGCGCTGGACACGATGTTGCGCAATGCGGTGGCCGAGCCATGACTGCGGCCGCGGCGCCGCGCGATCCGCGGCCGTGCATCGTGCACGTGGTGTATCGGCTCGACGTAGGGGGCCTCGAGAATGGCCTTGTCAACCTGATCAACCACATGCCGGCGGACGCCTACCGTCACGCCATCATCTCGCTCACCGACATCACGCAATTCCACCGGCGCATCGCGCGGGACGACGTCGCGTTGCACGCCCTTCACAAGGGTCCCGGACACGCCGTGCGCCTGTACCCGCGGCTCTACCGCCTGTTTCGCCAGATGGCGCCGGCCATCGTGCACACGCGCAATCTCGCCGCGCTCGAGGCCACGGTGCCGGCGCGCCTGGCCGGCGTGCCGGTGCGCATCCATGGTGAGCACGGGCGCAGCGTCGAGGACCTGGATGGCAGCAACGTGCGCCTGCGCCGCGTGCGCCGCCTCTATCGGCCGTTCGTGACGCACTACGTGGCCCTGTCGAGCGATCTGGCGCGCGATCTTCGCAGCGGCGTCGGCGTGCCGAAGCAGCGTGTCACGCAGATCTACAACGGCGTCGACACGGGGCGCTTCCGCCCCGCGTCCGATGCACGGAAGCCGACCGACTGTCCGTTCGGAGCCGGCACCTGGATGATCGGCTGGGCTGGACGCATGGAAGCCGTCAAGGACCCGGTGCTGCTCGCGCGGGCGTTCGTGCTGCTGGCACAACGGCATCCGCGCGGTGCGGCCGCGCGGCTGATCATGGTCGGCGATGGTTCCGTTCGCGCCGACGTGGAGGCCGTTCTCGACCAGGCCGGCATGCGCGAGCGTGCCTGGCTGCCGGGCGAGCGCGCCGATGTCGCCGACATCCTGCGCACGCTCGACTGTTTCGCGCTGCCATCGCGTGGCGAGGGCATCTCCAACACCGTGCTCGAAGCGATGGCGAGCGGCGTCCCGGTCGTCGCGACGCGGGTTGGCGGCAATGCGGAGCTGGTCGAGCAGGATGTCACCGGAACGCTCGTTGCCCCAGGGGATGCCGAGGCGCTTGCCAATGCGATCGCGTTCTATCTCGGCGACCCCGCCGCCGCGCGCCGGCATGGCGCGGCAGGACGCGAGCGCGCGGTCGAGCGCTTCAGCCTCGAACGCATGGTGAGCTCGTATCGCGCGCTCTACGACGGCCTCTTGCGCGGGCGCCACGCGACCTCTTCCACGCTCGCGGGCTCGCACCCGGGCATTCTCTAGCGGAGCGGCACCATGTGCGGCATCGTCGGCATCTTTCATTCGCGTGACACGCGCGAGATCGCGCGTGACGCGCTGACGCGGATGAACGACTCGCAGATCCACCGCGGACCCGACGATTCCGGGTACCACGTCGCGCCCGGCATCGGCCTGGGCTTTCGCCGGCTGTCCATCATCGACCTCGTGACCGGCCACCAGCCGCTCTACAACGAGGATGGCACGGTGGCCGTGATCTTCAACGGCGAGATCTACAATTACCAGGAGCTGATCCCCGAGCTGCGGGCGCTGGGCCACGTCTTCCACACGCGCAGCGACACGGAGGTCATCGTGCATGCCTGGGAGTCCTGGGGCGAAGCCTGCGTGCAGCGGTTTCGCGGCATGTTCGCCTTCGCGCTGTGGGACGCCAACCGGCAGACGCTGTTCCTCGCCCGCGATCGCCTCGGCGTCAAGCCCATGTACTACGCCGTCCTCGACGACGGCACGCTGATCTTCGGCAGCGAGCTCAAATCGCTGGTCGCCCACGGCGGCATGCGGCGCGACATCGATCCCCAGGCGCTCGAGGAGTACTTCGCGCTGGGCTACGTCGCCGAGCCGCGCACCATCTACCGCGCAGCCCGCAAGCTGCCGCCGGCATGCACGCTCGCGGTCCGGCGCGGCGAGCGCGTCGGCGAGCCGCGCGAGTACTGGGACGTCCGCTTCACGCTCGACCGGCGCATCGAGGCGGAGGAAGCGCAGGAAGAGCTGCTGCGCAGGCTCGACGAGTCGGTGAAGCTGCGGATGATCGCCGACGTGCCGCTCGGCGCATTCCTGTCCGGGGGCGTGGACTCGAGCGCCGTGGTCGCCTCCATGGCGAGCGTATCGAGCGATCCCGTCAACACCTGCTCGATCGCGTTCGACGATCCGGCGTACGACGAAGCGGCGTTCGCGCGCCTGGTGGCCGAGCGCTACCACACCAACCACTTCGTCGAAACGGTGCGCAGCGACGATTTCGGCCTCATCGACACGCTTGCGGCGGTGTACGACGAGCCCTACGCCGACAGCTCCGCCATCCCGACCTACCGCGTCTGCCAGCTAGCACGCAAGCACGTCACCGTCGCGCTGTCCGGCGATGGCGGCGACGAGACGTTCGGCGGCTACCGGCGCTACCGCTTCCATGTGATGGAGGAGCGCATGCGCGCGGCGCTGCCGCAGGCCGTGCGCCGGCCGCTCTTCGGCCTGCTCGGGCGCGTCTATCCGAAGGCCGACTGGGCGCCTCGGGTGCTGCGTGCGCGCACGACGCTCGAGAGCATGGCGCGAACGTCGGTGGAAGGCTATTTCCACAGCATGTCGCTGATCCGCGAGCCGCTGCGCAGCCGCATGTATTCGGACAGCTTCCGCGCAGCGCTCGGCGGCTACAGCGCCAGGGCGGTATTCGATCGCCACGCCGCGCGCGCCGGCACGGATGATCCGCTCGCGCTCATCCAGTATCTGGACCTGCACACCTACCTCGTGGGCGACATCAACACCAAGGTGGATCGCGCCGCGATGGCGAACTCGCTCGAAGTCCGCGAGCCGCTGATGGATCACGTGCTGGTCGAGTGGGTGGCAAGCCTGCCGTCGGCGCTCAAGCTGCGCAACGGCAACGGCAAGCACTTTCTCAAGAAGGCGCTCGAAACGCGCCTGCCGCGCGACGTGCTGTACCGTCCGAAGATGGGATTCGCGGTGCCGCTCGCGCGCTGGTTCCGCGGACCATTGCGTGATCGCGTGCGCGGCGCGCTGCTGCACGGACCGATGCTCGACGGCGGCTGGTTCAATCCGGATACCGTGCGCGAGATGGTCGAGCAAAACGAGGCGGGAACACGCGATTACAGCACGCCGATCTGGAGCCTGCTGATGCTCGACGCGTTCCTGCGGCTCGAATCGGGCGCGGCACCGGCGCGCGCATCCTCGGAGCTCGAAGCTGCATGAGCGCCGGGAGCCAGCGCGCCCGTCGCTGCCGCGTGCGCGCACGATGAACGTCTCCGTCTTCGGCCTGGGCTACGTCGGCGCGGTGTCCTGCGGATGCCTGCCAGAACTCGGCCATCGCGTGATCGGCGTCGACACGAATCCCCGGAAGGTCGACATGATCAATGCCGGCGAATCGCCGGTGGTGGAGGAGGGTCTGAACGAGCTCGTTGCCGCGGCGGTGAAGCGCGGCGATCTTCGCGCCACGCTCGACCTCGAGCGCGCCGTCGCGATGTCCGACATATCGCTGGTCTCGGTCGCGACGCCGGCCAACGCGAATTACACCCCGGATTTGGGCGCCGTGGAGGCGGTCGTGACGGACATCGGCCGCGCGCTGCGCAAGAAGCGGGGTGCGCACGTGGTGGCATTGTCGAGCACCGTCCCGCCCGGCACCACTGACGAGCGCATCCGGCCGATGCTGGAGGAAGCGGCGGGGCGCCGGATCGGTGCCGGCCTGTCCCTCGTGTTCAACCCGGAGTTCCTGCGCGAAGGCTCGTCGGTCGAGGATTTCCATCATCCGCCGCAGACCGTCATCGGCAGCCTGGACGAAGCGGGCTACGTCGCCGTGGAGGCGCTGTATCGCGGGCTGCCCGGCGTGTTCGTGCGCACGTCCACGAGTGTCGCCGAATCGGTCAAGTACCTCTGCAACGTGTTCCATGCATTGAAGATCGTGTTCGTCAACGAGGCGGGCGCGGTGCTCAAGACCTGCGGTCTCGATGCGCGCGAGGTGATGCGCATCTTCTGCCAGGACACGCAACTCAACGTTTCGACGGCGTACCTGCAGCCGGGTTTCGCGTTCGGTGGCTCCTGCCTGCCCAAGGAGGTGAAGGGTTTCATCACGCTGGCGCGCGAGCGCGACGTGCACATGCCCGTCCTCGGCCGCATCATCGAGAGCAACGAGATGCACATCAAGCGGGCGTACGATCTCGTCGCCCGGCACGGTCGCAAGCGCATTGCGCTCTTCGGCCTCGCGTTCAAGCCGGGCACCGACGACATGCGCGATTCTCCGCTGGTCGCGCTCGCGGAGCGGCTGCTGGGCAAGGGGTTCGAGATCGCCATCTTCGACCGCTTCGTCAAGCTGAGCCGGCTGCTCGGCAAGAACAAGGAATTCATCGAGCGCGAGCTTCCGCACCTGGAGCGCCTGCTCGGCGACGACGCGGAAGCCGTGCTGCGCAACGCCGATGTGGTGGTGGTTGGCCACGCGGACGCGCACGCGCGCGCCGCCATCGTGCGACACGCGGCGGGGCGGCGCATCGTTGACTTGACCGGATATGCCGATCTGCGCGCGGCGAGTGGGGCCGCCTACGAGGGCATCTGCTGGTGAGCGGGCATCTGCGGCGGCTGTCGGGCGATCTTGCGCGCGGTGCAGCGGGCTCTGGACGGAGCAGCGCCGCGTGAAGGCCGTTGTCTTCACGACGCTGTTTCCGAGCGCCGAGCGCCCACGCCACGGCATATTCGTCGAAACCCGTTTGTCGCACGTGCGCCGCTGTGCCGACATCGACATGCAGGTCGTCGCACCAGTGCCGTGGTTTCCGAGCAAGAGCGAGCGCTTCGGTCGCTATGCGGCGTTCGCGCGCACGCCTCGCGAAGAAGTGCGCGACGGCGCATGTGTTCACCACCCGCGCTATCTGACGTTGCCGGGCGCCGGCATGTACCTGCAGCCGTGGACGCTCGCGCACGGCGCAGCCCGCGTGCTGCGAAGGCTGCGTCGCCAAGGCTATGCCTTCGACGTGCTGGACGCACACTACCTCTATCCCGACGGCGTCGCAGCTGCAATCCTGGCGCGCAAGTTCGATGTGCCATTCGTGCTCACCGCGCGCGGCTCCGACGTGAACGTGCTCATGCGCTACGCCCTTCCACGTCAGCTGATGCTATGGGCGATGCGCGAGGCGTTTGCCGTCATCACCGTGTCGGCCGCGTTGCGGGAGCGCCTCATCGCAACGGGAGTCGAGCCATCGCATGTCCGTGTGCTCAGGAACGGCGTGGACACGCGGGTTTTCGCCCCCGTCGCGCCCGTGCAGGCACGCGCTGCCCTGGGCGTCGAAACGGGGGGCAACGTCTTCGCGGTCGTGGGAAACCTCGTGGCGGAGAAAGGCTGTGATCTCGTCATCCGCGCCCTGGTCGACATTCCCGCCGCGATCCTGCTGATCGTGGGCGAAGGACCCGAGCGCGCCCGTCTCGACGCGCTCGCGCGCGCCCTTGGCGTCGCCGACCGGGTGCGCTTCCTCGCCGTGCGCACGCAACGCGACCTCGCCCAGGTTTACAGTGCCGCCGACGCGCTCGTACTGGCATCGTCGCGCGAAGGCTGGCCCAATGTGCTGCTCGAGTCGATGGCGTGCGGCACGCCGGTGGTCGCCACGGCGGTGGGAGGGGTACCGGAGATCGTGACGAACCCGCTCGCCGGCATCGTCGTGGACGAGCGTTCCACGCCCGCGCTGCTCCGGGCGATGCGCGAGATCGTGGCGCGGCCTCCCGCGCGGGCGGAGATCGTCGCGTACGCTGCACGGTTCGGCTGGGAGCAGACAGCGCGCGAGCATGCTGCACTATGTCGTGACGCGGTGCTCTCGCGTGCCTCGACCCGTGCCGACGCGCGAGCCCGGCTGGGTGGGGAAACCAGGTCATGAAGCCAAAGGGCTCCCGCGAACGCGGATGGGCCGCACGGTGCGCAGAGCGGAGACAAGTCGCGTGAGCCTGCTGCGTACCGCGAATGCCCTGCTCTCGCGGGGCGGGGCGGAGGGCCGGCTGGCCATCCTGATCTTCCATCGCGTCGTCCGCTCGCCGGATGCCATGCTCCCCGCCGAGCCCGATGCCGAGCGTTTCACGATGCACATGCAGGACGTCCGCCGCTGGTTCCGTGTGCTTCCGCTGGAGGAAGCCGCGATGCGCCTGTCGCAGGGCACGCTGCCGGCACGCGCGCTCTGCATCACGTTCGACGACGGCTACGCGGACAACTGCGAGGTTGCACTCCCGATCCTGCGCGATCTCGGCTTGCACGCGACCTTCTTCATCGCATCCGGCTTCCTTGAAGGAGGGTGCATGTGGAACGACCGTGTGATCGAGGCGCTGCGGAGAACGAAAGCCGACCGGCTCGACCTGTCGCCGATCGATCTGGGCGTCGTAGACGTCGGCACGATCGAGGCGCGCCGTCGCGCCGTCGACGTGCTGCTCGCGGGCCTGAAATACCGGCCGGTCCGCGAGCGCTCCGACGACGTGGCACGGCTGTGCGCCATCGCAGGCGTCGTGCCTCCGACTGACCTCATGATGACGCGGGCGCAGGTGCGCGCCTTGAGCGAGGCCGGCATGACGGTGGGTGCCCACACCCGGCATCATCCAATCCTTGCGACGCTGGCATCCGGCGAGGCAAGCGCGGAAATCGCCGGCGGCAAGGCCGATCTGGAGGCCATCGTCGACAAGCCGGTGCGCCTGTTCGCTTATCCGAACGGCAAGCCTGGACGCGATTACGGCGCCGAGCATGTGCGCGCGGTGGAGGCGCAAGGCTTTGCTGCCGCCTGCTCCACCGCACCCGGTGTTGCGACGCCTGCTGCCGATCGCTTTCAGCTACCCCGTTTCACGCCGTGGCGGCAAGGCCGCTTCGCGTTCGGCGCGCAGCTCGCGCGCAATCTTCGCCAGGTGAGCCATGCCCGCGTTTGACTTCGCGTGGCGCGCGCTCCCGCCAGGAACGGCGCCATGAGATCCATCCTGATCGCCGGCATCGTGTTCGCCTTGTTGCCGATCGTCCTGTTCAAGCCCCACGTCGGCATCCTGCTGTGGACGTGGCTGAGCTACATGAACCCGCATCGGCTCACCTTCGGCTTCGCGTACGACTTCCCGTTCGCCTATGTCGTCGCCGTCACCACGATCGCCGGCGGCGTCTTCACCGGCCAGTTCCGCCGCTTTCCCGTTACCGGCCTCATCGTGGTCTGGCTGCTCTTCATTGCGTGGATGTGTTTGACGACCGCCTTCGCGATGTATCCGGCCGCAGCATTCGTGCAGCTCGACCGCGTCGCGAAGATCCAGCTGATGACGTTCGTCACCATCCTGCTCATGTACAACCGCGAGCGCGTCAACGCGCTGGTCTGGGTCATGGTGCTGTCGCTGGGATTCTTCGGTGTCAAGGGCGGCATCTTCACCATCCTCACGGCCGGTGAATACCGCGTGTGGGGCCCGCCCGGCAGCTACATCGAGGGCAACAACGAGATCGCGCTGGCGCTCCTGATGATCCTGCCGCTCATGCAGTACCTGCGCATGGTGACGCCGAATCGCTGGCTGCGCCTGGTCCTTCTCGGCTTGATGGTGGTGTGCGGATTCTCGGTGCTCGGCTCGCAATCGCGCGGCGCGCTGGTGGGCGGCTGCGCGATGGCGGCGTTCCTGCTCGTCAAGGCCAAGAGCCGCTGGCGGACCGGCCTCGGCTTGTTGCTGGTCCTTCCGCTGCTCGTGTCGTTCATGCCGCAATCGTGGTTCGACCGCATGAGGACGATCGAGCAGTACGAGGCGGACGCTTCTGCGACGAGCCGGCTCGATACTTGGCAGATGGCCACCCGTCTCGCCAACGACCGCCCGCTCGGCGGCGGCTTCGACCTCTGGACGCAGGCGACTTTCGACCATTATTCGCCCGGGGCGGCCGCATTCGACGCGCACAGCATCTATTTCAAGGTGCTCGGCGAGCATGGATGGATCGGCCTGCTGCTCTTCGTCACCATCGGCATCCTCGCGTGGCGCGCTGGCACGTGGACCATCCGGCACGCGGAGGAGCATGCGGATCTGCACTGGCTTTCGGATCTCGCACGAATGTGCCAGGTCAGCGTTGCAGCCTTCGCGACCGGCGGCGCATTCCTTTCGCTTTCGTATTTCGACTTGTACTGGCATCTCGTCGCCATCCTCGTGATCGCCCAGATGGTGCTGCGCAAGGCCCTGGCCGAGCGGCGCGCAGCCGGGGTCGCACCGATCGACGAGATCGACTATCCGTCCACGCAGGGGCTCACGTCCCGCGCCGCGTGGGTTGCGCGGCGGAAAGGCTGACATGACGGCATTGGCCGAGCGACTGCGCCAACGCTACTTCGGGGGCGAGCCACATCCCTACCGGTTTCTCGACGACGAGGTCGCCCGCCTGCTGCCTCCGGGCGGTGCGCTGCTCGACGCGGGCTGCGGACGCGGCGCGCCCATGCTGCGGCAGTACATCGGCCGCGCGAGCGTGCTGGTCGGCGTCGACCTCGTCGATTTCCGCGGCGAAGCGGAGGGCATGCGGCTCATCCAGTCCGACCTCGCGCATATCGACGTCCCCAGCGGCTCCATCGACGTGGTCATGTCGCGCAGCGTGATGGAGCACGTGGCCGATCCGCGGGCCGTCTACACCGAGATGCATCGCGTCCTCAAGCCTGGCGGACATTTCGTTTTCCTCACGCCCAACCTGTGGGACTACGCGTCGCTCATCGCGCGCTGCGTCCCCAATCGCCTTCACCCGTGGATCGTCGCGCGCACCGAAGGGCGCGCCGAGGAAGACGTCTTTCCCGTGGAGTACCGCACCAATACCCGCCGCGCGGTGCATCGGTGGGCGGACGCGACCGGGTTCGACATCGTGTCGTTCCGCTACCTCGGACAGTATCCGAACTATTTTCTCTTCAACGGCGCGCTGTTCCTCATGGCCACGGCGTACGAAAAAACGCTGGCGCGCTTCGAGTCGCTGGCATTCCTGCGCGGGTGGATCCTTACTGCGTTGCGCAAGCGGGATGACGCGCCGCGTTCCGGGTCATGAAGCGAAGGCAGTTCATCGAGCGCGTGGGCGGTGCCGCGCTCGCAAGCTCGATTTCCCCCGGTCTGCACGCCGCGGTTCAAGGCCCGGCGACGCGGCGCTCGCTTGCTACGCTTGCGCCCGGACACGCGCGCAACCTCGGTTCCTACACCAATCCCGACGTGGCGGGAGGGCATCACATCACCGATTTCTCGGGCCTGGTCGCTGACGCCGCCGGGCATCGCATGCTGATCTTCGGAGGTGGTCACGGTCCGTGCAACGAGACCGACATCCGTGCATTCGATACCCAGACGGCGAGCTGGTCCAGCCTTTACCCGTCGACGCGTTATGCGGACATGACGCCGCCCAATTGCGACAGCGATCTCGGCCGGTGGAAATCGACCAACCACGCGGTAGCGCGCCACACCTACAACCTGTCCGTGGTGCGGCGTCGCAAGTTGCACATCATGTCCGCGTATGGCATGCCGTACCTGCCGGAGCAGGGCATCGACGAACGCAACTGGGGCGGCCGCCTGTGCGCGTACGACTTCGACGCGCGCAACTGGAGCTTCAGCCGGCATCGCTTTGCCGGTGCTCCGCAAGTGCCGTGGGGTTTCACGACCGCGGCCGTGCTCGACCCCGTAAGCGCCACCATCCTCGTGGTCGGATACACGACCAACTTCACACCGGGCAACGTATGGCGTTACGCGCCCGACGAAGACACGATCACTCCGCTGCTCGTGAACGGGCCCGACGTTGGCGCCGAGCACGACATCGTCTACTTTGCCCCGGCCGACTGCTTTTTCGTGATGCAGAGCGACGGACGCGTCTGGCAGCTG
>DATILY010000097.1:0-25834 GCA_035475895.1 Casimicrobiaceae bacterium | reverse complement strand
GCGACCGAGCTCCGCGTAACCCTTGCGCCATTGCGCGTCGGTCATCCCGCCGGGCGTCGCATCGGCAGGCGAGCGATTGGCACGCGGCTTGTGGCGCACGCTGCGCACGAACGCAAATGACGCCTGCTGCGCGAGAACGTCGGGCGCATCGCGCTGGTCCAGACGCGCCTGCGCCACGGCGACGGTCGGCAAGCCGAATTGGCGTCGCATCGAATCGACGTAGCGCATCTCGCCAACCGGGTCGGCAGGATCCCATTCCGTCTCGACGTACACCGTCTGGTCGACGCGCAGTGGCGCCGCATCGGCGCGGTAGTCCGGCGGCAGGTAGCGCCGCCGGATCGCGCGATAGTCGCCGTAGCGAAACGGGATCGGCGGCTCGTCGCGCAGCCAGGGATGGTAGTTGGCGACCGGATCCCAGAAATGCTGGTGCGCGTCGACGATGACCAGGCCCGCCAGGTCATTGCGCGTGCTGGCCGGCCCTTCTGCCGATGGGTGTTCCATCAGCCCGGCGTGCCGCGCTTCATCATGCCCGTCCGTCTAGGTGGACGCTTGTTTCACCGTCTTGCCACGCGTCGCTTCCACATTCGCCTTGCGGACCTTCTTCTCCTGCTTGGCCTCGGTGGCAAGCCGCTTCTTGCCGGCCTGCCGCTTGCGCCTGCTCGCCAGCATGCTGGAATGACTCATGGCGTCTCCCGTAACGAGTGAATGAGCTGCACGGCAGTTTAGTACAGTCCCGCGCCCGATAACCGTCAGCGCACGTCGATGCGGGCGGCCTGTAAAATGCACATGCGGCTCCTGGCGTCGGGAGCCGTTTCTTTTGCGCCTCCGGTCCAGAACATCCCGCCCGTGCGTCGCACGCTCGCCCTCGACATCTATCGCCTCGCATGGCCCGTGCTGGTGGCGCAGCTTGCGGTCATGGCGTACGCCGTCATCGACACGGTGATGGCGGGGCGCTACGGCACCGACGATCTCGCCGCGGTCGGCATCGGTGCTGCGATCTATTTCAGCGTGTTCGTGGGACTGATGGGCGTCTTGCTGGCCGTCACGCCGACGGTCGCCCAGCTGCTGGGCGCCGGTCGTCACAACGAGATCGGCGAGCAGGTGCGACAGTCGATGTGGCTGGTGCTCGTGCTGACCGTCCTGTCGGTCCTGGTGTACACGCATCCCGAGCCGTTGCTGCGGATGACCGAAGCGCCGCCCGCCGTGGCCGCCAAGGTACGCACGTACCTGGAGATCGCAGCGTGGGGCGCGCCCGCGGGCTTGGCGTTCCGGCTGTTCGCGAGCTACACCACCGCCGTTTCGCTGCCGCGGATCATGATGGCGTTGAACCTGCTCGGCCTCGCGCTGAAGATTCCGCTCAACTGGATGCTCATCTTCGGGCATCTCGGCGTGCCGGAGATGGGATCGGCGGGATGCGCGTTGTCGACCGTGATCGTCAACTGGATCATCGCGGCATTGGCGTGGGCGCGCTGCGCCACCGCAGCGGAGTACCAGCCGTATCACGTGTTCGCGCGGTGGTCGTGGCCGCGCGGACGCGACCTGCTGCACCTGCTGGCGTTGGGTCTTCCGATCGGCGGCACCTTCCTGGTCGACGTGACGGCCTTCACGTTCATGGCGCTGTTCATCGCGCGGCTCGGTGCCGTGTTCTCGGCGGCGCACCAGATCGCCGCCAATCTCGCCGCCGTGATGTACATGCTGCCGCTTGCGCTGGGCAACGCCGTGGGGGTGCTCGTGGGCCAGTCGATCGGTGCGCGCGAGTTCGGGCGCGCGCGCTCCGTCGCCATCACCGGGATCGCGATCGCCCTCGTTCTCGCGATCGCGTCGGCGACGACGCTGATCGCCACGCGCCATGCGGTAGCGAACGTCTATACCATCGACGCGGACGTGCAGCGCGTCGCCGCTGCGCTGTTGCTGTTCGTGGCCGGGTATCACCTCTTCGACGCACTGCAGGCTGTCACGGTGAACGCATTGCGCGGCTACAAGCGCGCGGCGGTGCCGCTGGTCATCAATGCGGGCGGCATGTGGCTGATCGGGCTTGCCGGTGGATACATGATCGCGCTCACCGATGTGGGCGCCATCCTCGGCCTCGTCACGCCGCTGGGCGCGCGCGGGTTCTGGCTGGGCGCCATCGCGGGCATGGCCACCGCGACGCTCGGCATTCTCGTCTACTTCCTGGTCGTGAGCGGCCGCGAGATCGCCACCGCAACCATGCGCGTTCGCGCGCCCACTGGCACCGCCAAAGTCCCCTAGCGCCTCGATGCCGCGGCCCGTCGCGCCGTCGACGTGCCGCAGCGGTGCGGCGTAGACTTCCGCGAAGCGGCAGCAACCAGGAGACGACCATGGACGACGACGGCCGGAACCCGCCCCCGCCTTCGAGCGAGCACCCGATCGACACAGCGTTGCGCAGCGGCCGCCGGCGCTTCGTGCTCGGATCCGCCGTGGCGGCCAGCGCGATCGCCGGCTGGTCGCACGCGCGCGCCGCCGCGCCGCCGGGGCCCGGCGTGCACGATGTCCCTGAAGACGCGAGCAAGGTGCAGGGCTACCCGCTCGAGGACGAGAGCTACGGCACGCGCTCGCAGTTCGAGACGTCCATGCGCACGCGTTACAAGACCGCGACACCGCAATCGTCGTGGACCTTCACCCCGCTGCAGGACAGCATCGGCATCGTCACGCCCTCCGGCCTGCATTTCGAGCGCAGTCACGCCGGCACGGCGGTGATCGACCCTGCGAAGCACGAGCTGTTCGTGCACGGCATGGTTCAGCGCCCGAAGAAATATTCGATGCGCGATCTGCGCCGCTTTCCGTCGCTGTCGCGCCTCATGTTCCTGGAATGCTCCGGCAACGGCCTGACCGAGTGGTCCAAGCCCACGCTGCGCACGGTGCAGGGCACGCACGGCCTCACGTCGACGTCCGAATGGACCGGCGTTCCGTTGTCCACCATCCTCAATGAAGCCGGCGTGCGCAATGGCGCCAAATGGCTGCTCGCCGAAGGTGGCGACGGCGCCGCCATGACCCGCAGCATCCCGATCGACAAGGCGATGAAGGATTGCCTGCTCGCATACGGGCAGAACGGCGAGGCGATCCGGCCCGAGCAGGGTTATCCGCTGCGCCTGCTGGTGCCCGGCTTCGAAGGCAACATGAACATCAAGTGGCTGCGCCGGCTCGAAGTGGCGGACATGCCGTTCATGACACGCGAGGAAACGTCCAAGTACACCGACCTGCTGCCCAGCGGCAAGGCACGCCAGTTCTCGTTCGAGATGGAAGCGAAGTCGGTGATCACCGCGCCGTCCGGCGACATGACCCTCGACGGCCCGGGGTTTCACGAGATCACCGGCCTGGCATGGTCCGGCCGCGGGACGATCCGCCGCGTGGATGTCTCCACCGATGGCGGCCAGACGTGGCGTGTCGCAGCGCTCCAGAATCCCGTGCTGCCGATCTGCCACACGCGTTTCCGGTTGCCGTGGCACTGGGACGGCAAGCCGGCGATCCTGCAAAGCCGTTGCACCGACGACACCGGCTACGTGCAGCCAACGCTTGGTCAGGTCATTGCGGAGCGCGGGCTCAACGGTCCGCTGGGCTCCATCTATCACCTCAACGCGATCCAGAGCTGGGCTGTCGCAGCGGACGGAAAGGTCTCCAATGTCCACCATTACTAGAGGCGGCCTCGCTGTGGCGTTGATGTTCGGCTGCGCAAGCGCGCTCGCCGCGGACAAGGCGCCCCCCTACGGCTTCGGCGCGACACCGACGGATGCCGAGATGCAGCGCTTCATCTCCCCGCTCCCCGATGGCCGCGGACTGCCGCCGGGGTCGGGCTCGGTTGCGCAAGGCAAGACGCTCTACGTCGAGCAGTGCGCGAGCTGCCACGGTGCGAATCTCGAGGGTGGCATCGGCGACAAGCTCGTCGGTGGCCGTGGCACGCTCGTCAACGACACGCCCGCCAAGGGGCCGGTCAAGACGGTCGAGAGCTATTGGCCCTACGCCACCACGCTGTTCGACTACATCAAGCGCGCGATGCCGCTCTCCGCACCAGGATCGCTGTCGAACGACCAGGTCTACGCACTGTGCGCGTACATCCTGTCGGAGGCGAAGATCGTGCCGACCGACGCCACGCTCGACGCCGCGACGCTGGCGAACGTGAAGATGCCCAATCGCGACGGTTTCATCCCGGACCAGCGGCCGGAGAAATTTCCGCCCGTCGCAAAGACGCCGCACCAGGAGCTCGCCATCGCACCGGCAGCCAAATAAGCCGGTGCGTTGATCCGCTCGAAGGCCCGACGGGCAATCGTGCGCAACCTCATTCTGGCCAGCGCTGCGACGTCGCTGCTGCTGATCGTGTCGTGCACGAGCGTGCAGGACACGCCCGTCGCCGCTTCCGGCCAGGCTGCATCGGCAGGCTCGTCCAGGGAATTCGTCGCGCGCATCGTCGGCGACACCGAAGACGTGTGGGGCGCCTTGTTCAAGCAGATGGGCGCGTCGCCGTATCCCGAGCCGAGGGTCGTGCTGTTCTCCGGCAGCACGCAGTCGGGGTGCGGCGTCGTGCGCACTGCGCTCGCACCGAGCTACTGCGCGGCGGACGACAAAGTCTACGTGGATGTCGCATTCGTCGACGACGTGCGCACCCGCGCGGGCCGTCAGCCCGACTTCGCGGCTGCCTACCTGATCGTGCACGCGATCAGCCGCCACGTGCAACGGGCGTTGTCCGCTGCGCAGCACGTGCAATCGGCCCCGCCCAGCGGAAATCCGCCTCAGGACGACTTGGTCCTCAGCCTTCAGGCCGACTGCTATACCGGCGTCTGGGTTCACTTCGTGCAACAACGCGACCTGCTCGAACCCGGGGACTTGGAAGATGGCCTCCCGGCCGCCCTTTTGCTCGGCGACCCATCGACGCACGGAGCGAACCAACAGCGGTTGTCGTGGTTCAACCGGGGACTCGCCGGTGACCCGGAGCAATGCCGCACGACGAATTGAGCTACGCGGACGCGTCAGATCAACAGCGCCGGATTGCGCTGCCATACCGTGAAGCTCAGCGCCGCAGCGAAGCTGATCCAGGCGAGATAGGGGATGAGCAGCGCAGCAGCCAACGCACGAACGCGCCCGAAGGCGACGATCGTCCAAAGCACCAGCACCCAAAGAATCGCGATGTCGACCAACGCCAGCGCGCCCTGGTGCCAGGCGAAGAAGAGCCAGCTCCAGAGCGCATTGCAGGCAAGCTGGGCCGCGAACAACGTCAGCGCCATGCGGGCGCCGGCGATGCCCCGCGCCTTCCACACGAGCCACGCTGCGACTGCCATTGCCAGGTAAAGCGCGGTCCACACCGGGCCGAAGATCGCCGCCGGCGGTGCCCACGAGGGTCGATTCAGCGCGGCGTAGAAGCTGTCCGCATCCAGCGATGCGATCGCGCCCGCGGCCGCGGCCGCGAAGGTCACGACGATCGAGACGAGCAGGCCGGGCAGCCGCGTCCGCGCCTGTCGGACACGGTCGAACGAGGATGTGTGGCTGGTAGCCATTGCAGCGGTCGAATCGACGAAGGACCCGGTCACCCGGGCCCTTGCGTGGAGCGCATCGTCGCTTCAGTTCGGCATGACGACCGTATCGATGACGTGGATCACGCCATTGCTGGCGAGGATGTCGGCCTTCACCACCTTGGCATTGTTCACGGTGACGCCGGCAGTCGATGCCTTGACGTCGAGCGAGTCGCCTTCGACCGTCTTGACCTGTCCGGTCCTCACATCCGCGGCGACCACGCGGCCCGGCACGACGTGATACGTCAGCACCTTCACGAGCATCGCCTTGTCGGCCAGCAGCGCGTTGAGCTGCGCGGGCGGAATCTTGGCGAAGGCTGCGTCGGTCGGCGCGAAGACCGTGAACGGTCCGGGCCCTTTGAGCGTGTCGACCAATCCGGCCGCGGTGAGCGCCTTGGCAAGCGTGCCGAACTGGCCCGCATTGACGGCCGTATCGACGATGTCCGACTTCCCAACCGCCATCGAAGCGACGCCGGATGCAGCGGCCTGCGACAACGCGGACGACGACATGACAAGGACGGCTGCCGTGACGGCGGAGGCAAGGACTGACTTGAGCTCGAGCATGCTGTATCTCCAGGAGGGAAGACCGGCCGGGTTGATGGACCCGGCCTGAAGGTGAGCGGGAATCGCTTCCTTGTCCTGGACAATACGGCAGAATAGACGATATGTCCATGACATTCCGATGTTTCATGTTGGACAATCGTACGCCCGGGCATTTCTGCCGCGGCGATCGGCCGCCGCGGCCCATCTGCTAGGCTCGAAGACATGGTCAGGACCATCTTCAAGTGGCTCGCCCGGCTGCTCGTCGCAGCGCTGGTCGTCGCGAGCGTTTTCGTCGTGAACCTCGTCTGGTTCCGTCCCTTCAGCCTGAACCTGTTCTACGAGAAGGCCTTCGTGACCTTCGTGCTCGAGCAGCCGGAGCTCCTGACGTCGATCGGGATCGCGGAGCAGTTCGGGTATCGCCGGCACAACGCCCATCTCGACGATCTTTCGATTGCGAAGAAGGACCGCGACTACGCCACCTGGCACGGCTACCTCGCCGACCTCCAGTCGTACGACCTTGCCTCGCAGACGCCGCAGCAGCGATTGTCCACGCGCGTCATGACGTTCTATGTCGACAGCGTGCTGGAGGGCGAACCGTTTCGCTTTCACGACTATCCCGTCAACCAGCTTTTCGGCGTGCAGAACGACACGCCCGAGTTCCTCATCAACCAGCATCGCATCGCGGATCGGCGCGGAGCCGAGGACTATCTGTCGCGTCTCGGCGAGGTGGGCCGCAAATTCGATCAGGCGCTCGAAGGTCTGGCGCTGCGCGAGCAGAAGGCCGTCATCCCGCCGCGCTTCGTGATCGAGCGCGTGCTCGAGGAAATGCGCGCCTTTGCCGGCACGCCCGCGCGCGACAATCCGCTGTACACCAACTTCGCGACCAAGGTTGCCGCGTTGCCGGACGTCGCGGCGAGCGAAAAGGAAACCCTGGACGCCCGTTGTGCCGAGGCGATCGAGATGGGCGTGCTGCCCGCCTACCGCAAGTTGATCGCGTTCATGGAAGCGCAGCTGCCCCGGTCGACGACCGACGATGGCGTGTGGAAGCTGCCCGACGGTGACGCCTACTACGCCTACCGCCTGCGCACGGCGACGACCACGCGCATGACGCCGCAGCAGGTTCACGACCTCGGCCTGTCGGAGGTGGCGAGGATCGAAGCGGAGATGAATTCGGTCCTTGCCGCGCAGGGCGAATCGCGTCCCGGCGAAACGCCGGCGCACGCCCTTGCTCGACTGGCGCAGAACCCGCGATTTCACTATCCCAACACCGAACCAGGCCGCAAGGCCGCGCTCACCGACTACGCCACGATGCTCGACGACCAGCTGGCTCGTTCGCGCGCCATCATCGGGCTCGTCCCGAAGGCGCGCCTCGAGGTCCAGCGCGTCCCGCAGTTCAAGGAAAAGACGGCGCCAGGCGCGTACTACAACGGGCCGGCAATCGACGGCACCCGGCCCGGCGTCTTCTATGCCAACCTGCGCGACATGGACGAAATGCCGAAGTTCGGCATGCGCACGCTCGCCTTGCACGAGGGCATACCGGGTCACCACTTCCAGATCGCGCTGGCACAGCAGCAGACCAACGTACCGACGTTTCGCCAGGTCCTGCCGTTCACGGCCTACATGGAGGGATGGGCGCTCTATGCCGAGTGGCTCGGCACCGAGCTCGGCGTCTACAAGGACGACCCGTATGGCGATCTCGGCCGGTTGCAGGCCGAGATGTTTCGCGCGGTCCGCCTGGTGGTGGATACCGGCATCCACTACGAGCGCTGGCCGCGCGAACATGCCATCGCGTACATGGTCGAGAAGACCGGCATGAGCGAAGGTGAAGTCGTGTCCGAGATCGAGCGCTACATCGTCAATCCCGGGCAGGCGTGTGCATACAAGCTGGGCATGCTGAGCATCCGCGCGGCTCGCGCGCGGGCGGAGGCGGCCCTCGGCGCGCGCTTCGACGCAGAGGCGGAGAAGGGGTTCCACGACGTGGTGCTCGGCAGCGGCGCACTGCCGCTCGAGGTGCTCGATGAGCAGGTCGATGCGTGGATCAAGACCCGCGCCCACTGAGCTCGTGAAGCTGAGCACCGACGAGCTGTCCGGCATCGCGCGCACGACGATCGGCCATTACGACCGGAATGCCGAAGCGTTCTGGCAGGCCACCCGCACGCACGACGTCAGCCAGAACATCGCCGCGCTGCTGCGGCATATCGAAGCGCCCGCGCCGTTCACCATCCTGGATGTCGGCTGTGGACCGGGCCGCGACCTCGTGACGTTCTCGCAGATGGGCCACGTCGCCATCGGAGTCGAGGGTGCCGCCAACTTCGCCGCAATGGCACGCGCCAACAGCGGTTGCGAAGTGTGGCAGCAGGACTTGCTCGCGCTCGACTTGCCCGCGCAGCGCTTCGACGGCATCTTCGCCAACGCGGTGCTGTTTCACGTGCCGACCCAGGAGCTGCCACGCGTGCTGCGCCAGCTGCACGACACGCTCAAGCCCGGCGGCGTGCTGTTCAGCTCCAATCCGCGCGGACAAAACCAGGAAGGCTGGCAAGGCGAGCGCTATGGCGCTTATCACGACCTCGAATCGTGGCGCCGGTATGTGACGCACGCCGGATTCGTGGAGCTCGAGCATTATTACCGACCGGCGGGGCTTCCCTTCGAGCAGCAGCCGTGGCTCGCGACCGTCTGGCGGCGGATGTAGTCGGCTGTGTGCAGCAAATGCGAGCGCACAAGTTGTCGCGTACGAACGCACTGAGGCGAACGCCGTGATCACGCCGCGTGGCCCGGGCTTTGCTTTGCATGACGACGCACGGACACCAACCGTGATTTCCGAGCGTCAGCGCGCCCACGATGGCTTCCACCGTGCCCGAAGTCGCCAACACGTTCCAGCCCGGTCCGACCAGCGCGGCGGCGGAAGAGTCGTTGCGCGCGCTCCTGCCGGGCGCCGATCCGCTGGCTGCGCAGGCGTGGCTGTGCAAGGAGCTCTCGCGGCTGGCCGCCCCGGCGCAGTCGGGCGACGCCGTCCTGCGGGCCGTACTGGCGCTTGACGCGCACGCGCACCACGTCGGAAAGCGCCTGCTGGCGGCCTACGCCGAGGGCGACACCGACCTGCGAGCCTTCGATGCGCGCTACCTCATCTCGGCGCGCCTGCTGAGCCGGTCGTTCGCGCAGGCCTACGAACGCCTGTTCGCATACCTGCAGGCCAACGCCGGCAAGGCGTCGCCGAGCGACGTCGTCACGGTCATCGTGCAGCTGTTCCGGCATCGCCAGTCGGAGCTGCTGCTTCGCTTGTTGCGCTACAAACGGCACAGCTCGGAGCAATGGCGGCAGCTCTACGTCGCGTATCGATACGCGCAGGCCGGCGCGCTGGAGAACGAGCCGTTCGCAGGCACCGGAGATCCCGAAATCATGGATGGCCGGGGGGTCCAGCAACACTTCATCGAAATGCTGCTGCTCGGCGCCCTCAACACCGGGCAGCTTTCCCCACGCGAGCTGCTCTGGTCAAGCCAATGGCTCGCGCATTGGAGCCGGCTGCTGACGCTGCACCCCGTGTCCGCCGGCGACGCCCGGCGTCGTCGCACGGACGGATTCGTGGTGGACTTCGCCGGCAGCGAAGGCCTGACGCGCTTCCAGCCGGGCGAAGGCGTGGACCTGCACCTCGACACGAGCGTGCTGATGACGCGCATCGACGAGGAGATCGCGGCGCTGAACCGGTCCGTCGATGACGATCCGGCGGAGCCGTCGGCGGCGCGCCAGGCGTCGATCGCGTTGCTGTCGAAGCTGCGCATCCTGTATTCGCCCGACCCCGTCGAGTTCACGCGCCGCGGCGAGCGCATCTCCATCGCAGCGTCGGTCCAGACGATGTGCGGCTTGGGTCACATCGTTCGCACCGTGCGCGAGGAAGCGCAAAGCCGCGGACGCGGCGTTCCGAATCCGACGTCGCCGCTCGCTGCGCTGACCGTGTCGCCCAACAGCGGATATGCGGACTCATTCCCCGGGACGGTCTTCCACGCCGCGTCTCCTGCGCCGCTGACGATCTCCACCACGACCGTCCGTGCGCCCGGAACCTGGCAAGCGAGGGACTGGAGCGACTCGGGATGCCGGCTGCGCGGCCGGGCCGCCGATCTCAACGACGTGATCCCCGGATCGCTGATGACCATCCGCGAAGCGCACGACGTAGCCTGGACCGTCGCCATCGTGAGGCGACTGCGCCGGCTGATGGTCGATCACGTGGAAATCAGCCTCGAATTCATCGGCCGCAAGCCGCGTTACGTCAAGCTCGTGCCGCCCAGTCATGCGCTGCCCACGGGCGATGCGGCGAACGGCAAGCGCCGACCGTTCGGTGCGATCTACCTTCCCCTGAGCGAGAAGCGTCCGACGCTCCCGATCAAGACGCTCGTCGTGCCCGTCGAGGCGTTCGACGAAGGGCAGCTCGTCACGCTGTTGTCATCGGAGGCACGGTATTCGATGCGCTTCAACAAGGCGCTCGAGCATCACGCCGGGTTCGTGTGGACGACCTTCACGCTGTTGGCGCGCCGCTGAAGCAGCGCGGCGAGTTGGCGTGCGCGCGCGTCGTCGTCATGCCGGCGGCGGCGCCATCCCCTTGTCCGTCAGCTCCTTGACCGCTTTCGCGTTCTTGGTCAGGTGCGCGAGCTTCATGCCGCGCAGGACGTGCGGCGCCTTGGTGAACTGGATGTTGTCGTAGCCGACGATCTCGATGCGGTTGCCCCACGGATCGCGAAAATCGAGGAACGGCCCGGGCAGGATCTCCACGCCCGCATCGCACAGCGCCTGGCGGGCGACTTCCTTGTCGTCCACCACCAGGCCGAAATGCCGCCCATCGTCCGCCGGCTGCGAGCGACCTTTTTGCAGCGCGATGAACTGATCGCCCAGGTCGATGAAGGCCATCGTGTCGGTTCGGCTGCGCAGCTCGAACGCGAACACGCGGCCGTAGAAGTCGAGCGCAGCGTCGATGTCGTCGACCTCGAGCGCGATGTGGTTGAAGCCGACCAGTCTTGCCTTGTCCGCCATGGTGCCTCCTCGGTGCGCGTGGTCACGGCACAGGGCGCGCATGCCCGCCGGTCGCGTGACTGCAATTCCAGTTTACCCTCCGCTTCTGGCATGATCCTTCATCCCCATTGCGCGAGCGGTCACGATGGCCATCGATCGGCGTCGATCGGGTCGGAAAACGGCGTCCAGGCGACCGCCGGCCCCGGCTGCCGCGCCGCCTGTGCCGGTTCCCGGCCAGCCGCACCCGTTCACCGCGAGCCCGCAAAGCCACGAGCTGTCGGAATTCGAGTTCTCGCTGATCATCGTCGCGTTCGGCTTCATGCGATGGGTCGAGAATTGCATGGAGGCCGCGAGCTTTCGCGGCCTCAACTCGCTCGACGTGCTCGTGCTTCACGCCGTCAATCACCGCGCGCGCGGCCGCCGTCTCGCGGAGGTGTGCATGGTGCTCAACATCGACGACGCGCACCTCGTGTCCTATTCGCTGAAGAAGCTCGTCGCCGCCGATCTCGTCAAGGCGCTGCCGACCGGCCGTGAGCGGCATTTCGAAACCACCCCGCTCGGCGACGAAGCGTGCATGGGCTATCGGAAGGTGCGCGAGAAATTCCTGGTGCCGAGCCTCGCGTGGCTCTCCGGCGAGCGCAACATGCTGCGCGACACGGGCGCTTTCCTGCGCACCATGACCGCCATCTACGATCAGGCAGGCCGCTTCGCCACCGCCGAATCGAGCGCCGTGCCCAAAGCGCCGCCTCTGCACACCAAGCGCTAGACCCACCGACAAATCGCCGGTAATTTCGACGATTGTCGCGGCCGACGCAGCAACGTTAGAGTCGCTGGTCAGCGGGGGCCAGGCGAGTCGTGACACCCATCCCGAAGGAGGAGCGATGCAAGACAGGCTGATCAGGTGCGTCGCAGGCGCACTGGGCACGATGCTCGCAATCGTCGCCGGCGCCGCGTGGGCGCAGGCCGCGACCGAGTGGAAGTTCTTCACCTATTTTCCGGTCAACGACAAGCCCGCCCAGCTGAACCGCGCATTCGCGGAGGACGTCGGCAAGGCGACCGGTGGACGATTGAAGATCACGGTGCTCGCGGCCGGCGAGCTGCCCTACAAGGCGCCGGACGTCGTCAAGGCCGTCGGTTCCGACCAGGTCCAGATGGGCGACGTGGCGGTTGGCTTCGCCTCGGGCGACGTACCGCAGCTCAATGTGCTGTCGTTGCCGTTCCTCTGCACGACGTACGACCAATTCGAGAGGGCGATTCCCGCGGTGCAGCAGGTCGCCGACGAGGAGCTGCAGAAGAAGTTCGGCGTGACCGTAGGCATGCACTGGACCATGCCGCCGCAGAACTTCTGGCTGAACCGCCCGGTGGCGCGCATCGAGGACCTGAAGGGCTTGAAGGTGCGCGCCTGGAATCCCGAGCAGGTGGAGATGATGAAGCTGCTCGGCGGCAGCGCCGTGTCCATCACGTCAGCCGAGGTCATCCCCGCCCTCGAGCGCAAGGTCATCGACGGCGCGATCACGTCCGCGCTGTCGGCCAACGACTGGCGCGCGTTCGAGATCGTGCGCACCGGCTACATGGTGAACATGACCATGGGGCACCAGATCATGATGGTCAACACCGCCGAGCTCAACAAGCTCCCCGCGGACGTGCGCGCAACGTTGCTTGCGAAGATGAAGGAGTGGGCGCCGAAGTACGAGGAGATGTCGCAGCAGGGTGACATCGAGGCGCGCAAGAACCTCGCGGCCAACAAGGTGACGCTGGTCCAGCCCACTCCCGACGACGTCCGGCGGGTGCGCGCGCTCATGCGCCCGATGTGGGATTCGTGGGCGAAGCAGCACGGCGCGGTCGGCCAGCAGCTGCTGCAAGGCGCCGCCAAGGCGTGCGGCGCCACCTGAAAGGCCTGCAGCCCGTTTGATATCGACGCATGGCCGGCGAATGACTCGCCGGCCACGTCCTCCCCATGTCCATGTTCGACGCAATGAGCCGCGTGCTGGAGCGATCGTCGCGATGGTCATGCGACTTCGCAGGCTGGCTGCTCGCCTTCATGGCGGTGCTGATCAACGTCGAGGTGGCCGCGCGCTATGTGTTCAACACGTCGACGCTGATCGCGGACGAGTACTCGGGCTACCTCTTCGTGTGGTCGACCCTGCTCGGGTTCGCGTACGCGCTGCAGGGCGGACAGTTCCTGCGGGTCGAAACCGTCGTGACGCGCCTGGGACGTCGCGGGCAGGCGGCGAGTGAGCTGGTCGCCGCCATTGCCGGCCTCGTCGTCGCGCTCGTCTGCACGTACGCGACCGGCTTGCTGCTCGCCTCGGCATTGCATTTCGGCACGCGTTCCATCCAGCCGTCGGCGACGCCGCTCTGGCTGCCCGAGTTGATGCTTCCGCTGGCGTTCGCGTGGCTGTGCGTGCTTTACCTGCATCAGATCGTCGCGACGTTGCGTGGCAAGCCGCCCGAAGTCCCGCACGCCGCCGCGCCCCTCAGCCCCGACGGAACCTGACGCCATGTCCTGGGAAATGGCGGTGGCGCTCTATTTCGTCGTGCTGGCCGCGCTGCTCGTCTTCGGCGTCGCGATCGGCTCGGTGATGGGCTTCGTAGGCATCCTCGGCATCACGGTGGGCTCCGGCATGCGGACGTGGAGCACGCTTGGCGACATCGTGTGGAACACCACCAATTCGTTCACCCTCGTGGCAGTGCCGCTATTCGTGCTGATGGGCGAGATCATCCTGCGCAGCGGCGTGTCCAAGCGCTTCTACAGCGGCCTGTCCCGTCTGATGTACGGCATGAAGGGCGGCCTGGCGCAGTCGAACATCGTCGGTTGCGCGATCTTCGCGGCGATCTCCGGGTCCTCCACTGCCACGGCGCTCACCATCGGAACGGTCGCGTTGCCGGAGATGCGCAAGCGCGGCTATGCCGACGACCTCACGCTCGGCACGCTGACCGGCGGCGGCTGCCTCGGCATCCTGATTCCGCCATCCATTCCGATGGTGATCTACGCCACGGTGGTGCAGGAGTCGGTGATCGATCTTTTCATGGCGGGCGTGCTGCCCGGCATCGTCCTGACGATCCTGTTCATGGCGTGGGTGCGCGCGAAGGTGGCCATGAACCCCTCGCAGGTCCCGCAGGTGAGCGAGCGGCCGTCGGGCGCCGAGGCGCTGCAGAGCCTCGGCAATTGCCTGCCGGTGGTCGCGCTCCTGCTGGCCATCATCGGCGGCATGTATTTCGGCGTCGTGACGCCCACCGAGGCTGCAGCGTTCGGTTGCCTCGCGGCCGTGATCATCGGGCTCGGCTATCGCGAGCTCACCTGGGCCGGCATGCACCTCGCGCTGCGCAATGCCGTCGTCACCAACGCGGTGGTGATGTTCATCATCGTGAACTCGCAGATCCTCAGCTACGCGCTCACCAGCGCGGGCATCGGCCGCGGCGTCTCGGTCGCGCTGGCGGGACTTGGAGTCGCGCCGTTCGTGTTCTACACCTGCGCGTTCCTGCTGTATCTCGTGCTCGGCATGTTCATCGACGGCATCTCGATGATGCTGCTCACCGTGCCGCTGCTCTATCCCACCATCAAGGCGCTGGGATTCAACGGCGTGTGGTTCGGCGTGGTGCTGGTCGTCATGATCGAGCTTGGGCAGCTGACGCCGCCGATGGGACTCAACCTGTTTGCGGTCCATTCGATCGCCAGGCCCGCGAAGATCGGGGCGATCGCCCGCTCGTCCATGCCCTATGCCGTGCTCATCTCGCTGCTGTGCTTCATCCTTTATTTCTTTCCGCAACTTGCACTGTGGCTTCCGGCCACGCTGAAGAGCTGACCCGATGGCAATCATCGACCTGCGCAGCGATTTCCTGACGCGGCCCACCCCGGCGATGCTCACGGCCGGTGATGCGGCAGCGCAAGCGCTGCACTTCGGCTTGCGTGAAGATCCGCACCAGCGCGCGCTCGAGGAGCGTCTCGCCGCGCTGCTCGGCCATGAGGACGCGCTCGTCTTTCCCACCTGCACCATGGCCAATCTCACCGCGGCGTTGCTGCTCGGACGTCCGGGCACGCGCGCGGTCATGCAGCGCGACGCGCATATGCTCACCTCGGAGGCAGGCGGCATCGCGGCGTTTGCAGGCCTGTTGCCCGATCCGCTGCCCGGCGACGCTGCCATGCCGCCGCTCGAATCCTGGCGTCGGGCGGTGGCCATCGGCGACGAGCAGAAGCCCGCCGCATCGCTTCTCGTGCTCGAGAACACGCACAATCGCGCCGGCGGCATCGCCGTACCGGCCGACTATGCGCGCGACGTCGCCGCGATCGGCCGCGCAGCCGGCATGGCGTTGCACCTGGACGGCTCGCGGCTCTTCCACGCCGCCGCGGCGTTGCGAGTGCCGGTGCATGCCTTGGCGGATGGCTTCGACACGGTGTCGATCAGCCTCAACAAGGCGTTCGGTGGCCCCATCGCGGCCGCCCTGGTTGCATCGCGGGCGCTCATCGAGCAAGCCGTCACGGTGCGCCAGCGGCTTGGCGGCGGAATCCGTCCGACCGGACCGACAGCGGCCGCGACGCTCGCGGGCCTGGACGACGCGGAGCTCCATGAGACGCACGTACTGGCCGCAGCGCTTGCGCATGGCCTTGCCGCGGTTCCCGGATTGCGAGTCGACACGGGCGGGACGCGCACCAACATCGTCGTCGCCGAAATCACCAGCGCCGCGCTCACCGCGCCGCTGCTCCGTGATCGCCTGGCGTGCGACGGCCTTCTCGCCCTGCCATTCGACGCCCGCCGCCTGCGCTTCATCACCTACCGCGGCATCACGGCACAGGACATCGACGCAGCCGTCGGCATCGTCGCGCGCGTGATGCGCGAGTCGGCCGCGGCGTGAGCACGCGTTCGGCGCACTCTTCCTCATTGCCCTCGACCAGGACCATGTTTCATCGCATCGGAGTGGACATCGGCGGAACGTTCACCGATTTCGCGTTGTTCGACGACCATACGCGGGAGATCGTCACGCACAAGGCGCTGACCACGCCGGCCGATCCGGCGCAGGCGGTCATCGCGGGGATCGAAGTGCTGACGCAGCGGGCCGGGATACGGCCCGCGGATGTCGCGATGGTCGTGCACGGGACTACGCTCGTCACCAACGCGATCATCGAGCGCAAAGGCGCACCCACGGCCATGATCGTCACGCGCGGCTTTCGCGACGTGCTGGACATCGCCATGGAGAGCCGCTACGACCTGTTCGACCTGCGCCTGCGCTTTCCGTCGCCCGTCGTGGCGCGCGAGCTGCGCTTCGAGGTCGACGAGCGCGTCAAGTGGGACGGCTCGGTGAGCGAGCGCCTCGAGCTCGACGGGCTGCGTGACCGAATGGCCATGGCGATCGAGCAGCATGGCGTGCGCAGCGTCGCGGTATGCCTGCTGCATTCCTATGCCAATCCCGAGCACGAGCAGCGGCTCGCGCGCTGGCTCGCCGAGCAGTTTCCGCGGCTCAACGTTTCGTCTTCGGCCGACGTATTTCCCTTCATGCGCGAATACGCGCGCTGGACGACCGCCTGCCTCAACGCCTACGTGCAGCCGGCCGTCGACGACTATCTGCGCCGGCTGGAAGATGGATTGGCCGGTCTGGGGTTTCGCGGCAACTTCCTCATCATGAGCTCGAGCGGCAGCACGCTCACGCCCGACATCGCGCGCCGCTATCCCGTGCGCATGCTCGAGTCCGGTCCCGCGGCCGGCGTGCTCATGTCGGCGCGCCACAGCGTCGACCTCGCGCTGCCGCACATCCTGTCGTTCGACATGGGCGGAACCACCGCCAAGGGGTGCACCATCCGCGACCATGCGCCGCTCAAGCGCTACGACTTCGAGGTGGCGCGCGTCCACGAATTCAAGCGTGGCAGCGGGCTCCCGGTGAAGATCCCCGTGCTCGACATGATCGAGATCGGCTCGGGCGGCGGCAGCCTGGCCCAACCCGACGATCGCGGCATGCTCGCCGTCGGTCCGCGCAGCGCCGGTGCCGATCCGGGGCCCGCATGCTACGGCCGCGGCGGCGGACGTCCCACGCTCACCGACGCCAACCTCGTGCTCGGCTACCTCGATTCGTCGTCGTTCCTCGGCGGCACGATGAGCCTCGATCGCGCTGCGGCGGCCGCGGCCATCGAGCAGGGCGTTGCGCGCGCCCTCGGGCTCGATGTGGACAAGGCGGCCTGGGGCATCCACGAGGTGATCAACGAGGACGTCGCGAAAGCGTTTCGCGTCCATGCGTCGGAGCGCGGCGTGGATTACCGGCGCTGCAGCATGGTCGTCTTCGGCGGATCCGGGCCGATCCACGGCACCCGCATCGCGCGCAAGCTGCGCATCCCGCGCGTGGTCTGCCCCAGCGGCGCGGGCGTCATGTCGGCGTTCGGGCTGCTCACGAGCCCGATCGGCTTCGAGCGCGTGCAGTCGCTGCGGGTTGCGCTCGAGCTGCTGACGCCCGACCGCTTCACGACCATCGTCGATGCGCTGATCGCGCAAGCCCGGGCGACGCTGCGCGAAGCGGGACTGCAGGACGACGAATGCGAAGCGGCGGTGAAGGTCGACATGCGCTACGTCGGCCAGGGCTACGAGGTGGAGGTGCCGCTGCGCGCGCTCGCCGCAGCGGAGGCGCTCGCAGCGCTTCCGGGCGACTTCGAGCGTGAGTACCGCGCGATCTTCGGCCTCGCCTTCGACGATCGGCCGCTGGAGATCGTCGCGTGGAAGGTCGATGTCCACGGCCCCACCCCGGGTGCTGGCAAGCCTTACCGGCTCAAGCATGCTCAGCGCTCCCCCGAATCGTTGCACGGCCACCGGCAGGCGTATTTTCCCGACGCCGGCGGCTATGTGCGTTGCGCCGTGTACGACCGCTATGCGCTCAAGCCGGGAGATGTTGTCGAGGGACCTGCGCTGGTCGAGGAAGCCGAATCGACCTGCGTGCTGGGCGTCGGCGATGGCGCCAGCGTGGACGAGCGCCTCAACCTCGTGATCGACGTCGCGGAGGTGCGCGCATGAAGTACGACCCGATCGCGCTGGGCATCCAGTGGGACCGGCTGATCTCCATCTCCGACGAGATCATCAACTCGCTGGTGCGCACCTCGTTTTCGACCAACGTGCGCGAAAGCTACGACCTGTCGTGCGTGGTGTTCGACGCACGCCACCGTGCGATTGCGCAAGGTTCCTACAGCGTGCCGTCGTTCACCGGCACCGCGCCCGCCACGCTGGCTGCCATGCTCGAGCGCTTCCCGCCCGACACGCTGCGGCCCGGCGACGTGATCGCGACCAACGATCCGTGGATCGGCACGGGCCACCTGTTCGACATCAACGTCGTGCAGCCGGTCTTTCGTGGCGAGCGCATCGTCGGTTACACGATGAGCGTCACGCACCTGCCCGACATCGGTGGCGCCGGCTTCTCGGCAGCGGCACGCGAAGTGTACGAAGAGGGGTTCCGGATACCGGTCGTCAAATTGTGCCGCGAAGGCCGTCCCGACGACCTGCTGCTCGAGCTCATCCGCACCAACGTGCGCGTGCCGGAGCAAACGATCGGCGACCTGCTCGCCAACGTGTCGTGCACGACGGTGGGCGGACGCATGCTCAACGAGTTCATGACCGAGTACGGGCTCGACTCGATCGAGCCCCTCGCCGACGCCATCCTCGAGCACTCGGAGCGCGCGCTGCGCGAGGAAATCGCCCGGCTGCCGCGCGGCACGTACCGCGCGAGCATCGACCTCGAGGGGCAGGACGGTCCTCTCACGCTGGCCTGCCAGGTCGAGCTGCGCGACGGCGACGTGCACGCGGATTTCAGCGGCACGAGCGCGTCGATTCCCTGGGCCATCAACGTACCCTTGTGCTACACGCGCGCGATGACCTGCTACGCCGTCAAGGTTCTGACCACCCCGCGCATTCCGAACAACGAAGGCTCGGTGCGGCCGATCCATGTCAGCGCTCCGGCGGGCTGCATCCTGAACGCCGTGCCGCCTTCACCCACCGGCGGCCGGCATATCGTCGGGCACTTCGTCGTGCCACTCGTGTTTGCAGCGCTCGCCGAAGCGGTGCCGGACCGCGTGCAGGCCGACTCCGGCATGCTGAACCTCATCAACGTGCAGGGCCGCACGCGCGACGGCCGCGGCGTGTCGAGCATCTTCTTCGCTTCCGGCGGCTATGGCGCGCTTGCAGGGCTCGACGGCGCGCCCACCACGCCGTCGCCGTCCAACATGACCGGCTCGTCGATCGAGGTCTGGGAAAACCTCACGGGCATGCAGGTCGCGCGCAAGGAGCTGTTGCCCGACAGTGGCGGCCCGGGCGAATTCCGCGGCGGGCTGGGACAACGCATCGAGCTCGTCAACGACAGCGGCGCCGACATGACGATCTCGTGTCTCGCCGGCCGCACGCAGTTCCCGCCGGCCGGCGTGCTCGGTGGAACTGCGGGCGGCTTGCGCGAGATCCGCATCAACGGGGAAGTGGTGCATCCCAAGGGCCGCTATCTGCTGCAGCCCGGCGATCGGGTCACCACGCTCGAAGCCGGTGGCGGTGGCTACGGAGATCCCAAGCGGCGAACGCGCGAGGCGATCCTCGCCGACTATCGCGCCGGGTTCGTGACTCGGGAGGCTGCGCTGCGCGACTATGCGGTCGACGTGAACGACCCGAAGCCACGCACTTGACGTCGCCGCGGGGCGCGGCGAACGCTTGCGCGCCACCGTTTGGTGCCGTACTGTGTCAACTGTCAACAGTTGGCAGCCGATGCTCCATCCCGCCGTCTCGCCGCTCGACTATCTGCAGGGCCACTCACTGACGTCGGCGCTTCGGTCTGAGCTGCAGCGGCTCATCCTCGACGGGGAGATCGGTCCGGGCGAGCGGCTGAACGAGACGATGCTCGCGGCACGCTTTCGCACCAGCCGCGGTCCCCTGCGTGAAGCGCTGCAGGCGCTGGGCGGCGTCGGCCTCGTCGCTTTCACGCGCCATCGCGGCGCGTTCATCCGCACTGTTTCCTTGTCCGACGCCATGGATCTCTACAGCGTGCGTGCCGCGCTCGAAGACCAGGTCGGACGCACGCTCGCCACGCGCCTGACCGATGCACACGTCCGCGCGCTGCGCGACCTGGTGGACCAGATGGACCGGGCGCTCAAGGCGAACCAGCGCGCGCGCTGCTACGAGGCCAACCTGCGCTTCCATGACTTGATCGTGGAAAGCGCGGGCAATGCGCGCCTCGCGGCGATGTACCGCCAGGTGGTCAACGAGCTGCAGTTGTTCCGCATGCGAGGACTGGTGCACGGCCCCGCGCTTGAAGTGACGAACGCCGAGCACCGCGCGATCGTCATGGCGCTGGAGACGCGCGAACCCGAGCGCGCCGCCGCTGCATTGCGCACGCATGCCGAAGCCGCCTTGGGACGGGTCGAGCGCGGATTGCAGTCCACCGCCCCGCAGCCGGTCGCCTGACCGATGGCAAGACTCGAGCTGGCCGGCCTCACCAAGCGCTACGGCGCGGTGACCTCCGTCGATCGCATCGATTTGACGGTCGAGCATGCAGAGTTCGTCTGCCTGCTCGGTCCTTCGGGCTGCGGGAAGACGACCACGTTGCGCATGATCGCCGGGTTCCTCGAGCCCGATGCCGGCGGGATCGTGGTTGGCGGCCAGCGCATGTCGGCGCCTGGCTTCGTGGTACCGCCGGAACGGCGCAGCATGAGCATGCTGTTCCAGAGCTATGCGATCTGGCCGCACATGACCGTGCGAGAAAACGTCGCGTATGGCTTGAAGATGCAGCGCGTTCCGCTGCCGGAGCGGCGCGCGCGCACGGACGCAATGCTCGAAGCGACACGCCTCGACGGGCTTGCGGAGCGATATCCAGGCGAGCTTTCGGGCGGGCAACAGCAGCGGGTGGCGCTGGCGCGCGCGTTGGCGCCCAAGCCCGACATCCTCCTGCTCGATGAGCCGCTGTCGAATCTCGACGCCAATCTCCGCGCCGAAATGCGCTTCGAGATCCGGCGGCTGCACGACGAGCTCAAATACACGTCGATCTACGTCACGCATGACCAGACCGAGGCGATGACCATGGCCGATCGGATCGTCGTCATGCACGCCGGACGTCTCGAGCAGATCGGCACGCCGACCGACGTGTACGAGCAGCCGCGCTCCGAGTTCGTGGCCCGGTTCCTCGGCGGCAGCAATGTGCTCAAGGGCCGCTATCTCGGCGATCGCAGGATGGAGATCAGCGGCCGGACGATCAGCGTCGACCAAGGCGACTTCGTCGCGCCCGGCGAGCCGATGAGCGTGTGCATCAAGATGCACGACGTCGAGCTGCTGCCGAACGATGCGGGCAGCGGCGAGGACAACGTGCTCCCGGCGATCGTGCGCAAGCACGCCTATCTGGGCAGCCATCGCGACTACATCGTCGACGTCGGACAGGACATCCTGATCACGGCGCCGCCGCATGTCGAGATTCCGGCCGGCGCGCGGGTTGCCGTGCGCCTGCCCGCCCCGCATTGCCGTGGGCTCATTCAATGAAGGAGGAGAAATCCATGAAAGCCGCGCTGTTGCAGTTCATTGCCGCCGGGCTGCTCGCCGTCGCGGCCATCCCGGCCGTCGCCCAGGAGACGACGCCCGCGATGGTCGCTGCCGCCGAGAAGGAAGGCAAGGTCGTCTGGTACACCGCGGTCGACGTGAAGGTTGCCGAAGCGATCGCCAATGAGTTTCGCGCGCAATATCCCAGGATCGACATCGACGTCGAGCGCTCGGGATCCGAGCGCGTGTTCCAGCGCATCGGACAGGAAGTCCAATCCGGCATCCACAACGTCGACGTCGTCAATTCGTCCGACGCCTCGCACTTCCTTTACTGGAAGCAGCAGAAGCTCCTTGCAACGCACGTTCCACCCGACGTGCAGCGCTTCGCCTCTCAGTACAAGGATCCGGACGGGCAGTTCGCCACCTGGCGGGCGACGCTCAACGTGATGGGCTACAACACGAACCTGGTCGACGCCAAGGATGCGCCGAGCGGCTACGTGGACCTGCTCGATCCCAAGTGGAAAGGCAAGCTCGTCAAGGCGCATCCCGGATACAGCGGCACAAGCCTGACCGGGACGTACGCGCTCGTGAAGGTGCTGGGATGGGACTACTTCGAGAAGCTCGCGAAGCAGGGCGTGCAGCAGCTGCAGTCGACGACGGCGCCCCCGAAGACGATCGCCAGCGGCGAGCGCGCGGTCATGGTGGATGGCAACGAGTACAACATGTTCATCGAGATCGACGCGAAAAGTCCCGTGAAGATCATCTACGCCAAGGAAGGCACGCCCTTCGTCGCCTCGCCCACGGCGATCTTCGCCAGCGCTCCGCATCCAAACGCCGCGCGCGTGCTGCAGAACTTCCTCTACACCGCCAAGGTGCAGCAGCTTGCCGTGACGAAGGGTGGCACGCGCTCGGTGCATCCGGACGTGAAGGACCCGCCGGGGCGCACGCCGCTGTCGCAGATCAAGCTGTTGCCGGATGATCCGGCCGGCATGCTGCCGCAAGTCGCCGAGATCAAGCGTCACTACACCGCCCTGTTCGGCAACTGACGCGGCGCCGCATCATGAGCGTGGCAACCACGGCCGGCATGCCGGTGGAGCGGGCGCCTTCGCCGCGGCGCTACGACGCCACCATGCCGCTCGCCATCCTGCTCGCGCTGGTGCTCGTGACGCTGGTCGGCCTGCCGATGTTCTGGCTGGTCGTCACGAGCCTGCGCGACGATGCGAGCCAGTGGTCGTTGGTCCGCTACGCGCAGGTGCTGAGCGACCCGGCGTTCCTGGGGCCGCTGTGGACGTCGTTGTGGACTTCGGCAGCCGTCGGTGCGCTGTGCGTGGTCGCAGCGTTGCCGATGAGCTGGCTGGTGGCACGCACCGACCTGCCCGGCAAGCGCGTTTTCCGCACGCTCATCCTCGCCTCGTTCGTCACGCCGCCGTTTCTCGGGGCATTCGCCTGGGTGCTGCTCGGGGGCCCCAATGCGGGACTGATCAACCAGTGGTACTACGCGCTGTTCGGGCTCAAGCCGTTCGACAGCAGCGCCCTCGTCAACATCTTCTCGGCGGGCGGAATGGTGTTCGTGATGGCGCTCTACACCTTCCCGTACGTGTTCACGTTCGTTGCGAACAGCCTCGACGTGATTCCCGCGGACCTCGAGGACGCCGCGTCGATCCTCGGCGCGTCGCAATGGCGAACCGCTCTGGACATCACGCTTCCACTCGTCATGCCGGCATTGCTGGCCGGCTTCCTGATCGCGTTCCTGCAGTCGCTGACCCTTTTCGGCGTGCCTGCCATCCTCGCATTGCCAGCCGGCGTGGACACGATGACCACGAAGATCTGGAGCCTGTTCCAGTTTCCTCCGCAGCTCGGTCTCGCCGCGGCCGCCGCACTGCCGCTGCTGGTCATGACCGCCGTGCTGCTGCGCGCACAGGCCATGATCATGGGGCGGCGAGGCTACTCGGTCATCGGCGGCAAGAGCAGTGCCATGCGCGCCGTGCGCCTGCGCCAGTGGACGGTGCCCGCCTTGATGCTGTTCGTGTTCGTGCTCGCCTGTTCGGTCGTGCTGCCGTATGCCGTGCTCTTGCGCACGGCCTTCGTCAAGAACTGGGCCGGTCCCTCCACGCTCGCGAACTTCAGCCTGGAACACTGGCGCTTCGTGTTCTTCGATTTCAGCCAGACGCGGCTCGCGTTCCAGAACACGTTCATCCTGTGCGTTGCAGCGGCGACCGCGGGCACGCTGCTCGTGACGATCGTCGGCTACCTCGCCGCCCGCCGGGTCATCTGGGGACACCGCGCGATCGGTTTCCTGGCCACCTCGCCGGTCGCGATACCCGGCATCGTCCTCGCGGTCGGGCTGTTCCTCGCATACACGCACCCGCCGCTGGTGCTCTACGGCACGCTGGCGATCATCTTCCTGGCGTACGTCACCAAGGAGCTGCCGGTCGGCTATCAGCAGATCACGGCAGCGCTGAAGAGCGTGCACCCCGAGCTGGAAGACGCGGGCCGGATCTTTGGCGCCACCCGCCTGCGCGCGCTGGCCGACATCACCGCGCCGCTCATCCGCAACGGCGTGATCGCAACCTGGATCTTCATCTTCATCGGGTCGGTGCGCGAGCTGTCCGCGACCATCCTGCTGTTCACCGCTCGCACCAAGACGATCTCGGTGACCATGTTCGACCTGCGCGAGAGCAACGACTGGGGGCCGATCGCGGTGCTGTCCGTGACGATGCTCGTCATCACCTTCGTGCTGGTTGCAATCGTGACCCGCTTCACCAACCGGAGACTGGCATGACGCCATCCGAACGGCCGGTCATCGGCCTCATGCCCGGCGATCCGACCGGCATCGGTCCCGAGCAGTGCGCCCGCGTGCTCGCGGACGGCCGCCTGCGCGACGCCGCGCGCATCGTCGTCATCGGCGATGCACGGGTGCTGGCCATGGGGGCGCAGGACGCGGGCGTCATGCTCGTGACACGAGCCCATGCGCGTCCGCGCGAAATCGACTGGTCACGGCCGGACATCCCGATCATCGACCTGCACAACCAGGACACCGCGGGATTGCGCCGCGGCGCCGTATCGGCCGATGCCGGGCGCGTCGTCGGCGAGACGCTCCAGGAGATGGTTCGTCTCGCGCTATCCGGCGAAATCGACGGCATCACCTTCGCGCCGCTCAACAAGGGGGCGCTGCACGCCGGTGGATGGCGGTTCAACGACGAGCACCAGCTGTTCGCGCACCTCACCGGGCACCGCGGTCACTTCAGCGAGATGAACGTCCTCGATGGTCTGTGGATGTCGCGCGCCACCTCGCATGTGTCGCTGCGCACCGCACTCGACCAGATCACGCACCAGCGCATCACGGACGCGCTGACGTTGGCGGATACCACGATGCGCGGCGCCGGCATTGCGGCTCCGCGGATCGCGGTGGCGGCCCTCAATCCGCACGGCGGCGAGAACGGCCTGTTCGGCCGCGAGGAGATCGACGTGATCGCGCCCGCTGTCGCCGCCGCTGCTGCCCGCGGCATCGCGTGCAAGGGTCCGTTTCCTGCGGACACCGTCTTTCTCAAGGCCATCGCCGGCGAGTTCGACGGCGTGCTCACCATGTATCACGACCAGGGCCAGATCGCCACCAAGCTGCGCGGCTTCAATCGCGGCGTCACGGTCACGGCCGGGTTGGCCACGGTGTTCACGACACCCGCGCACGGCACCGCGTTCGATATCGTCGGCAAGGGCAAGGCTTCCACCGGCGCGCTCGAGGCCGCGGTGCGCCTTGGTGCGGGCCTGGCCGCCAGCCGCACATCGACCGTTCCTGCAACGCTCACTGCGTAGAAAGAGAACCATGCAAGCCGCTCCTCCCGTGCCTGTCGCGACCGCCGATGCACCCCGCTCGCTCAGCGCGTATGTCGCCGCGTTCGTCGTCAACACCCGCGCCGAGGACATTCCCGACGACGTCGCGCATCTCGGCAAGCGGTCGGTGCTCGACGGCATCGGCCTGGCATTGGCTGGCGCGGCGTCGCAAACGGGCGCCATCGCGCGCCGCTATCTCGAGGCGCTGGGCATCGCGACGGCCGATGGCAGCACGGTCATCGGCTCGTCGTTGCGCCTGCCGGCGCGCTTTGCCGCGTTCGCCAACGGCGTCTCGATTCACGCCGACGACTACGACGACACGCAGCTCGCCGTGGCGAAGGATCGCGTGTATGGCCTGCTCACGCACCCGACCGCGCCCGCGCTGCCGCCCGCGCTTGCGCTCGCCGAGCGCGACCATCGCAGCGGCCGCGACCTGATGACCGCGTATCAGGTCGGGGTCGAGGT